>CAXTRJ010000008.1:0-26274 GCA_964246585.1 uncultured Sphingomonas sp. | reverse complement strand
AAGCGTGGGTCGCCGCGCTGGCGCAGGCGAGGGCCGGCGGTGAGGCGACGGCGATCGCCGCCGAGGGCGCGCTGCTCGATCCGGACGTGGCGCTGGCCGGGGCGATGCCGCCGGCCGGCGCCTATCGCTGCCGCGTGCTGAAAATCGGCAACCAGGGCGCGGCAACGTTGGCGTTCGTGCGATATCCCCTCTTCGCGTGTCGGATCGGTGATGACGGGGTGTTCGCCAAGCTGACCGGGTCACAACGCCCAGTCGGGCGATTGTTGCCCGACGGCCAGTTTCGCGCGGTGTTCCTGGGCACGTTGATGCTCGGCGACGAGACGCGGCCGATGTCCTATGGCCGCGACCGCGACCGCGACCTGGCGGGCTTCGTTCAGCGGATCGGCGACTGGCGGTGGCGGCTGGTGCTGCCCTATCCCCGGTTCGAGTCGACGCTCGACATCGTCGAGGTGGTGCCGGCCGACTAGGGCGTGGCGATCGCCAGCGTTCCTGTCGCCGGTGCCTGAACCGGGGCCGGGGGTGGAAGCGAGGCCAGGTAAGTGGCGCCGCGCTGGTTGATGACGGTGATCCGGTCGCGGTTGCCCGCGGCGACCGCTTGCAGGAAGCTGCGCGGCTTCTTCATCAGCTTGGGCAAGTCGAGCGCGACGAGGCCGACGCGGCGGGCGGCTTCCTTGACGAAATGGACGCAATTGCGCGCGTTCAGGCGGTAGGTGCCGTCGCCCCTGGTCGCGTCCCATTCGTCGACGAGCCGCAGCAGGTCGGCATATTGCGCGTCGCTGATCACCAGCGAGAACTGCGCGTCGCTGCCGGCCATGTATTTGGCGTCGGCGATGTCGATGCGGCCGGGCACCGCGCCGAGCAGGATGGCCGGGCTGACCGACTTGGCGGTGAAGCCGTAGTTGAGGTCGACCGGCGCGCCGCCGGCGTCGGGCGTACCGCGGAGTGTGAAGAAGGTGTGGGGGAAGCTGTCGCCCATGTCGTGGCTCCAGAAGGTCGCGGTGATCGCGGCGTGGGCCGGGACGATCGTTCCAAGCCAGAGCAGGGCGGCGAGCAGGAGGCGGGTCATAAGCCATTGCTTTAGCGAGACAGTGCTGACGCGGGAAGACGCATTGTGACGGCTTGGACAACGCCAACATTAGGTTATAACAAACGTATGACCAGCGAATCGAAAATCATCAAAATCGGCAACTCGATGGGCGTGATCCTATCCAAAGAGATCGTCGCCAAGCTCCGCGTCGAACTAGGCGACAAAATCTACTGGTCCGAGCAGCCCGAGGGCTTTTCCGTACGAGCGCACGATCCGTCGTTCGTCGAGGCGATGACCGCTGCCGAGCAGATCATGCGCGACGATCGTGATATTCTCGCCGTGTTGGCGAAATGAGCGTCGATCCGGTGCCGCGCTTTCTCAGCGCGGCGATCGCGATGGCTGTCCACGACCGGCAGCTCGCCGAACATGGTGGTCTCGCCGGCGTCAAGGACAACGGCCTGCTCGAGTCGGCGATCGCCCCGCCGATCAACAAGCATAGCTACGGTGAGAAAGACCTGTGCGCACTGGCCGCATCCTATGCGTTCGGGATCGCGCGCAATTATCCGTTAAACGACGGCAACAAGCGGACGGCTTGGGTTATGGCGCGTCTTTTCCTACATCTCAACGGTGTCGCCATCGCATTCGACAAGGCCGATGCGACCCGTTTGATGCTGTCGCTGGCGGCGGGCGAATTGGCGGAAGAAGCGGTCGCGAACTGGTTCGGCGACAAGGTGGTTGTGCGCTGACGGGAATGCCCGCCGATGTACGCCGGCGGGCACCCTTCCTCCCCAGGAACTGGTTTAGCCGAGGCGGCCGAGACGATGGTACAGGCTGCTGAAGCGTTGCGAGCGGGCGTCGTCGTCGGACAGGCGACGGATGTGCTCGCCCAGTGCCTCCTTCATCAGCGCGAAGTCGTTGGGCGAGAAGACGGCGCGGGCGCGGGTTCGATCGGCGGTCTGGTCGGGTGTCATGCGGCTTCCTTTCTGAACTGGGCGGCTTCGGTCGATTCGGCGAGCGCGGTGGTCGAGCTGGCACCCCCGGCGACCGCCTGGGCGACCAGGTCGAAATAGCCGGTGCCGACCTCGCGCTGATGGCGGGTGGCGGTGTAGCCGTTTGCCTCGCTGGCGAACTCGGCCCGTTGCAGCTCGGAATAGGCGGCCATGCCGCGGTCGCGGTAGCCCGACGCCAGCTCGAACATGCCGTGGTTGAGCTGGTGGAAACCGGCCAAGGTGACGAACTGGTACTTGTAGCCCATCGCGCCGATCTCACGTTGGAACTTCGAAATCGTATCGGCCTCCAGCTTGGCCGCCCAGTTGAAGCTGGGCGAGCAGTTGTACGCCAGCATCTTGTTGGGGAACGCGCGCTTGATCGCCTCGGCGAAGCGGCGCGCGTCGTCGAGGTTTGGGTAGGAGGTCTCCCACCACAGCAGGTCGGCGTGCTCGGCGAAGGCGAGGCCGCGCTTGATGCAATGGTTAACGCCGGTGCCGTCCTTTAGGCGGAAGAACCCTTCCGCTGTACGTTCGCCGGTGAGGAACTCGTGGTCGCACTCGTCGATGTCGCTGGTATGAGCCTAGCCGATTCGGCGTCGGTGCGGGCGCAGATGATCGTCGGCACGCCCGAGACGTCGGCGGCGAGGCGGGCGGCGTCGAGGTTGCGGATGTGCGCCTGGGTCGGGATCAGCACCTTGCCGCCGAGATGGCCGCACTTCTTCTCGCTGGCCAGCTGGTCCTCATAATGGACCCCGGCGACGCCGGCCGCGATATATGCCTTCATGATCTCGAAGCAGTTGAGCGGACCGCCGAAGCCGGCCTCGGCGTCGGCGACGATCGGGGCGAACCAGTCGCGCGCGCCTTTGCCGTTTTCTGGGCCGCCTTCCGAATGCTCGATCTGGTCGGCGCGCTGGAGGGCGTTGTTGATCCGCTTGGCGAGCTCGGGGCCGGCGTTGGCGGGGTAGAGCGACTGGTCGGGGTACATCGCGCCGGCGGTGTTGGCGTCGGCGGCGACCTGCCAACCCGATAGGTAGATCGCCTTCAGCCCGGCGCGGACCATCTGCATCGCCTGGTTGCCGGTCATCGCGCCGAGCGAGTGGACGTAATCCTCGGTCCGGAGCAGCTCCCACAGCCTGAGCGCGCCGCGGCGCGCCAGGGTGTGCTCGATCGGAACCGAGCCGCGTAGCCTTGCAACGTCGGCGGGCGCGTACGGCCGCTGGATTCCGTCGAACCGGCCGGGCGGGGCGGGGACGAGTTCCTCGAACGTCGTGGTCATTGTCACTTCCTTACAGCTCGTCGCTTGTTGTGCGACGAAGTAGAGGAAGCTGAGCCATGCGATAGCCCGGCACTGCCGAAACCAGGGTCAAGCTGTAGCTTGCGTCAAGCCATGCCATGTCACGTTGTAAACACTTGACAAGCGGTGTGGCAAATTGGACCGCCACGAACGCGCGGCCCATCGCACGAACGGGAGCTGTAGGACATGGCCGATCGCAAGCTGCTCGCCGGGTATGCCGTTCGCCGGTTGCGCGGCCAGCATGGCCTGAGCCAAGTGCGGATGGCGGAGATGCTGGGCATCTCGCCGAGCTACATGACGCTGATCGAGCGCAATCAGCGGCCGCTGTCGGCGGGGTTGCTGGTGCGGCTGGCCGAGCAATTCGATTTCGATCCACGCGCGCTCTCGGCGGCCGAACCGGGCGGCGGAGCGGACGCGATCCGGCGGCGGCTGGCCGATCCGCTGTTCACCGACCTGGAAGTCGATCGCAACGAGGTCGGCGAGTGGCTGGCGGCGGCGCCGGGCGGCGCGGAAGCGTTCGCTCGGGCTTACGACCGGGCGGCAGGTACGGCGGCGGTGGGGCCGGCGACCGATCCCGTGGCGCTGGTCCGGCGTGAGATCGAGCGGTGGCGGGGTCACTTCGCCGACCTCGACGCCGCCGCCGAGGCGCTGTCGGACGAGTTGCGGCTGGGCGCGGGCGACCTGTACGGCGCGATCGCCGAGCGGCTGCGGGTCAAGCATCAGCTAACCATTCGGGTGCTACCGGTCGAGGTGCTGCCCGACGTGCTGCGCCGGCTCGACCTCCACGCGCGGCAATTGCAGCTGTCCGAGTTGCTCGATCCGGCGTCGCGGACGTTTTCCGCCGCGTTCCAGCTGGGGCAGATCGAGGCGCGGGGCGAGATCGAAGCGCTGACTAAGGGAGCAAACTTCACCGACCGCGCCGCCGAGCGGCTGTATCGTCGCCACCTTTCCGGCTGTTTCGCGGCGGCGCTGATGATGCCGTACGCCCGTTTCCTGCGCGCGTGCGAGGCGACGGGGTATGATGTCGAACTGCTCGGGCGGCGGTTCGGCGCGGGGTTCGAACAGGTCGCGCACCGGCTGACGACGTTGCAGCGGGTCGGCGCGCGGGGCCTGCCGTTCTTCATGATCCGCATCGACCGGGCGGGGCAGGCCTCAAAGCGGTTCGCGGGGGCGAGCGGCGCGGCGCTGGTCGACAGCGACGGACGCTGTCCGCTGTGGCGGCTGCACCATGCGTTCGACCGGCCGGGAACGCTGGCGGTCCAGTTGGTCGAGCTGGAGGATGACGCGCGCTGGCTGACCCTCGCGCGGACAGTGACGCCGCAAGGGCAGCGGTTCGGCGGGGTCGCCGCCGAATTCGCGGTGGGGCTGGGGGTCGAGGCCTCGGTCGCGGCCGGGCTGGTCGTGGCGCGCGGCATCGACCTGGCCGGCGAGGCGACGCCGATCGGGCTTGGCTGTCGCGCATGCCTGCGCCCCGACTGCCCGCAGCGGGCGCACCCACCGGCGGGGCGCGCGCTGTTGATCAACGAGCGCGAGCGCCGCATGTCGGGACTGACCTTCGCTGGCGATTGATCGCCAGGGCCGGTGTCTCGATTGACCTAGGTCACCGGCGGCGACAAGATCGGCTATGGCCCGTTCGTGGCCGGAGAACCAGCGTTGCGTCCGACCATCAAGGAAGTGTCGATCCTGGCCGGCGTGTCGTTCAAGACCGTGTCGCGCGTGCTCAACAAGGAAAAGCACGTCAGCGACGAAACGCGCGCGCGGGTCGAGGCGGTTGTCGCCGAACTCAATTTCCGGCCAAGCGCGGCGGCGCGGGTGCTGGCGGGGCGGCGGTCGCACCAGGTCGCGTTGCTGTACGACAATGCCAGCCCGCATTATATTTACCACTTGCAGTCGGGCGCGCGGGACCGGTGCGAGGAGCTCGGCTATCGCCTACTGCTTCAGCCTTGCGACAGCGCGGCGGACGATATCGCGCAACGCGTTCTGGCGCTGGTCGACGAAACGCACCTCGACGGGTTGATCCTGTCCGCCCCGGTGACCGAATCGGAAGCGCTGCTCGCCGCGTTGCAGGCGCGGGGCTTTCCCTTCGTGCGCATCTCGCCCGGATGCCTGCCGGCGAGTTCGCTCGCCACCGCGATGGACGATGTCGCGGCGGCGCGGGAAGCGACCGCCCACCTCGTCACGCTCGGCCATCGCCGGATCGGCTTCATCGGTGGTCCGGCCCATCACCCGTCGGCCGGCGAACGGCTCGTCGGGTTCAAGCAGGCGTTGGCGGCGAGTGCCGTGCCGTTCCGACGCGACCTGGCGTTCGACGGCGATTACAGCTTCGCCTCGGGACGCGAGGCGGCGTCGCGACTGCTCGACCGGGCCGACCGGCCCTCCGCGATCTTTGCCTGCAACGACGACATGGCGGCCGGCGCGTTGGGCGTCGCGCATGAACTCGACATCAACGTGCCCGACCAGCTGTCGATCGTCGGGTTCGACGATTCGGAACTGGCCAAGGCGGTGTGGCCGCCGCTGACGACGGTACGTCAGCCGGTGCGCGACCTGGCCTATGCGGCCGCGACGCTGCTGCTGTCGAAGGACCAGCGGGTGCGACAGGTCACGCTAGATCATGCGCTGATCGTCCGCGACACGACGGCGCCGCCGGGCGACAAGCGGGTTGCGCCGGTTCGCGCGAGCCGCCAAGCAGGATTGCCGACAGCGTTGTCGGAACGGGGCTGAAGTCCGCGGGCGACGGGATGGGCGATGAGCCCTATCCGGACGACCGGGGTACCGGGCAGGAGATGGTGCATGAAGAAGCTTTTGGTGCTCGGTTGTTCGCTTGTCGCGCTCGCCGCCGCGACGCCGGCCACCGCCGCGACGACCGAGTGCGTGGCGTCGCCCGACACGCGGCTGCGCTTCTGCGTCCGGGTCGGGCCGCAGGGGCCGAGCTACGACGTGACCCGCGCCGGTCGGCCGCTGATCGCGCGATCGACACTCGGACTGGTGATGGCCGGCAAGCCCGGCGCGCCCGCGACTCGGATCACGACGGCGGTCCGCGCCAGCCGCGACAGCCAGTGGGAGCAGCCCTGGGGCGAGGAGCGAATGATCCGCGACCACCACAACGAGATGCGCGTGTCGCTCGCCGGCACGGGCGCGGTGCCGTACGACGTGGTGGTGCGCGCGTTCGACGACGGCTTCGGCTTCCGCTACGACCACAAGGGGATCGCCGCGGGCGAGGCGGTGGCGGTGACCGACGAGCGGACCGAATTCAACTTCGCCGGCAAGTACGACGCGTGGTGGTATCAGGCGCGCCAGGCCGACCGCGACGAGTATCTCTACAAGCGCTCGCCACTCGATCAAGTGACGCTGGCGGAGACGCCGCTGACCCTGCAGGGCGAGGGATTGTACCTGTCGGTGCACGAGGCGGCGCTGGTCGATTATGCCAGCATGAACCTGCGCCGGACGGGGGCGGGGGCGTTCAAGGCGGACCTGATGCCATGGTCCGACGGCGTGCTGGTGCGGCGCACGGGCGCGTTCCAGACGCCGTGGCGGACGGTGCTGGTCGCCGAGACACCGATGGCGCTGGCCGATTCGCGCATCGTCCTCAACCTCAACGAGCCGAGCAAGATCGCCGACGTGTCGTGGATCAAGCCGATGAAATATGTCGGCGTGTGGTGGGAGATGCACCTCGACAAGTCGACCTGGGGCAGCGGTCCCCGGCACGGGGCGAACAACGCCAATGTCCGCCGCTACATCGACTTCGCCGCCAAGCACGGTTTTGGCGGGGTGTTGGTCGAGGGGTGGAACCAGGGCTGGGACGGCGATTGGGTGGCCAATGGCGACAAGTTCAGCTTCACCAAATCCTACCCCGATTTCGACCTGCCGGCGCTCGCCGCCTATGCGACATCGAAGGGAACGAGCCTGATCGGGCATCATGAGACGGCGGGGGCGATCGAGAATTACGAGGCGCAGCTGCCCGCCGCGATGGCGCTGTACGGCCGGGTCGGGGTGGGCGCGGTCAAGACCGGCTACGTCAAGCCGAGCGGCACGATCGTGCGCGGGCGCAACCCCGATGGGACGCCGCAGACCGAATGGTTCGCCGGGCAGTACCGCGTCCGCCACGAGATGAAGGCGGCCGAGGTGGCGGCGGCCAACCGCGTCTCGATCGACGCGCACGAACCGGTCAAGGACACCGGGCTTCGGCGGACCTATCCCAACATGGTCAGCCGCGAGGGCGCGCGGGGGCAGGAGTTCAACGCTTGGGGCCGACCGACCAACCCGCCCGAGCATCTGTCGATCCTGCCGTTCACCCGGATGCTGGCGGGGCCGATGGATTTCACGCCGGGCATCTTCGACCTGACATATGGCAAGACCAACGTCGCCGAGCGGGTCCAGTCGACGCTGGCGACGCAGCTGGCCGAATATGTCGTGATCTATTCGCCGGTGCAGATGGCCGCCGACCTGCCGGAGAACTACGAAAAGCGGCCGGACGCGTTCCAGTTCATCAAGGACGTGCCGGTCGACTGGGAACGGTCGCGGACGCTGGCCGGGGTAATCGGCGATTATACGGTGGTCGCGCGGCAGCAGCGCGGCGGCGCCGACTGGTATCTCGGCGCGGTCAACGACGAGAACGCGCGGGATCTCGAGGTGAAGCTCGACTTTCTAGATCCGACCAAGCGCTACGAAGCGCAGATCTACCGCGACGGACCGGGCGCCGATTACGAGCGCGACCCGCACGCGATCGAGATCGCGCGCCAGAACGTGCGCTCGACCGACCGGCTGACCCTGAAACTCGCGCGTGGCGGCGGTCAGGCGATCCGGTTCCGGGCGCTGCCGTGAAAACGCCGATTGGTCGGCGGTGTCACCAATCGGCAACAATTCGGCGGCAATCGCGCGAGCCCATTCGATCGCGGGGTTAAGCGATTGACCCGGTCGCGAGATTGGCCCTAGGGGCGGGACAAGTCCAAGGATATGGGCGTCAGGATGAGGACGCGGCGGCACGGTTGGGCCCGTGACGTCGCAGCGCCGGCATACTTTTTCGAGGATGTCCGACAGCGCTGTCATCCACCTTACTTCGCGATTGATCCGTGGGTGTCGCGGGGTCGTCAGATCGAACAGGCACGCGGTCCGGCTTGGGCGTCGGTCGTGGAACGTAATCAGATGGCATGCGACGCGTCGCGCGATGCCAATGGGGAGGAATGCATGAAGACCGTTGGTTTCGGGATTACGGCGAGCGCATCGTTGCTGAAGGCGGGCGCGTCGCTCGGCGTACTGGGCGTGGCGCTGGCCGCGCTGACGCCGACGGCGGCGCTGGCGCAGGAGGCGGTGCCGCAGGGTACGCCCGGCATCAGCAGCGAGACCAACCCCGAGCCCGATCCCAACAACGTAGACGATCAGGCGGCCAGCGACATCATCGTGACGGGCACGCGCGAGGCGCTGCGCACGTCGCAGAACATCAAGCGCAACGCCGATACCGTGGTCGACACGATCACCGCGACCGACATCGGCGCGTTCCCCGACAAGTCGGTCGCCGAGGCGCTGCAGCGCGTCCCCGGCATCACCGTCAACCGCTTCGCCGCCAGCGATGACACCACCCACTTCTCGGCCGATCCGTCGGGCGTGTTGATCCGCGGCCTGACCCAGGTCCGCTCCGAGTTCAACGGCCGCGACACGTTCAGCGCCAACTCGTCGCGCGGGCTCAGCTGGGGCGACATCTCGCCCGAGCTGATGGCCGGCGTCGACAGCTACAAGAATCAGACCGCCGAGCTGATCGAGGGCGGCATCGCCGGCCTGATCAACCTGCGCACCCGAGTGCCGTTCGACCAGAACACCGAGGTGATCCAGGTCGGCGTCAACATGAACTATGGCGACCTGTCCAAGACGCTGACGCCCGAAGTGTCGGCGCTGTACAGCAATCGCTGGGAGACCGGGATCGGCGAGTTCGGCATCCTGGGCAACATCGCCTATTCGGAAATCCAGACGCGCACGCTTGGCGTTGTCTATGGCCGCACCGCGGTGTTCGACGGCGTCTATGGCCCGGGCACGCAATACATGCCGTCGAGCGTCGCTTATCGCGACACGGTGTACGACCGCAACCGCACCGGCATCGCGCTCGCCGGCCAGTACGAGGATCCGTCGGGCAAGCTCCTGCTGACCGCGCAGTACAACCGCTCCGAATATGAGGAGGTGTGGAACGAGCGCGGCATCATCAGCTACTTTACCGACCTGTACGCATTCCCGGCGAACTTCGCCTTCACCACCGGCGGGCCCAATTCGTCGCGCATCCCGCGTTCCGCGCCGGGATCGTCGCCGTTCACCTTCAACAGCGACGGCAATTTCGAGACGGGCGTACTGGTCAACCAGCAGACCGATTTCTCCTGGTGGGGCGGGAGCGACGCCGAAGCCGGCCAGATCGCGCTGAACGACCAGGGGCAGAACATGCTCAACCCGTGCTATAACTGGGGTCCGGGCCCGGTTGGCGAGTGTGGCCCCGACGCGCGTGGTCCCGACCTGAACGCGGTCACCCGCTATAACGAGAGCATGCGCAAGACCGAGGATTTCGCGCTCAACCTGAAGTGGGAAGTGTCCGACCGGCTGCGGATCAACCTGGACGGACAGTATGTCCGCGCCGACCTGCAGAACTACGACGCCGAGGTCGGCCAATATTCCTTCGCCAACGTCGCGTTCGACGCGACCGGCGGCCGGCCGACGATCGCTTTCTCGGCGCCGACCAACATCAACCAGTCGGCGGGCGGGCTCGCGAACCCGAACAACTATCGCTACAACCACGCGATGGATCACGTCGAGGAGAGCGACGGGACCGAGTGGGCGTTCCGCGCCGACGCGACCTACGACATCGAGTCCGACTGGCTCGAATCGCTCAAGGTCGGCGCGCGCTATGCCGATCGCGACCAGGAAGTCCGCTACAGCGCGTATAATTGGGGCAATATCTCCAACAACTGGAACTTGGGCAATTCCCAGTTCACTTATTGGAACATCGACAACACGACGCCGAACGGCGCGTTCAACGGCCATCCTGGCAACTACACCGTCGCCAACTTCGGGGGTGATTTCTTTGGCGGGTCGACGCCGGCGGTGTTCTTCGACGCGGTGTCGCTGAAGAACCGAGGGATCAACACGCTGAGCTACGACGCGCTGGGCGTCGGCCAGGACCAGTGGTCGCCGACCTGCTCCGGCGGCGGCACCAGCACGACCAGCGGTCGCCGGTTCGAGACGCAGGGCTGCTTCCGCGACGACGAGATCAACCGGGTGTCGGAGACCACCAAGGCCGCCTACGCGATGCTGAAGTTCGGCGGCCGCAACGCCGTCGTCGGCGGGCTGACCTTCTCCGGCAATGTCGGCGTCCGTTATGTCGAGACGACGGACGAGGTCTCGGGTTCGACCGTGTTCCCGCAACAGTTCTCGCCGGAGACGCTGGAATGCCGTCCCAACACCGCGCCCGAGGGCCAGCCGCTACCGTCGGTGCCGTTTTCGCTCGGGTGCTATCTGTCGGGCAGCACGCTGTACAACCTGCCCGGCAGCCCCAACGTGATCGCGTTCAACAATGGCGCCGCCGAGGCCGGCGACGTCAGGACGGTTCACCGCAACTGGTTGCCGAGCTTCAACCTGCGCATCGACCTCAGCCCGGAGTGGCAACTGCGGTTCGCGGCGTCGCGCGCGCTGTCGCGTCCCGACATCGGCTTCCTGAAGAACTACACCACGATCAGCACGCAACTGCCCGGAGCGGACGCCACCGACCCGCGCTACATCAAGGATGCGACGGGGCGGATCACGGGCATCGCGCCGGTGTACCTGGGCAGCGGATACAATCCGTCGCTCAAGCCGATCACCGCGACCCAGTTCGACCTGAGCCTGGAGAATTACTTCGCCGCGGTCGGGTCGTTCACTGTCGCGGGCTTCTACAAGCAGTTCCAGAACTACATCCAGTACGGCTCGCGGTTCGTCGACATCACCAACGGCGGGGTGACCAACTCGGTCGAGGTGCGCTCGCCCGATAATGGCGAGGGCGGCAAGGTCTACGGCGCCGAGGTAGCGTTCCAGCGCTTCTTCGACTTCCTGCCCGGCGCGCTCAGCGGGTTCGGCATTCAGGCCAACGGCACCTACGTCAACAATGACGGCATTCAGAACTCCGGCCTGAAAACGCAGAACGCGACCGATGGCGGCAGCCAGGCGCAGGCCGGCTCGGGCGGCAGCACCTTGTCGGTGTCGGGGCTCGAGGGACTGTCGAAATGGGCCTACAACGTGGTCGGGATGTACGAGAAGTTCGGCCTGGCCGCGCGTGTGGCGTATAATTGGCGCTCTAGTTTCCTGGTCACTGCGGTCGATTGCTGCACCTATCTGCCGGCTTGGCAGAAGGCGGCCGGGTTCCTCGACGCGTCGCTCCGCGTCGCGGTCAGCCCGAACATCGAATTCAGCATCCAGGGCACCAACCTGCTCAGTACTGAGACCGAGCTGGAACAGCAGGTGACGAGCGTGGAGGAAGGCGAGATCCTGACGCCCAATGCCTGGTTCCAGAACGATCGCCGCTTCATTGCCGGCGTTCGCGTCAAGCTCTAGGCGGTTCGGGGGGCGCTCGGTCGAGCGTTCCCCTTACCCCGCGAGCGGCCCGAAGGATTTCGATTGGCATGACTGGACCGGTTCGGGTCGTCGTTCTGGGCGGGGGCACCGCCGGGTGGATGACGGCCGCCGGGCTGATCGGGATGCTGCCGCCCGGGCTGTGCACGATCCGGCTGATCGAGTCGGACGAGATCGGCACGGTCGGCGTTGGGGAGGCGACGTTGCCGCAGATGCGCGCGTTCAACGACGCGATCGGCCTGATCGAGGCCGACATGATGCGGCGGACCAACGCCACGTTCAAGCTGGGCATCGAGTTCGTCGATTGGGGATATGAAGGCTCGTCCTACATCCACCCGTTCGGCGCGCATGGTCAGCCGATCGGTGGCGTCGCGTTCCATCACCAGTGGTCGCGGGCGCGGGGCCTCGGCGAGACGGCGCCGCTGGAGGACTATTCGCTCGCCGTCGCGGCGAGCCGCGGCAACCGGTTCGATTTCCCCGACGAGGACCGATCGTCGATCGCCTCCACCTTTGATTATGCCTATCATTTCGACGCCGCGCTCTATGCGCGTTACCTGCGCGCCTTCGCCGAGCGGCGCGGGGTCGCGCGCACCGAGGGCAAGGTTGTCCGGGTCGAGACCGCGCCGGACGACGGCTCGGTCGCGGCGGTGGAACTGGCATCGGGCGAGCGGGTAGCGGGCGACCTGTTCATCGACTGCACCGGATTCCGCGCGCTGCTGATCGGCGACGCGCTGAGCAGCCCGTACGAGGACTGGTCGCGCTGGCTGCCGTGCGACCGCGCCTGGGCGGTGCCAAGCGAGCGCATGGCAGAGGTGCCGCCCTATACGCGGGCGACGGCGCGCGCGGCGGGGTGGCAATGGCGCATCCCGTTGCGGCACCGCACCGGCAACGGCCATATCTATTCGAGCGGCTTCACCGACGACGACGCCGCGCGTGAGACGCTGATGCGGCATCTGCCGACCGCCGCGATCGGCGAGCCGCGCCAGTTGCGCTTCACCCCCGGGCGGCGGCTCGGCTCATGGCGCAAGAACTGCGTGGCGATGGGATTGGCGAGCGGTTTCCTGGAGCCGCTCGAGTCGACCAGCATCTATCTGATCCAGGTCGCGATCACCAACCTGGTGCGGCTGTTCCCGAAACAGCGGATCGACCCCGCGCTGGCCGACGAGTTCAACCGGACGATCGATGTCGAATATTCGCGCATCCGCGATTTCCTGATCCTGCACTATCACGCCAACGCGCGCGCCGATGACGAGATGTGGCGCTATTGCCGCGAGATGGCGGTGCCGGACTCGCTGACCGAGACGATCGCGCTGTTCCGCCGGCGCGGGCATTTGCCCAAATACAAGGACGGGCTGTTCTCGCCGCCGAGCTGGCTGAGCGTGCTCATGGGCCAGGGCGTGTCGGCGGCGCGTCACCATCCGATGGCCGACGGCGTGCCCGGCGACAAGCTGCTGGGCGAGATGGCGCGGGTTCGCGGCGCGGTGGCGGACGCGGTGGCGGCGATGCCGGCGCACGACGCGTTCCTCGCGGATTACTGCCCGGCGGCGGTCGCCTGCTGATGCAACCGGTCAGGCATGTCGCGGTGGTCGGGCGCGATGCCGCCGCATGGATCGTCGCGCTGGGGCTGACGCGGGCTTTCGGCCCGGTCGGGGTGACGGTCAGCGTCGTCGAGCTCCCGTCGTGGCTTAGCGCGGCGGACGCCTATGTCGCGTTGCCGTCGCTCGCCGCGCTCCACGACCTGTTGGGGCTGCCCGAGGCGACGTTGTTGAAGGCGTGTCGCGGGGTGCCGGTGCTGGGGCAGCGGTTCGTCGACTGGTCGCCGACGTTGCCGCCGTTCCTCCATGGTTACGATGTCCAGCGGCCGGCGATCAACGACGTCGACTTCCTGCAGTTCTGGGTGAAAGCGCGCGGCGAGGGCCTGAACGTCGCGCTGGAGGATTTCTCGCTGGCGGCGGCGGCGGCGAAGCAGGGGCGCGTCGGCGGCAAGGGCAACGGGGGCGACGGGAGCGCGCCAGCCGGCGCGTCACCGGGCTATCACCTGGACGCACGCGGCTATGTCCGGTTGCTCCGGACGGGCGCGGTGCAGGCGGGCATGACGGTGCGGACGGGAACGATCGGCGCGGTCGAGCGGCGGGGGGAGGCGATCACCGCCGTCGTGCTGGACGGCGGCGAGCGGGTCGAGGCGGACCTGTTCGTCGATGCGACGGGGGCGGAGGCTGCGCTGATCGGCGGCGCGCCGGGAGACCGGATCGAAAGTTGGGGAAGGTGGTTCGGATCGGACCGGCAGCTGGCGGCCTCCCTGCCGATCCGGCGTCCGCTTCCCGCGTTCGGCCAGGTCGCCGCGTTCGAGCAGGGCTGGATCGGGCTGCATCCGTTGCAGGACCGGACGGCGATGGTCGCCGTCTATGCGGGGGAAGGTCGGTCGGACGACGAGTTTGTGGCGCGGTTGTCCGCCACGATCGGCGCCGAGTTGCGCGATCCCGTCGTGACGTCGGCGTCGCCCGGCGGGCGGACGCGGCCGTGGATCGGCAATTGCGTCGCGGTGGGCGAGGCGGCGACGACCCTGGAGCCGCTCGACGCGGTGCGGCTCCACATGATCCAGGTCGCGCTGTCCAACCTGATCGCGCTGTGGCCGGTCGACACCGACATGGCGCTTGAGGCCGCCGCGTATAATCGCGCGGTCGGCGCGCAGGTCGCGCACATGCGCGATTTCCAGATCGCGCATTACCGGCTGAACGGGCGGACCGAGCCGTTCTGGGCGCGCGCGCGGGCGGCGACCGGGCCCGCCGACCTCGACGCGCGGCTGTCGCTGTTCGCGGCCAATGGCCAGATGCCGACGTTCGACGACGAGGCGTTCCTGTTGCAGAGCTGGACCGCGAGCTTCGTCGGACACGGCGTGATCCCGCGCGCGTACGACCCGGCGGTCGAGTTGGTCCCGGTCGAGGAACAGATGGGCAAGTTCCAGCGACTTTTGGGGGTCATCGCCGATCAGGTGCGGGCGATGCCGACGATCGAGGCGTACCTGGCCGACGCGGCGCGACCGGTGTGACGGCGGACCGCGTCCGCCGCGTCGTCATCGTCGGCGGCGGCACCGCCGGGTGGATGACGGCCGCCGCGCTCGCCAAGGTGATCGGCACGCGCGAAATGACGATCACGCTGGTCGAATCGGACGCGATCGGCACGGTCGGCGTCGGCGAGGCGACGATCCCGCCGATCGCCTTGTTCAACAAGCTGCTCGGCATCGACGAGGACCAGTTCGTCCGCGAGACGAAGGCGACGTTCAAGCTGGGCATCGAGTTCGTCGACTGGCGGCAACTCGGCCACCGCTACCTCCATTCGTTCGGGCTGTTCGGCGTCGACATGAACGGCATCCCGTTCACGCATTACTGGCTCAGGGCGATGCGTGAGGGCCGTGCGGACGACCGCGACCGGTTCAACGCCGAGGCCGAGGCGGCGCGGCAGGGCCGGTTCGGGCGAACCCCGCCGAACGCGCCGGCGACGATGCCCCGGATCAATTACGCGTTCCAGTTCGATGCTGGGCTTTACGCCGCCTTCCTGCGCCGCTTCGCCGAGGAGCGCGGCGTCGTCCGGGTCGAGGGGCGCGTCGTCGCCGTCGCGCGCGACGGCGAAGGCGGGCTGATCGCGTCGCTTGGGCTGGAGGACGGCCGCGACGTCGCGGGCGACCTGTTTATCGACTGCTCGGGCTTTCGCGGGCTGCTGATCGAGGAGGCGCTGGGGACCGGCTACGAGGACTGGAGCCGCTGGCTGCCCGCCAACCGCGCGGTGGCGGCGCCGTCGCGGCGGGTCGGTCCGTTGCTGCCCTATACGCGCGCGACGGCGCGGGACGCGGGATGGCAATGGCGCATCCCGTTGCAGCACCGCACGGGCAATGGTTATGTCTTCAGCGACGCGTTCATCAGCGAGGCGGCGGCGACCGACGAACTGCTCGCCAACCTCGACGCCGCGCCGCTGCAGGAGCCGCGCGTGCTCCGCTTCGTCACCGGGCGCAGGCGGCGGCAATGGGTCGGCAATTGCCTCGCGCTGGGGCTCGCCGGCGGATTCCTGGAACCGCTCGAGTCGACCAGCATCCACCTGGTCCAGGCGGGCATCTCCAAATTGCTGTCGTTCTTCCCGCAAGGGCGGGCGCGGCCCGAGGTGATCGACCGGTACAACCGCGAGATGGACCTGCTGTACGAGGGCATTCGCGACTTCCTCGTCGCGCATTACGTGCTGACCGAGCGCGACGACACGCCGTTCTGGCGGCATTGCCGGGCAATGGCGGTCCCCGACACCCTGGCCGAGAAGCTGGCGCTGTTCGAGGCGCGGGGTGAGGTGATGGTCGGCGGTGCCGAGCTGTTCCGCGAGGCGAACTGGTTCGCGGTGCTGCAGGGGCAGGGAATGACGCCGGCGGACTATCACCCCGTCGCCGACGCGATGCCGGCCGAGATACTGGACGATCGGCTCGGGCGTATCCGCGCCGGGGTGGCGGACAGGGTCGCGGGACTGCCGCGCCACGAGGATTTCGTCGCCCGGTGCTGCGCGGGTGGACGGGTGTGAGGGCGGCGATGGCCTTGCTCGCCTGCGGCCTGTGCGCGTCGGCTGCGTCGGCGCAACCGCGCCCGACGCCGGTCACGGTCGCGGCGTTGCCGCTGGCCGAGATCGGGGGGCGCGGCGCGAACGTGCCTTTCACCGAATACGAGGCGGAGAACGCGGTCACCAACGGGACGGCGATCGGCCCCGACCGCCGCTTCACCACGCTGGCGTCGGAGGCGTCGGGCCGGCGGGCGGTGCGGCTGGCGGGGCGGGGCAGGTTCGTCGAGGTCACGCTGGCCAAGGCCGCCAACGCGCTGACGGTTCGCTACGCCGTGCCCGACACCGCCGACGGCCGGGGGCTCGACGCGACGCTGGGCGTATACCACGAGGGGCGGCGGATCGGCGCGCTGCGGACGACCTCGCGCTATGGCTGGTTCTACGGCGCTTATCCGTTCACCAATCGCCCGGCGGATGGCAAGCCGCATCACTTCTACGACCATGCCCGGTTGCTGCTCGATCGGACGCTCCCCGCCGGCGCCACGGTGCGGCTGATGGTCGGCGAGGAGGACCGGGCGCCGTGGTACGCGATCGATCTCCTCGACGCGGAGGTCGTCGCGCCGCCGCCGGACGCTCCGCTGGGATCGCTGTCCGCCACTACGTTCGGCGCCGACCCAACCGGCGCGCGCGACTCGACCCGGGCGATGAAGCGGGCGATCGCCGCGGCCCGGCGGCAGGGGCGGACGCTATGGTTGCCGCCGGGCAGCTACACCGTCACGGGCCATTTGTTGGTCGACCGGGTGACGATCGCGGGCGCCGGCATGTGGCATACGGTGCTGCGCGGGCGCGGCGTCGGGCTGTATGGCCGCAAGGCGCCGCGCGGATCGACCGCGGTGTACCTGCGCGATTTCGCGGTCATTGGCGAGGTGACCGAACGCAACGACAAGCTGCAACTGTCGGGCGTCGGCGGCGCGATGGGCGGCGGCAGCCGGATCGAACGATTGTGGATCCAGCACGAAAAGGTCGGGCTGTGGTTCGACGGGCCGATGGACGGCATCACCGTCTCCGCCTTGCGCATCTTCGACGTCACCGCCGACGGGCTGAATTTTCGCGGCGGCGTCACCAACGCGGTGATGGAGGACAGCTTCATTCGCGGCAGCGGCGACGACGGCCTGGCCGCCTGGTCGAGCCCCAAAGCCGACCACCACCTGACCTTTCGCCGCAACACCGTGATCGCGCCGGTGCTGGCGAACGGCATTGCGATCTATGGCGGCCACACGATCTCGGTCACGGGCAACCTCGTCGCCGACACGGTGACGCAAGGCGGTGGCCTCCATGTCGGCAACCGGTTCAAGGCGGCGCCGGTGTCGGGCGACATCGCGCTCGCCGACAACCTCCTGGTGCGGTCGGGCAGCTTCGACCCGAACTGGCGCCACGGCGTCGGTGCTTTGTGGTTCTACGCGCTCGACGCGCCGATGACCGCCCGGATCGCGGTGACGGACACGCGGATCGTCGACAGCAGCGAGGAGGCGGTGATATTCACCGGCCAGGCGATCACCGGCGTGTCGCTCGACCGCGTCGCCATCGCCGGCGCGGGCAGCCACGCCGTCCACCTGCGGAGTCCGGGCGCGGCGACGCTGACGGGGGTGGCGGCGAGTGGGCTGGGCGCGCCGGCGGTCCTGGCCTGCGACGCCGGGTTCGACCTGAAGCTGGGCGCCGGCAACAGCGGCATGGGCACGCGCGCCACCGGCCCATGCGGCCCCGAGGACCGACCCTAAGCCTTCAGGCGCGGGCGAGGCCCCGCGCGACCGCCTCGGTCAACTGCCTGACCTTTTCCTGGTCGAGCTCGCCCAGCACGCCCCGCTGGTCGGCGGGGAGGTGGGCGGCGGTGGGCCCATTGGCGCCGAAGACATAATGGTCGAAATGCGCCCGCCAGGCGCGACGATGCGCCTCGGGCAGCTCGCGGATGGTCAGCATCGCGTGGAGCATCGCGTCCATCGGGTGGTTCTTGTGCCCGGTGACGTGCTTCCACCAATAGTTGACCAGCATGTTGAACCGGTCGAGCGACTGGACGTGGTGCCACCACATATAAGGGATGTAGATCGCGTCCCCCGGCGCCAGCTCGACCACCAGCGCGGCGGCCATGGCGTCGGCGAAACCGGGATAGCGGTCGAGGTCGGGAGCGTCGAAATCGACCATGCTGATCGTCGTCCCCGCCGGCGTCCGCTCGAACGGGCCCATGTACAGATTGCCGATCTGATCGGGCGGAAACAGGGTGAAGCGGCGGCGGCCGGCGACGACGCAGGCGATGTTCTCGCTGGGGTCGTGATGCGCCGCGACCGTCACCTTGTTGCCGATCCACACGCGCGGCTCGACCGCCGCGTCGAGCAGCGGCATGACGTTCTCGCCCTCGAAGCCCGGCAGGTTGGCCCATACCTGCGCCGACTGGATGGCAAAGGCCGGCGGTTCGCCCTCGCCTTCCGCGTCGAGCAGGAAGTCGAGCGCGCCGCGCAGCTTCACCGTCTGGCGCTTGAAGTTGAAGCCGCTCATGTCGTCGTTGTAGAAGAACCGCCCGTTGATCCGGGGCGGCCCCATCATCGCGCCCAGCGGCCGGCCGCGGTCGAATCGCGACAGATAGTCGGCCAGCGCCCGGCTGGACGATCGCCCCGCCGCCACCACCGGCCACGCCGCGCCGATCCCGCGGAACACGACCGGCTTGCCCGCCGGGATGATCTCGGCGTGGAATTGCTGCTTCGTGACGTTGGTCAGTTCCGGGATCATCGGTCGCCTCGGCGGGTCGGTAGAAGGGGACGCGGAGTGTACCATCGCCGACCCTCGGGTGAAATAACGAACGGTAATCCCGGCCTTAATACGTCCTTTGGGTTATCACCTTATCCCAGCTCACATGTCCCCGTTCCAGACGCTCGCCCTGGCACTACCGACGCTCCTGGCGAGCGCGGCGGCCTATTGGGCCGGCCGTCGGACTGGTGGCGCCACGCTTACGCCGCGCCGGGCGGCTTCGGCGACGCCGCCGTGGGACGTGGACGCCGCGCCAGCACCGCTCGCCGACCGGCTCGGCCCCGATCCCGAGGCCGGCGAGCGATCGTCCTTCACCTTCGTCGCCATCGCCGAGATCGACCGGTTCAAGTCGTTGCGCCGCCGCGTCGGCTACTCGCTCGCCAACGAGCTGATCGCCGCGCTCAGCGCGCGGTTGCGCGACGGGACGGAGGGGTGCCAGGTCGGCCGCGTCGGCCGCACCTCGATCGAGTTCGCCTTCACCGACGAGTCTCGCGACCTGGCGTGTGCCCGGCTGGCACGACTGGTCGCGTTGCTGGAGCGGCCGATCGACGTCGACGGCCACGCGTTCGACCTGTCGGTGACCGTCGGCGCGGCCGATGCGGGCGATCGGATCATCGACGACCTGCTGCTCGACCGGGCCGCCGCCGCGCTCGTCGAGGCGCAGGAACGCCACGAGAAGATCCGCATCGCCGACGCCGATACGCAGGACCAGGGCATCTTCGACCATCTGTCGATCATGCGGGACCTGCGACGGGCGATGGTCAACGGCGAGTTGGCGTTGCACTACCAGCCCAAACTGCGCTCGCGGACCGAGAGCATTGACGCGGCGGAGGCGCTCCTGCGCTGGCATCATGCCGAGCACGGCCTGATCCGCACCGACAAGTTCATCGAGGTGGCGGAAGCGACCGGCGCGATCCGCGAGGTGACGTACTGGGTGATCGAGCGGGCGATCGTCGACCAGGCGCGGCTGGCGGCTCTGGGGCATCCGCTGACCGTGTTCGTCAACATATCGGGAATGTTGCTGCCCGACCGGAACTTCGCCGCCTGGGTGCTCGCCAAGCTGGCCGACGCGAACGGCGCGATCGGGTTCGAGATCACCGAGACCGCCGTGATCGAGGATCCGACCGACGCCATCGCCAACCTGCAGCAGTTCGCCGACGCGGGCATCAAGATCGCGATCGACGACTACGGCTCGGGCCTGTCCTCGCTGGCGTACCTGAAGCAGCTGCCGGCGCACGAGCTGAAGATCGACCGGATGTTCGTCAGCGGGCTGACCGAAAGCCACCGCGACCCGCTCCTCGTGCGGTCCTCGATCGACCTGGCGCACGCGCTGGAGATGGAGGTGACCGCCGAAGGGGTCGACGACCCGTTGTCGCTGTCGCTGCTGCGGATCATGGGCTGCGACCTGATCCAGGGTTACCTGATCTCGCCGCCGCTGCCGCTGGCCGAGCTCGAGCTGTTCCTGCGCGACGGGCTCCACCGCGCGCAGCTTACCGCGCCGGCGAGCGCGCTCGATTGGTCGCTGACCCGCGCAAGCTGAGGCGATCGGCGCGAACGGCGTTAGCGGCTTGTTTACGAGTTCCCTTGGCGAGTCGGTCAGCAATCGACCCCTAGAGCGACGCGGTCCCGGCACCGGATCGGGGGCGAATCAGGGGTAGATCATGGCTTCAAGAATCAAACTGCGCATCGGATTGCTGGTGACGAGCGCGATCGCGTCGTCGCTGCTCGCCGCGCCCGCCTTCGCGCAGGACGTGCCCGAGCAGGCCGCCGACGTTTCCGTCGCGCAGACGCCGCCGCCGGTGGCGACCGTCGCCGACGAGGTGCCCGAGGCGACGCTTCCCGACGACCGGCTGGTCGCGATGGGCGGGATCATTCGGCCGTTCGGCGGCGGCATCCTGCCCTATGCCGGTCACATCCGCGGTTTCGCCGGACCCGTGTCGGGCACCGCCGGCCATATCCGCGGTTTCGGCGACACGACCGCGTCGGCCGGACACATACGCGGCTTCGCCGGTCACATCCGGGGCTTCGCCGGCCATATCCGGGGCTTCTCGCTCGGCACGATCCCGGTCGCGGGTCCGGACGAGGCGTTCTGGGGCAAGACATATTCGGCGATGACGACGCTGAAGGCCAACGCCGGCCACATCCGCGGCTTCGCCGGCGAGTATGAGGCGATGGCGGGCCACATTCGCGGCTTCGCCGGCCACATCCGCGGGTTCGACGAGCAGCTGCTCGACTGGGACGCGGGTTCGGCCACCTACACGGCGCTGAACGGCAAGATCGCCGAGATGGTCGCCGCATCCAAGACCACGTGGGGCGCCGCCGTGCAGGCGCAGACCAAGACGTCGTTCGAGCTGGGTTATTCGGACAAGATGCTCGCCAAGTACGGTATCAAGCTGAACGACGCGGAGTCGCTGGTCGGAATGGACGAACTCGGTTTCGAGATTTTCATGATGGACTGGTATGACGGCCTGATGAACTTCTCCGGGGCCGACCAGGTCGACCATTGGATGGAGACGGTGCGCTGGAACCCGGCGCTGACGCAGACCATGGGCGCGGGTACCGACAGCAAGATTGGCCTGCTCGACTTTGCCGTGACCGGCAGCGCCGCGAGCCAAGTCACCTTGACGGGAAGCGCGGCGTTTGACGCCAGCAAGGTCGTGGAGACCACCGACGTCACGATCGACAAGATTCACGGCGCGGCGGTCGCGTCGCTAATGATCGCCAAGCATGACGGCAAGGGCGTAATGGGCATTGCGCCGGGGGCGGCCGTATACGCCTACAATCCGTTCGACCACACCAACACGGCCGGCTGGACCGATATCCGCAACGGCATCAACGCCCTGGTGGCGGCCAAGGCGACGATTATCAACATGTCGCTTGGCGTACCGAAAAAGACGCTCGATGGCGGCTGGAACACGGTGTTCACCGACTCGGAGACGTCAAAGGAAGCGAAGAAGCGCGTCTTCGTCCTCGCCGCGGGCAATGAGGGTACCGTGCAAACGGGCGAGGTGTCGTGGGACTTCATAAAGAACCCCAACATCGTCATCGTCGGGTCGGTCGACCATAACGACAAGATATCGGCGTTTTCGAACACGCCCGGCGAAACCAAGATCAAGAAGGTGGCGGGCAACGATCCGATTCCCAACAGCAACGATATGCTGAAAAGCCGGTTCATCACCGCGCCGGGCGAGTTCATCCTGGTCGACGACGGCGCCGGCGGCGTGACCCGCATGTCGGGTACGTCCTTCGCCGCGCCGCTGGTGTCGGGTGCGATCGCGTTGATCCACGATCGGTGGAAGTGGCTGGCGGCCTATCCGGCGGAGACGGTCAACATCATCCTCGATTCGGCCCGCGATGTCGGCGCGCCGGGAACCGACGGCACCTATGGCCGGGGTATCCTGGACGTCCAAGCGGCGCTGTCGCCAATGAACTGGCAAAACATGCTGTGGCGGCGTACCGACACGAACGGCAAAACTCAAGAGCTGAACGCCAGCAACGTCCTCTCCGTATCGGACGCGACGGCGCGGACCTGGAAGACATCGGGCGTATACTTCACGATGTTCGAGGATCTGCTCGACAGCGATCCCAACAAGATCAAGGAGTTGAGCAAGGCGTATCGCGATTTCCACGTGCCGCTCGCCAGCAAGCTGCTCGGCGATACCGTCGGCAACACCGGGGAGCAGTTCCAGGGATACCTAGCCAGCCGCTTCTGGCAATGGTTCGACGGCGCGCGCGGCAGGACGACGCCGGGCTTCGCGGCCGAGCGTTACGCGGCCCCGCTGACCGGGTTCGGCGAGGTCGCGGCGACGGTGACCGCGACCCCGCGCACCTGGCGTCCGATGATGCGCCAATCGGGGGCGGCGTTCGACACCGGGCTATCGCTCGGGCTACCCGGCGACCGGGTGACGCTGGGCTTCGGCAGCGGCAGCGGCGTCGACGTGACCGGCGCGCAAGGCTTCGCCATGCAGTCGGACTACGACCTGCGGTCGGGCGGCGCCAACCCGTTCCTCGGCCTCGCCTCGGGCGCCGGCTATGGCACCGTCGCGGTGGCGTTGACCGACCGGGTGACGGTGTCGACCGGCGTGTCGCGCCGGGACGACATCCTCGACTATCAGCAGCTGAGCCAGCAGCAGCGCGAGGTGTTCGGTCGGGTCGATCCCTACCGCGCCAGCGCCAGTATGATGTCGCTGGCCTACAAGGCGAACGGCGCGCTGACGGCGACGATCAGCTACACCATGCTGAACGAGGACACCGGTCTGCTCGGCACCCGCTCGCTCGATCCGGCGGACTTCGCCGGCGGATCGACCACCGACGCGGCGACGCTCGGCGCGGACCTGGGGATCGGGTCGGGGCTGTCGCTGGCGCTGACCGGGACCGTCGGTCGGACCCGGGCGGGCGACCTGGCCGACCAGCAGATGGCGGTATCGGGCAGCGGCCTGGTCAGCTCCGCCTGGCAGGTGGGTGTGACCAAGATGGGCGTGTTCGGCCAGGACCGGGCGCGGTTCACCGTCGCCCAGCCGCTCCACCTCGAAGCCGGCCAGGTCAGCTACAAGGGGCTGGAGGTGATCGACCGCAATACCGGCGAGATCGGCGAGGTCACCCAGCGCTTCGGCATCGACACCGGCGAACGCCGCTTGGTCGCGGAGTTCCTGTACGGCCGCACGCTGGATGACGGAAAGGCCGAGTTCAACCTGTTCGGCCGCGCCAACGTCGTCGGCGAGCGCGCTGGTCAGGAGCCGTCGGTGACGGTGGGCAGCAGCTTCCGCCTGACCTTCTAAGCGCCCGACCCGCCAAGTCCCGGGCCCGTCACCTCGAGTGGCGGGCCCGGTGTTTTTGCTACCCCTTAACTTTTCTCGGGTAGCGCCTTCGCGGATGCGGTCGAGGAGTTCCCCCATGCGCTACGCGGTCACGTTCCTGTTCGCGACCGCCGCGATCGGCGCTTCGACGGCCGCGCCGGCATCCTACGCCGCCTTCGACAAGCGGATCGCCCAGACCAAGCAGGCGATGATGGGCGACCCGCAACAGGCGCTCGCCCTGGCCAAGGCGTCAAAGGCGCTGGCGCTGCGATTGCCGCCATCAAATAAGGCCCGGATCGCCAAAGCCACCGCCGAGTGGCTTCAGGGGGAAGCGCTGATCTTCAGCAACCAGCTGGCGGCCGCCAAACCGATCGTCGCTGGGGCGCTGGCGCCGATCGAGAAACTGGCTCCCAACACCAAGCTGCACGGCGACCTGCTGCGCTCGCGTGGCACGATCGCCGCCGGAACCGGTCACTTCCTCGAGGCGCTGCGCGACTATCAACGCGCGCACGACGTATTCCAGGCGGCGGGCGAGGGACGCAGCCAGTCGATCACCCTGACCGATATCGGCAACATCTATCTGGACGCCGGCGACTACACCCGCGTGCTCGATTATTACCAGCAATCGACCGACGCGTTCGACGACGATCCATCGCTGACGATGATCACGTACAACAATCGCGCGGAGGTGCTGCGCAAGCAGAAGCGCTACGCCGACGCGGCGACATCCTATCGCGCCGCGCTGGCGCTGGCGCGTAAGCAGGGTGCCCGGATGCTGCAAACACGCATCCTGACCAATCTGGCCGCATCGGAGGCGGAAGCCGGCCGGATCGCGTCCGCGAGCATCGCGATCAACGAGGCGATGACGCTGTCGCGGCACGGCGAGGCCGCAGGATGGCGGGACTTCGTGTTCGGCGGGGCCGCCAAGGTCGCCCTCGAACGCGGCGACGCCGAGCAGGCGGAGGCCTTCATCGGGCGCACCTTCGCCGGCATCGACCTGCAAAATAGCGATATGATCTATCGCGAATATCACCAGACCGCCGCCAGCGTATTCGAGGCGCGGGGCAACCAGGCGCTGGCGCTGACGCATCTGAAGGCGTTTCAGCGGCTCGACAGCGAGGCGCTGAGCCTGACCGCGTCGGCCGCGTCGCAGCTGCTGGCGGCCAAGTTCGACTTCGCCAACAAGGACCTGGCGATCTCCAAGCTGAAGGAAGGCCAGCTCAAGCGCGACATCCAGATCGAGCGCGAGAAGAGCCGGCTGCGCACCACGGTGCTGGGCGGGGTGCTCGGTGCCGGCGGCCTCGTGCTCGCGCTGCTACTCTTCGGCTTCTTCTCGATCCGCCGCAGCCGCAACAAGGTCCGCGACGCCAACACCACGCTGTCGACCGTCAACGACGCGCTGGAGACGGCGCTGAAGGCCAAGACCGACTTCCTGGCGACGACCAGCCACGAGATCAGGACGCCGCTCAACGGCATCCTCGGCATGACCCAGGTGCTGCTGGCCGACGCCCGCGTCCAGGCCGAAATCCGCGAACGGATCGAGGTGGTGCACGGCGCCGGCGAGACGATGAAGGCGCTGGTCGACGACATTCTCGACGTGGCGAAGATGGAGAGCGGCGCGTTGACGGTGGCGCACGAGGCGACCGATCTGCAACAGATCCTGTCGGACGTCGCGCGGCTGTGGAGCGGGCAGGCGGAGGCCAAGGGACTGACGCTCGCGCTCGACATCGACGCGGCGCCGCACCGGATCATGTCGGACGGCGGACGCCTTCGCCAGATCGCGTTCAACCTGATGTCGAACGCGCTGAAATTCACCGCCGAGGGCCATGTCACCTTGTCTGCGGTGGCCGAGCCCGTCGAGGGCGGCGAGGAGCTGGTCATGCGGGTGGTCGACACCGGCATCGGCATCCCCGCCGACAAGCAGGACGAGATCTTCGAGGCGTTCCGCCAGGTCGACGGCGGCGTGACGCGCCAGTTCGGCGGCACGGGACTGGGCCTCGCCATCTGCCGCAACCTCGCGGTGGCGCTGGGCGGCGACATCATCGTCGCCAGTGTGCCGGGGGAGGGCACGACCTTCACCGTCCGCCTGCCGCTGGTCCGCGCCGATGCCGAAGTTGCGTCCGCCGATGGTGGCGAGCGCGGGCGGGTCGCGTTCGCCGACGCGACCGTGCTGATCGTCGAGCGCGACCCGGCGAACGAAGGGCTGCTCAGGATGCTGCTCGCCTGCGAGGTCGAAGAGACCGAGGTCGCGCGCGGTGGCGA
>CAXTRJ010000007.1:11752-26709 GCA_964246585.1 uncultured Sphingomonas sp. | reverse complement strand
GCGTTGGAGCGCGACGTGCGCGCCGCCGCCGGCGCGGTCGCCGGCATCGCCGAGGTGCGGGTCGCGGTCACCGCCGAACGGTCGCGACGCCGCATCGTCGCGGTCGCCAGCGGCAAGGGCGGGGTCGGCAAGTCCACCGTCGCCGCCAACCTCGCCATCGGGCTTGGCCGGCACGGCCGGCGCGTCGGGCTGGTCGATGCCGATATCTATGGTCCGTCTCAACCCCGGCTGATGGCGGTCGAGGGCAGCCGGCCGGAGGCGCGCGACAAGAAGCTGATCCCGGTGGCGACGCCGTATCGCGTGCCGCTGCTGTCGATTGGGATGCTGGTCGAGCCCGGCCGGGCGATCGCCTGGCGCGGGCCGATGACGGCGGGCGCGCTCGGCCAGCTGATCGACGCCGAATGGGGCGCGGCGGATACGCTGGTCGTCGACCTGCCACCCGGCACCGGCGACGTTCAGCTGACCATGATCCAGAAGCACCGGCCGGCGGGTGCGGTGATCGTCTCGACGCCGCAGGATCTGGCTTTGATCGACGCGACCCGCGCGATCGACCTGTTCGAAAAAGCGGGCGTGCCGATCATCGGCGTGGTCGAGAACATGGCCGGCTATGCGTGCCCTGCGTGCGGCGTCGTCTCCGACCCGTTCGGGCGCGGCGGGGCGGAGGCGACCGCCGCTGGGCTCCGCCTGCCCTTCCTCGGCCGGGTGCCGCTCGACATCGCCATCCGCACCGCGTCCGACGCCGGCGAGCCGCCCGCCGCGCGGGAGGACGACCACGTCTTTGCCCCGATCGCGGCAAAGGTCGCCGACTGGCTGGCGGCGAACTGAACCGCCGGGCGGCGAGCGCGTTCTCCCGTCGACAGGAGTGCACCCATGCCGCTGACCCGTGACGAGGACATTAAAGCGCTGCTCGAGGACACACGGACGATCGCGTTGGTCGGCGCGTCCGACCGTCCCGACCGCCCGTCCTGGGGCGTGATGCGGACGCTCCAGCGGTATGGTTACCGCGTCATCCCGGTCAACCCGCAGATCACCGGCGAGCACCTTCACGGCGAGTTCGTCTTCCGCGAACTGGCTCAGTTGGGCGATCCGATCGACTTGGTCGATATCTTCCGCCAGTCGGAGGCGGCGGGCGAGGCGGTAGACCAGGCGATCGCGATCGGGGCGAAGGCGGTGTGGATGCAGCCGGGCGTGATCAACCACGACGCCGCCGCGCGCGCCGAAGCCGCCGGGCTGAAGGTGGTGATGGACCGCTGCCCGGCAATCGACTTGCCCCGGCTTGGGGTCGCGCCGATCGGCTAGTCGCGGGGGCGGCCTTGTCCGTTCGCCCGATTCCGGCTGGCCAAACACATCGCCCTCGCGCATCATCGCGCGGTGAAGCGAGGTGAGCGATGCTGGCGTTCCTCCTGATGATAGCCGATCCCGCCGCGATGATCGCCGCCGCCCGCGTCCGCACGGCGCCCGAGCAGCCCTGCGTCGCCAGCGCGAACGAGACCGACATCACCGTCTGCGGCCTGCGCGGCGCCGATCGCTTCCGCGTGCCGTTCGTTCCGCCCGAGCCCGGCGATCCACGCCGCGAGGGCGTGCCGGCCGAGCGGGTACGGCTGCTCAATCGGACCAATCCGGTCAAGCAGCTAAGCCCGTTCCTGGTCGAAAGCGGCATGGCGGGCACCAGCGTCGGTACCACCTTCGGCGCGAGCGGGTCGCGCGCCTTCGTCCGGAAACCGGCGCCATGATCCTCTTCGCGATCATGCTGCAAGTCGCCGCGTCGCCAGCGCCGGTCGAGCGAAGCTGGTCGATCCTGGCCGATCCCTGCGCCAGCGCGCGCGACGCATCCGGCAACGATATCGTGGTCTGCGGGCATCCGGACGCGGTCACGCCCAGGCTGCCCCTGCGACAGTTCCGCGGGCCGCCCGACCGTCCCATGCCGTCCAACCCCCATATGAGCGCGGCGGTGGCGCTGAACGGTCCAGGCGTCGGCGACGAGTGCGGCGCTTATGGCGAGAACTGCCCGGTCGGACTCGGTGGCCCAGCCATCCCCGCGCTCATCGGGGGCGCGGTCGATCTGGCGAAGAAGGTGTTCGCGAAGCGCCCCGACAAGTCGAACCGCGTACCGATCCCGCTGGACGACCCCGCGCCCGCCAAACCCTGAACGCACCTCACTCCAGAATGTGCATCCACATCGGTTGCCCGGCGAGGCTGGGCGAGCCGCGCAGCCGCTCCAGCGCGTGCGCGACGCAGCGTTCGGGGCCTTCGTGCGTGACGATCGCGACGAGGACGCCGCCATCGGCCATCGCGCCGCGCTGGATCAGGCTTTCGATCGACACGCCGGCGTCGCGCATCGCGGCCGCGATCTCGGCCAGCACGCCGACGCGGTCGGCGACGGTGAAGCGCAGATAGGCGCGACCGCGCCGCTCGCCGCTATCCGCCGGCGATGCCGCGACCAGCGCGTCGGCGGGCATGGCGAAGGGCGGGCCATATTCGCCCCGGGCGATGTCGATCAGGTCGGCGACCACCGCGCTCGCCGTCGGCCCGTCGCCGGCGCCGCGCCCCTGGAATAGCAGCCGCCCGACGAAGTTGCCCTCCGCCACGACCGCGTTGATCGAGCCGGTGACGTGCGCCAGCGGGTGGTCGAGCGGCACCAGATGCGGATGGACCCGCTGGAACAGCCCGCTCGGGCCCGCTTCGGCGATGCCGACCAGGCGGACGCGGTAGCCGAGCGCGGCGGCCTCGGCGATGTCGGCGGCGAGGACGTGGCGAATGCCGCCGGTCGCGACGTCGCCGAACGCCGGCCGGGTGCCAAAGGCCAAGCTGGCGAGGATCGACAGTTTGTGCGCCGCGTCGATTCCGTCGATGTCGAAGCTCGGGTCGGCCTCCGCATAGCCCAGCGCCTGCGCCTCGCCGAGCACCTCGGCGAAATCGCGGCCGGCATTTTCCATGGTCGACAGGATGTAATTACAGGTACCGTTGAGGATGCCGTAAACCCGCGAAATCTCGTTGGCAGCCGCGCCTTCGCGCAGACCCTTCACCACCGGAATGCCGCCGGCGACCGCCGCCTCGAACTTGAGCGCGACTCCGGCGCTTTCCGCCGTCCGCGCGAGCTCCAGCCCGTGATGCGCCAACATCGCCTTGTTGGCGGTGACCAGGTTGCGCCCAGCCGCCAGCGTCGCCCGCGCCAGGGTCAGCGCCGGCCCGTCCGACCCGCCGATCAGCTCGACGACGACATCGGCGCGGGGGTGACGGGCAAGCTCGGCGGTGTCGTCGACCCATTCGAACCGGGCAAGGTCGACGCCGCGATCCTTGGCGCGATCGCGCGCGGAAACGGCGACGATCTCGATTTCCCGTCCGGCCCGCCGCTCGATCAGCGCGCGGTTGGTGTCGAGCAATCGCACGACCCCGCCCCCGACGGTACCCAGCCCGGCCAAGGCGACGCGTAGCGGTTCGGTCATCGTCGGCTCCCTTCGACGGGAACGCCTAGCGGAGACGCGTCGGCGCTGTCGAGCGGGCAGGTCGGGTTGGCGTTGCCGCGGGCGCATGGCCGCGAAAGCGGCACCTTTCGCCGCCACGACGCAAGCCCGGGCATTCCCACGATCAAACGACCGGTCTAGCCAGACAGCGTTCCCTGTGAGGGAGCGCCTCTGCCCGTGCGCGCGACATCGGGGCGCGCCCTTTAGGGAGTATGTCCATGCGTGTTCGACACTGGGTTCTGATCGCCGCGGGCGGCCTGTCGATGGCCGCGTGCGCCAAGACGGAGGTGCCCGTCGCGACCACCGCGCCGCCGTCGCCAGGTTCGGTGGCGGGCAGCACCGCCGCGGACCGCGACGGCGACGGAATCGTTGATGGCTACTACACCGCCGACGGCATCTATCACTCGCTCGCGCCGCCCCCGCCGCCTCCGCCGCCGCCCCCGCCTCCCTCGCCGCTGGGCGAACGGGGCTGATCGCGCGCTTTCGGGGAGTGCGGCTTGTCCGCGCTCCCCTATTTCTGCTGCTAGGCCTATCCGGTGTCGCCGCGGCCGGGGCGGAGCCACCGCGCAAAGCCGCCGCCGCGTCATCTCCGGCGGCCAGGGCGGTCGCCGTCCAGATTCGCGAGGAGGCGGGCGGAGAGCTGAAGAAGTTCTACGGAACGCGAGGCTTCTGGCCGCTATGGGCCGCATCCGGCAGGATCGGGCCCGAGGCTGACCGCCTACTCGACTTCCTCGCCACCGCCGAACTCGACGGCCTGAAACCAGGCGATTACAAGATCGGCGACCTCCGCGAGACATTGACGGAGGCCCGCTCCGGCGACCCGCGATCGGTCGCGCGGGCGGAACTCCAGCTATCCCGAGCGCTGGCCCGCTATGTCGGCGATGCTCGCCGACCGTCGGACGTGGCGGTGACCTATCTCGACCCGGCGCTTAAACCCCGGCGATTGCGGGCGGAGGCGGTTTTGCGCGCGGCCGCGCTGCCGGCGTCGTTCGCCAGCTACGTCGGGACCATGGGCTGGATGAGCCCCCATTACTTGCGCCTGCGCCGCTTGCTCGCCCGCGCGAACGAGACGGGCAGCTCGGACGAGGACCGGCGACGCCTTCGCCTCAACCTTGATCGGGCACGCCTGCTGCCGGGGGCCTGGACCCATCACATCGTGGTCGACGCGGGATCCGCCCGCTTGTGGTATTATCAGGCGGGGAAGGAGCAGGGCACGATGAGGGTCGTCGTCGGCACCGCCGAGACACCGACCCCGATGCTAGCGGGCATGGTGCGCTACGCGATCATGAACCCGTACTGGAACGTCCCGACCGATTTGGCCCAGCGCAACATCGCGCCCAAGATCGTCGCCGGCGCTTCGCTCCGCAAGCTACGCTTCGAGGCGCTGACGGACTGGAGCGCCTCCGCCCGCCGGCTCGATCCGGCGACGATCGACTGGAAGACCGTCGCGTCGGGCGAGCGGGAGGTACGCCTGCGACAATTGCCGGGCGCCGGCAACGCGATGGGCCGGGTCAAGTTCATGTTCCCCAACGAGCAGGGCATTTACCTGCACGACACGCCGGACCGGGCGTTGCTCGCCAGGAGCGGCCGCCATTTCAGCAACGGGTGCGTCCGCCTGGAGGACGCGCCTCGCCTGGGCAAATGGCTGCTCGGCAAGCGGTTCACCACCGTCTCGAAACGACCGGAACAGGATGTCGCGTTGACCGAACCGGTGCCGATCTACCTGACCTACTTCACCGCGACCGCGACCAAGGACGGCGTCGACTTCGTCGAAGACGTGTACGGACGCGACCGGTAGGCGACCGGCTTCCGGGCCCGCGCATCACATCGCCGCCAGCAGCTCCGAGATCGGCACGAACGCGAAGCCGATCGAGCTGTCGGCGATGCCGTAGGGGATGAACAACGTGTCGCCATGGCGGATCGCGCCGCAGGTGTAGACGACGTTGGGGACATAGCCCTCGCGGTCCTGATCGGCGGCGGCCAGGATCGGCGTCTTGGTGCGGCCAAGCACCTTGCCCGGATCGCTCTTGTCGAGCAGCACCGCGCCGATCGAGTATTTGCGCATGGCGCCGACGCCGTGGGTCAGCAGCAGCCAGCCCTCGTCGAGTTCGATCGGGGGTCCGCAATTGCCGATCTGGACCAGTTCCCACGGGAAGGTCGGCTCCAAGAGCTTGGCCCCCTCCTCCCAGTGGAGCAGGTCGTCGGATTTCAGCAGGAACAGGTTCTCGCCGTCCTGCCGCCCGATCATCATATACTGCCCGGCGACCTTGCGCGGGAACAGCGCCATGCCTTTGTTACGCGCGGCGCTACCAGTCATCGGCACCAGATCGAACGCGCGGAACTCACGCGTCCGCATCAGCTCCGACTGGATCACCGAGCCGTTATACGCAGTGTAGGTGCCGATCCACTCGACCGAGGCGTCGTCATGGGTGAACTGGACGATGCGCAAATCCTCCATGCCCTTGGTCTGGGCCTGGGTGATCGGAAATATGACGGTGCCCGACAGCGTCGAATCGCGGTGGCGGTAGACGGTGACCGGTCCGGAAGGCAGCTCCTTGTCGCCGCCGCCGACCGCGTCGGTCGCGGTGGCGAAAGGGGGCTCGGGGGCGAGCTTCAGCTCGTTCTTGTCGGTGATGATGCCTTCGCGAAAGGCGATCGAGGAGATGTGCCCCTCGCCCACCGCGCGCATCGACATCAGGATGCGTTGCGACCCGTGCGGCATCCCCGACTGGTCGAAATGCGACACCGCGCTCGGGTTCATCAGCGCGGCGGCGGCGTAGCTGTATTCGTGACAGAAATAAGCGCCGATCAGCTGGCGCTTCTCGTCGCCGATCTCGCCGCCGTCGAGGCCCATCAAATCCTCGATCTCGTCGTAGCGGGTCATGAACACGCGCCGCGTCTGCCAGTGGCGCGCCTCGAAATCCTTCAGCACCACCTCGAGTTGCTCGCGGGCCTGCTGACCCGTCATCTCCAGCACCTCGCGGACGAGGCGTTCGGTGCGGTTGGGCGCGCCCTGCTGCCAGGCGAGATGGAACGGCCGCACGACGACACGCGACGGGTCGGCATGCAGCCGCAGCGGATGATTGAACAGGTTCACTGGGGAGCCTCGCGCCCGAAGGGGTTACACGGACGACGCTAGCGAGGCTATGCGACGGCCCGCGTCGGTCCTGCCACGGTTCCGGCGGCTTTTCCAAGCCTGGAAATCGCGCAGGACGCCAATTGTAGCGCCAGGATCGACTCGGCGCCTTGGTTGCGGTTCAACCCGTGCGGCATCAGCCCGTCGAAACAGCCACCGTCCTGCGCCGTCGCCAGCGGCAGGTCGAGGTCGTTGAGCCCGAGGAACCAGCGATAAGCGCGCTCCGCCTCGGCGATCCAGCGTCGGTCGCCGGTCGCGACGAAGGCGGCGGAACAGGCGTCGATCGTCGCCTGCGCCTCAAGCGGTTGCTGGTCGAACGGCAGCGGGTCGGCATAGACGCGGCCGAAGCTTTCCGAGCCGACCGCGCGGAAGCGGCCCTCGGGCGAGGTCTGCTTCCCGACGATCCAATCTAGGGTGGTCAGGCCGCAAGAAACCAGGTCGTCGCGGCCCATCACGGCGCCGGCGCGGATCATCGCCTCGGGGAGGCGGGCATTGTCGTACGCCAGCACGATCTCGAACCACTGCCATTCGGGACGGCGCGCCTCGGCGAGCAGCGCTAGATGCTGGTCGGGAAAACGCTGCAGGATCGAGCGCGCGCGCTCGTGCCCCGAATGCGCCTCCAGCACGGCGGCGGCGCCGAGCATGGCGAAGGACTGCGCGCGCGGGCTGCCGAGCTCGGTCGCCAAGCTCGCGGTCTCGTCGAACAAGGCGATCGCCCAATCGCGGTGCTTGCGCTGCTTGGCGTCGCGCGCGGTGACGCCGAGCGACCACAGCGCGCGACCGTTCGAATCCTCCGACCCGACATCCTCGCACCAGGTCCGGTCGAAGTTCATGAAGTTGCGGAAACGGCGCTTGTCCGGGTTCCAGGCATATTGGACGAACGACGCGTAGGTCGTCATCCACCGGTCGCGCGTCGCGTCGTCGAGCCTCGGCATCGCGCTCAGCAGGATCAGCGCGCGCGCGTTGTCGTCGATGCAATAGCCGTGGCGGCGATCGGGGATCGAGAAGATCGAATGCTGCAGCATCCCCGTCGAATCGCTCATCCGCTCGACGGCGGCGAGGTCGGGGACGAGCGGCGTGATCTGCGCGGTGGTGGCCCCGGTCAGGCGGCGCGGGCGCGCGGCGATGGCGGCGCCGATCTCGGACAGCGTCGCGTCCGCCAGGCGCGGCCAGAGCATGGTGCGCCCACGCGCATAGGCGCGCTCCGACAGGCGGCGGCGGTTGCGCTCGGAGCCGAGCAGGTCGTTGATCGCGGTGGCGAAGCCGGCGCTGTTGCCGAAGTCGACCAGCACGCCGTGCCCATCGGCGAGGATCTCGGTCGCGTGGACATAAGGCGTCGACACCACCGCCTTGCCGACGCCGACCGCGTAGCTAAGCGTGCCCGAGGTGATCTGCGCCGGGTTGGTGTAGGGCGTGACGTAGACGTCGGCCGCCTGGAGATAGTCGATCAACTCTTCGTGCTCGACGAACGCGTCGATGAACTGGACGTGCCGCTCCACGCCCTTTTCCGCCGCTAACGCCTTTAGCCGGTCGCGGTACGCCTCGCCCTCGTGCGCAACGAGGTTGGGGTGGCTCGCGCCGAGGACGACGTAGAGCAGCGACGGGTGCTCGGCGGCGATCGCCGGCAGCGCCTCGATCATCGTCTCGATGCCCTTGTTGGGGGCGAGCAGGCCGAAGGTCAGAACGACGTCGCGCCCCTGCCAGCCGAACCGATCCTTGAAGTCGTTGGGGTCGGCGAAGGGCCGGTCGGGAACGCCGTGCGGGATGACGTCGAGCGCGCGCGGCGACGCGCCGTAGACGCGTTGCAGGATCTCGCGGCCGCGCTCGGCCATGACGACGACCTTGGCCGCGCGGCGGAGCAACCCCTCCATGACGCGGCGCTCGTCGGGAGTGGGTTTCTCCAGCACCGTGTGCAGCGTGACGATCACCGGCAGCGTCGTGCGGTCGAGCAGCGCCAGGATGTACTCGCCGGCCGGGCCGCCATAGATGCCATATTCGTGCTGGACCCAGATCGCCTGCGCGCCCGACGCCTCGATCGCGCGGGCGGTGGCGAGGTAGGCCATGCGATCGTCCTGCGGGATCGCCGCCGTCACCGCGGGCGGGTAATCGTAGCGACCCGGGTGATCGTCCATCGCATAGACGTCGACCTGGATGTCGGGACAATGCTTCGCCATCGCGGCGTGGACGTCGGTGGTAAAGGTCGCGAGGCCGCACTTGCGGGGCAGGAAATTGCCGATGAGCGCGATGTGCTCGATCTTCGCTTGCTCTATCCGCGCCGTCGTCATGCTCGCTCCCTCGTTCACGGGTGAGCGGAGACATGCTCGTACGCCCACCGCCTACCTAAACCTACGATGAACGATTTGGTTGCGATGCAGCACCGGCGCAAGTCAAAGAGCGGTCAGCCGCGCCCGCGATACGGCGCGACGCCCTGGTCGGGCAGCCATAGGTCGACAGGCGGCGCGCCCGATTGCCAGAACACGTCGATCGGAATGCCGCCGCGCGGATACCAGTAGCCGCCGATGCGTAGCCACACCGGCGCCATCTCGGTGAACAGCCGCTCACCGATGCCGACGGTGCAATCCTCGTGAAAGGCGGCGTGGTTGCGGAAACTGCCGAGGAACAGCTTCAGCGACTTGGATTCGACAATCGTATCGCCCGGCGCATAGTCGATGACGATATGGGCGAAGTCGGGCTGCGCCGTCACCGGGCACAGCGAAGTGAACTCCGGCGCGGCGAAGCGGACTAGGTAGGTCCGCCCGGGCCGCGGGTTGGGCACGTAGTCGAGCACCGCCTGGTCGGGCGACATGGGCAAGGAGCTGTTCTGGCCGAGGTGCATGGGGGTCATCGCCACCCTATCTAGGCGCGCATGACGGGAAAGAAAGCGGCGACCTTGGTGCCGGTGCTTGGCGACCAATTGACCATGGGGCTGGCGTCGCTGCGCGGCGTCGACCCGGCAACCACCCGCGTCCTGATGATGGAGGTTGCCGAAGAGACGACCTACGTCCGCCACCACCCCAAGAAGATCGCGTTCCTGTTCTCGGCGATGCGCCACCACGCGATCGCCCTGCGCGAGGCCGGATGGATGGTCGACTATGTCGCGCTCGACGATCCCGACAACGCTGGCAGCTTCACCGGCGAGGTCGCGCGCGCCGTCGCCCGGCACGCGCCCGACCGGATCGTCGTGACGGAAGCGGGCGAGTGGCGCGTCACCGCGATGCTCGATCAATGGGAAACGCTGTTCGGCATCCCGGTGGAGGTCCGCGCCGACGACCGCTTCGTCGCCACGCATGCCGAGTTCGACGCCTGGGCGGAGGGTCGCCGCGACCTGGTGATGGAATTCTTCTACCACGAGATGCGGGTCAAGACCGGGCTGCTAATGGACGGTCGCAAGCCCGCCGGCGATCGTTGGAACTTCGACAAGGAGAACCGCAAGCCGGCCAAGGTCGACCTGCTGATGCCGCGCCCGCTGTCGTTCGCGCCCGACGCGATCACGCGAGAGGTGCTGGCCTTGGTCGCCGATCGCTTCGGCAGTTCACCCGGCTCGCTCGACGGCTTCGACTATGCCGTCACCGCGGCCGACGCCGCCGCGCAGGCCGACGCCTTCTTCGCCAACGCCCTGCCTCAGTTCGGCGATTACGAGGACGCGATGCTGACCGGCGAGCGCCATTTGTGGCACTCGATCCTGTCGCCCTATCTCAACGCCGGACTGCTCGATCCGCTCGACCTGTGCCGGCGCGCCGAGGCCGAATACCGCGCCGGTCGCGCCCCGCTCAACTCGGTCGAGGGCTATATCCGCCAGATCATCGGCTGGCGCGAGTACATGCGCGGCATCTACTGGCGCGAGGGGCCCGACTACGTCCACCGCAACTATTTCGGCCACACCCGCGCGCTGCCCGCCTTTTACTGGACCGGCGAGACCGACATGCACTGCATGGCCGAGGCGCTGGGGCAGACGCTGGACACGGCGCACGCCCATCATATCCAACGGCTGATGGTCACCGGCAACTTCGCGCTGCTGATCGGCGCCGACCCGGCGTTGGTCCACCGTTGGTATCTGGAGATCTACATCGACGCGTACGAATGGGTCGAACTGCCCAATACGCTCGGCATGAGCCAGTTCGGCGATGGCGGGCTGCTCGGGTCGAAGCCGTACGTGTCGTCGGGGGCGTACATCAACCGGATGTCCGATTACTGCCGGCACTGCCGTTACGACGTGACGAAGCGCGTCGGCGAGGACGCCTGCCCGTTCAACGCGCTCTACTGGGACTTCCTGGCGCGCAACGAGGACAAGCTGCGGCCCAATCGGCGGCTGGCCATGCCCTATCGCAACTGGGACAAGCAGTCGGGTGAGAACCAGGAAGCGACGCTGGCGCAGGCGGCGGCATTCCTCGGGAAACTCGACGCAGCGCCCGGTTACGGCTAGGATGCGGCCGCGTCCTTCCCGGGAAAGCTCACATGAGACGATGGAGTAAGACATGGACGCGCTGGTGACTACCGAATGGCTCGCGGGCGAACTGAGGGCCTCCGACCTCCGCATCGTCGACGCGACCTATTTCCTCCCCGCCGACGATCGCGATCCGGCCGCCGATTACGAGCGGGCGCATATCCCCGGCGCGGTGTTCATGAACTTGGCCGAGCTTGCCGACACGTCGGCCGACCTGCCCATGATGCTGCCGACCGCGGAAAAGTTCGCCAGCCGGATGCAGTCGCTGGGACTGGGCGATGGCAGCCGCATCGTCCTCTATGACGATTCACCGCTGCACACGTCGGCGCGGGCGTGGTGGATGCTGCGCACCTTCGGCGCGCACGATGTCGCTATCCTCGATGGCGGGCTGGCCAAGTGGCGCGCCGAGGGTCGCGACCTCGCGTCGGGCAAGAAGCAGCTGCGCCACCGCCACTTCACCGTCTGGGCGGACCGCGAAGGCGTGCGCAACCTCGACCAGATCAAGGCGAACATCGACAGCGGCGCGGAGCAGGTGATCGACGCGCGCTCGGCGGCGCGCTTCACCGGCGAGCAGGCCGACCCGCGCCCGGCGACGCATGCGGGGCACATCCCGGGGTCGAAGAACCTGCCCTATGGCGCGCTGTTCGACGCCGACGGCACGTGGAAGCAAGGCGACGCGCTGCGCGCCGCGTTCGAGGGGGCGGGCGTCGACGTGGAGAAGCCGACGATCACCACCTGCGGCTCGGGCATCACCGCCGCGACGCTCGCCTTTGGCCTGCACTTGCTCGGCAACGAGGCGGCGCTCTACGACGGGGCGTGGTCGGAATATGGCGCGGACCGATCGACGAAGAAGGCGACCGGTGCGGCCTGACTTCCCGTTCGCATCGAGCGTAGTCGAGAAACCGGGTCGCACGCGCTGCTCTGGACGAACCTCTCGACTTCGCTGGAAGCGAGCGGTTGGGGATTGATGATGACCGACGATGCCGATCGCCCACTCAACGACGCCACCCGCGTCGTCGTCGCCGGTCGTCGCCCCGAATGGACCCATCCCGAACCGGGGCGCGGCGTGGTCAATCCGCCGGTGTGGCGCGCGTCGACCATCCTCTACGATTCGGTCGCCGAGCTGCGCGCCGCCGCCGGTGCCGATACGCATCACCGGTTGTTCTACGGCCGGCGGGGGACGCCGACGCATTGGGCGCTGGCCGACGCGCTGACCGAACTCGAGCCGGGGGCGGAGGGGACGTTCCTCTACCCGTCGGGGGTCGCCGCGATCGCCGCGACGCTGCTGGCGGTGCTGTCGCCGGGCGACGAGCTGCTGCTGCCCGACAGCGCCTATGACCCGACGCGCGCGCTGGCGAACGGGCTGCTCCGGCGGATGGGCATCGCGACGCGCTTCTACGACCCGCTGGTCGGCGGCGGCGTCGCCGCGCTGTTCGCCGCCAACACCCGCGCGGTCTTCTTGGAAAGCCCGGGAAGCCTGACCTTCGAGGTGCAGGACGTGCCCGCGATCGTCGCCGCCGCGAAGGCGCGCGGGATCGTCACGCTGCTCGACAACACCTGGGCGACGCCGCTGCTGTTCCCCGCCATCGCGCGCGGGGTCGACTACACGGTCCTCGCCTGCACCAAATATGTCGTTGGCCATTCGGACGTGATGCTGGGGTCGGTCACCGCCGGCCCCGGCCGCTTCGCCGCCTTGCGCGAGGCCAGCTTCCAGCTCGGTCAGGTCGCCAGCCCCGACGATTGCTGGCTCGCATCGCGCGGGCTTCGCACGATGGCGGTGCGGTTGCGCCAGCATGGCGGATCGGCGCTGCGCATCGCCCGCTGGCTGGAGACCCGGCCCGAGGTGGCGCGGGTGCTCCACCCCGCCCTGCCGTCGTGCCCCGGCCACGACCTGTTCGCCCGCGATTTCCGGGGCGCGTCGGGGCTGTTCTCCTTCGTACTGAAGGGCGGCGACGAGCGCGCCCGCGCGGCGCTGATCGACGGGCTCGCCCATTTCGGCATCGGTTACAGTTGGGGCGGGTTCGAGAGCCTGGCGCTGCCGGTCGACCCGCAGCGCCACCGAACGGTGACGCGGCGCGATTTCGCCGGCCCCTTGGTCCGCCTGCAGATCGGGCTGGAAGACCCCGACGACCTCATCGCCGACCTCGACCGGGGGCTGGCGCGGTTCGCGGCGGCTTTGTGACAATCGCGCAACATTAGCGGCGTGAACCGGCCGGCCCGCGCATGAAACGACTTGTGCAATGCAGCAAGACGCGTCAGACCCTCGTCATCGTCGACAGCGCGCCCGGGTTTCCCGCGAGATGCCGCACCGACGAAGCAGGCGGGGACATCGACCTTCCAATCGAAAGGGACACGATGCGCTTCACCACCACCCTCGCCGGCGTCGCCATGCTTGGCCTCGCCACGCCCGCCTTGGCCCAGGAGGTTCCCGCCGGCGTCCCCGAGTCGCCCGCCCCCGACGTGACCGCGCCGCCGTCGGCGATCACGATCACGGGCAGCGCCACTGGCATCTCCGACTATCGTTTTCGTGGCGTGTCGCAGTCGGACAAGGAGGTCGCGATCCAGGGCGGGCTGACCGTCGCGCACGAAAGCGGCTTCTACGTCGGCGCTTGGGGATCGAACCTCGCCGGCTGGGGCACCTTTGGCGGCGGCAATGTCGAACTCGACCTGATCGGCGGTTACAAGCGCACCGTCGGCAGCGCCACGGTCGATGTCGGCGTCACCTGGTACATGTACCCGGGCGGCGCGGACAAGACCGACTTCGCCGAACCCTATGTCAAGCTTTCCGGCACGATCGGCCCGGCGTCGCTGACCGCCGGCGTCGCCTACGCCCCGGCGCAGGAAGCGCTCGGCCGCTGGTATTTCACCGGCGCGGACGCGGCGGCGGGCGTCTACAACGACCCGTTCGACAAGGAGGACAATCTGTACCTCTGGGGCGACGCCGCCGCCGGGGTGCCCAACACGCCGGTGACGCTGAAGGCGCATATCGGCTATTCGGACGGCAACCCAGGCCTCGGCCCCAACGCCACCAGCGTCGCGCCGACGGGCACCTATTGGGACTGGCTGCTCGGCGCGGACGTCACCTTCCGTAATCTCACGCTCGGCGTCGCCTATGTCGACACCGACATCTCGACGCGCGACGGCGCCTATCTCCAGCCGAGCTTTTCCAAGGGGCAGGACGGCACCGGCTCGATCGCCGACGCGACGGTGGTCGTATCGCTGACGGCGGCGTTCTGAAGCTCGGTACCGTCGCTGCCCGTTCCCGTCATGCCAGCGAAGGCTGGCATCCCTCGCGAACGAAGCGACCCCAGCCTTCGCTGGGGTGACGGGATCGGCCCGCCTCAGTTCGCCGTCGCCCGCGCGTCCTGGCCATCGCCCTCGGGCGCGGCGACGATGTCGCGGGTGGTCGAGCCCTTGTTGACGACGTTGGTCGCCGGGTCGCCGACGCCCGATCGGATGCCGGGGTCGGCCGCCGTGCCGCCTGCCGCGGTCACCGTCGCCGATTCGGCCGCGCTGCGCGGCGCGGCGCCGCCGAACAACGCCTCCAACGTCTGCGTGTTGCCCGTCGCGTCCTGCGGCCGAGCGGCGCCGGGGGCGGGCGGGACGAGCGCGAAGTCGGGCGGGATCACCAGCGGCGCCTGGCGCGCGACGGCGAACTCGTCGGGGCGGTCGCGGTCGAGGCTGTTGCTGGCGCATCCGGCGAGAAGGTCGGCGGCGGCGAGCGCGCGTGGTTCGAGGTGGCCTGCGAGCCGGCCGGCGGTGCTCAGCGCACGAGCGGGAGCACCGGGACGTCCGGCGGCTCGAAGCCGAGCACCTGACCGTAGAAGGACAGCTCCGCCTGCAGCGCGGCGACGACCGTGGCGGCCCTGCGGAAGCCGTGCGCCTCGCCCTCGAACGGCAGGTAGGCGTGCGG
>CAXTRJ010000007.1:0-11742 GCA_964246585.1 uncultured Sphingomonas sp. | reverse complement strand
CATGGGGAGTCTCCACTGATACGGGCTTGTCGCGTATCACGAGCGCGCGGACAAGCAGGATGAGCACGCCGATCGTGATCGCGGCGTCGGCGACGTTGAACACCAGGAACGGCCGCCACGCGCCGAAATGCAGATCGGCGAAGTCGACGACATAGCCGAACCGCGCCCGGTCGAGGATGTTGCCGAGCGCGCCGCCGAGCACCAGCCCGAGCGCCGCCTGATCGGCGCGGTTGGGCTCGCGCGTCATCCACACCGCGACGCCGGTGGCGATCGCGGCGGTGAGCGCGACCAGCGCCCAGCGCATCCACGGCGCGTCGGCGGGCAGCAACCCGAGCGAAATGCCGACGTTGGGGACGAAGCGCAGGTCGAAGAACGGCACGATCTCACGCACCGCCCCCAACTGGTCGATGCCGAGCGGGCCGGTGACGATCCATTTGGACAGCTGGTCGGCGAAGAACAACGCGACCGCGATGGCGAAGCCGCGACGGGGCAGGTCACGCATCGACCACCTCCGCGCACCGGGCGCACAGCGCGCCGTCGTCGGTCACCTCGGGCAGGTGCCGCCAGCAGCGGCCGCATTTGCACTTCTTCGTCTTTTGAACGTCAGTCCCGATTGCGGTGCCAACCATCGGTTGAATGTTAGGACGGACAGTCACTCCGGCCACGATAAATACCTCAGCTAGGTCCGCCTCCGATAACGTGCCTAGTGCCACAAACTGATCCTGCGCAAAGATCTCTGTGAGAATATCGGCTTCAAGACCAGAGCGGATTACCTTCTCGTTTCGACTTCGTTCAAGCGAACTGAATACGAGCGACCGCACCGAACGAATTAGACCGTAGCGAGTGAACAGAACTCCATCATGCCATTTGGAAGAGACATTTGGCCACTCAAGCAGGTGCACCGACCCGTCCTCACTGGGGTAGCGCGCCTGCCACACCTCCTCGGCGGTGAAGCACAGGATCGGCGCGGCGTAGCGGACCAGCGCGTGGAACAGCGTGTCGAGCACGGTGCGATACGCCCGACGCTTGGGGTTGGTCGCCGCGTCGCAGTAGAGCGAGTCCTTGCGGATATCGAAGAAGAACGCCGACAGGTCGTCTTGCGCGAAATCGGTCAGCAGGCGGATGTAGCGATTGAACTCGAACCCCTCCGCCGCCTGGCGCAGCTCGGTGTCGATCATGTGCAGCCGGTGGAGGATGTAGCGCTCCAGCTCGGGCATGTCGGCGACCGCGACCCGCTCTCCCTCGTCGAACCCATCGAGCGCGCCAAGCAGGTAGCGGAAGGTGTTGCGCAGCTTGCGATAAGCGTCCGAGGCGGTCGACAGCACCTCCTTGCCGATGCGGACGTCCTCGAAATAGTCGGTCGAGGCTACCCACATCCGCAGGATATCCGCCCCGCTCTCGCCGATGACCTTCAGCGGATCGACGACGTTGCCGAGCGACTTCGACATCTTGCGCCCCTGCCCGTCAAGCGCGAAGCCGTGGGTCAGCACCGCGTCGTACGGCGCGCGGCCGCGCGTCCCGCACGCCTCGAGCAGCGACGACTGGAACCAGCCGCGATGCTGGTCCGACCCCTCGACATACAGGTTCGCGCGCGTCCCCTCGCCGTAGCGCGCCTCGATGACGAAGGCGTGGGTCGAGCCCGAGTCGAACCACACGTCGAGGATGTCCGACTGTGGCTCGTAGTCGGCGAGGGTGTAAGCCTCGCCAAGCAGTTGTTGGTGGTCGGCGGTGAACCACGCATCCGCCCCGCTCTCGCGAAACGCGGCGAGGATGCGGGCGTTGACCGCTGAGTCGTTCAGATACGCGCCCGTCTGGCGCTGGACGTAGAGGGCGATGGGGACGCCCCAGGCGCGCTGGCGCGAGATGACCCAGTCGGGTCGGCCCTGGACCATCGCGGTGATCCGGTTCTCGGCGCGGGCCGGCACCCAGCGGGTACGGGCGATCGCGTCGAGCGCGGTCTCGCGCAGGGTCGCGCGGTTGCTCCCCATCTCCTCTCCTCCCAGGAGAGGAAGGGGCCCGCTCGGCGCAGCCGAGTGGGAAGGTGAGGACAGGGCAGCACTGTCCTCTGTCCTCACCCTTTCGCCGCCTTCGGCGGCTCCCTCCCTCTCCCGAGGGGAGAGGGACTCAGAAGAATCCAGCGGAATGAACCACTGCGGCGTCGCGCGGAAGATCACCTTCGCCTTCGACCGCCACGAATGCGGGTAGCTGTGCGCGTAATCGTCGCTGGCCGCGAGCAGCGCTCCCGCCGCGCGCAAATCCGAACAGATCGGCCCGTCCGCGCTCACGAACTTCTTGTTGATCACCGACCCCTGCCCGCCGAGCCACGCCCAGTCGGCCCGGTACATCCCCGCCCCGTCGACCGCGAAAACCGGGTCGATCCCGTATTCCTTGCACAATGCAAAATCGTCCTCGCCGTGGTCGGGCGCCATGTGGACGAGGCCGGTCCCCGCGTCGGTGGTGACGAATTCGCCTGGCAACATCGGCCGCGGCTTGGCGAAGAACCCGCCGAGTTGGTGCATCGGATGGCGGACGACGGCGTCCTGAAACGCCGACGCCCCGAGTATGCGTATACCGCTCGGTTTGACCCACCTCAGGTTCGAACTCTGCTCTCGATGAGGTTCGGCACGGTCCAAAAACACGCGAACCAAGTCGCTCGCCACAACGTAGTCTCGACCGTCAAGGCCGATAACCGTGTATACCATCTCTGGCCCATACGCCAAAGCCTGGTTCACCGGGATCGTCCACGGCGTCGTCGTCCAGATCACCGCGTGCGCGCCGACCAGTTCGGGCGCGTTCGGCGCCTCCACGATCTCGAACGCGACGTCGATCTGCGTCGAGACCACGTCCTCGTACTCGACCTCGGCCTCGGCCAGCGCGGTCTTCTCGACCGGCGACCACATCACCGGCTTGGCCCCGCGGTACAATTGCCCGCTCTCGGCGAACTTGAGCAGCTCCGCCGCGATCGTCGCCTCGGCGTCGTAGTTCATCGTCAGATACGGGTCGGCCCAATCGCCCATCACCCCCAGCCGCTCGAACTGCCCCCGCTGCACCGCCACCCACTTCTCGGCATAGGCGCGGCACTCGGCACGGAACTGGGCGACGGGCACCTGATCCTTGTCGAGCTTCTTCGCCCGATACGCCTCCTCGACCTTCCACTCGATCGGCAGCCCGTGGCAGTCCCAGCCGGGGACGTAGGGCGCGTCCTTGCCTATCAAGGTCTGGCTGCGGACGACGATGTCCTTCAGCACCTTGTTCATCGCATGGCCCATGTGGATGTCGCCATTAGCGTAGGGCGGGCCGTCGTGGAGGATGAACCGCTCGCGCCCGCTGCGCTCGCGGCGGAGTTTGTCGTAAAGCCCGATCCGCGCCCAGCGCTCCAGGATCGCGGGCTCCTTGGCGGCGAGCCCGGCCTTCATCGGGAAGTCGGTCTTCGGCAGGAAGACGGTGTCGCGGTAGTCGCGGGTGGGGTCGGAAGCTTCGGTCATGAGTTCGGCGGCATTAGCGTTGCGGCGCAAGTTAGACAAACGTCGCGGAAAGAAGGTTGGTTCGCGCGGAGGCGCGGAGGCGCGGAGAGTTGCGCTCGGTCACAGCCCGTCCGCGCCAGCGGACCATCACCTCCGCTTCAGGTCGAGGTGAGAGCCGCTTCGCGGCAAGTGCCTCTTCTTCTCCGCGTCTCCGCGCCTCCGCGCGAACCTCTTCAGCCCGCCAGCAGCACCCGCGCCCGCGCGCAATCGGCATCCATCTGCGCCGTCAGCGCCTCCAGCGTGTCGAATCGCGCCTCCGGCCGCAGATAGTCGACCAACGCCACCTCGATCGTCTGTCCGTAGAGATCGCCCGAAAAGCCGAACAAATGCGCTTCCAGCAGTTCCTTGGGCGGATCGAACATCGGCCGGACCCCGATATTTGCCGCCCCGTCCACCACCCGCCCGTCCGCCAGCCGAGCGCGCACCGCGTAGATGCCGTAGGCGGGGCGTAGATAGTTGCCGAGGTCGATGTTCGCCGTCGGGTAGCCGATCGTCCGCCCGCGCTTGTCGCCGTGTTGCACCACCCCCTCGATCGCGAACGTCCGCGTCAGCAGCCGCGCCGCCTCGCGCGGGTTCCCCGCGCGGAGCGCGTCGCGGATGCGGGTCGACGACACGGGCGTGCCGTCCAACGCCACCGGCCCGACGGTGTCGACCGAGAAGCCGCGCGCGCGGCCGAGTTCGGCCAGGAGCGCGGTATTGCCGCCCTTGGCGCGGCCAAAGGTGAAGTCCTCGCCCGTCACCACGCCGCCGACGGCGAGATTGGCGACGAGCCGCTCGGCGACGAATTCGTCGGCGGTCAGCGCGGCCAAGCCGCCGTCGAAGCCGAACACGACCATCGCGTCGACGCCCGCCTCGGCGAACAACGCCTCGCGCTGGTCGAGCGTGGTCAGGCGGAACGGCGCGGCGTCGGGGCGGAAATGCCGCACCGGATGCGGATCGAATGTCGCGACCAGCGCCGGCCGACCCTCGCTGCGCGCGCGCGCCACGGCGGCGCCGACCACCGCCTGGTGACCGAGGTGGAACCCGTCGAAATTGCCCAGCGCGACGATCCCGCCGGCCAGGTGAGGCGGCGCCGCCGAGCCGCCATGGAGCCGCTGCATGAGGCGCGTATAGGAGGGTGGCGCGACGTAGTCACTCCGGCGAAATGCTGTTCCCCGGCGTAGGCCGGGGCCCAGTCAGGTACCCTCTCCAGCACGGACACCGCACCGTAGCTGGGCCCCGGCCTTCGCCGGGGAACAGTTTAAATCACTGTGCTCACCGCACCAGCTTAACAAAACTAAACCCCGGTCGCCCCCCTTGCGCCGCATGTTCCTCGCGCGCCATCTCGCGCCACCCCTCGAACGGGGGCACGACCGCTTCGCCCTCCGGCCGGGCATGGACCTCGGTCAGCTCGACGCGATCGGCGCGCGGCAGGAACAGCGCGAACACCTCCGCCCCGCCGATCACCGCCACCTCGCCCTCCCCGGCCAGCGCTAGCGCCTCGTCGGGCGAATGCGCCACCTCCGCGCCGTCCGCCGACCAGTCGCGGTCGCGGGTGAGGACGATATGCCTACGGCCGGGCAGCAGCGCCGGAAAGCTGTCGAAGGTCTTGCGCCCCATCACCATCGGCTTGCCCATGGTGAGCGCCTTGAACCGCTTGAGGTCGGCGGGGAGATGCCAGGGCAGCTTGCCATCGCGGCCGATCACGCCATTGTCGGCGCGGGCGAGGACGAAGACGATCGTGTTCCCCTCCCGCGCGCGGGAGGGGCTAGGGGAGGGGATGTCGGACACCGTCACGGCTTCAGCCATGCCTTCCCCCGACCCAGTTCCAGGTGAACGATGCCCCGCATCGTTTCAGGTCATGCTGGGAGCATGACCGACCTGGAACTCGCAAGCGGAAGGGGAGCATCACACCGCCACCGCCGCCTTGATATGCGGCTGCGCCTCGTAGCCGTGGAGGACGAAATCCTCGAACTCGTATCCCTCGATCGCCTCCGGCCGCCGCGTGATCTCCAGCCGGGGCAAAGCGCCCGGCTCGCGCGTCAGTTGCAGCCGCGCTTGCTCCAGGTGGTTTAGGTACAGGTGGCAATCGCCCCCCGTCCAAATGAAGTCGCCCACCTCCAGCCCGGCCCGTTGCGCCAGCAGATGGGTCAACAGCGCGTAGCTGGCGATGTTGAACGGGACGCCGAGGAAGATGTCGGCCGAGCGCTGGTAGAGCTGGAGCGACAGCCGGCCCTTGGCGACATGGCACTGGAACAGGCAGTGGCACGGAGCCAGCGCCATCGCGTGGAGCTCGCCCGGGTTCCACGCGGTGACGATCTGCCGTCGCGAGGCGGGATCGCGGCGAATCTGATCGAGGAGTCCCGCGATCTGGTCGAGGTGACGGCCGTCCGGCGTCTCCCAATCGCGCCACTGCTTGCCGTAGACCGGGCCAAGGTCGCCCGCCTCGTCGGCCCATTCGTCCCAGATGCCGACGCGGCGCTCCTGCAGCCAGCGGACGTTGGTATCGCCGCGCAGGAACCACAGCAGCTCGACGATGATCGAGCGCAGGTGCAGCCTCTTGGTCGTCAGCACGGGGAAACCGTCCGCCAAATCGAAGCGCATCTGGTGGCCGAACACCGACAGGGTGCCGACGCCGGTGCGGTCCGCCGTCTCGACCCCGTTCTCCAGAACGTGGCGCATCAGGTCGAGATACTGGCGCACCTAGCCGACCCGGCAGGGCTTGATCGCGCTCGGCTCGGGCCGTGGCCCCTCCACCCGGTAGGTCGCGAAATAACCGCCGGCCGAGGGCGTGTCGCGCTTCGCCACGGGGACGTAGCCGACCGCGGCGAACTCGCAATCGAGCAGCGCCGGCGGCGTGCCGTGGTTCTGCGTCTGGCGGTCGGCGTCGACCACCACCACCAGCCCGTCGGGCTTCAACGACGGCCGCAATCGCCAGAGGAACTCGTACGGGTCGCCTATCTCGTGGTACATATGCACCATCAGCACGCGGTCGAAGCTGTTCGCCGGCAGCTTGGGATCGGCGGGCTCGCCCAGCCGCACGCTGACGTTGGCCAGCCGCTCGCGCGCGACGCGCTCGGCCAGCGCGTCGCGGGTGCCCGCCATGATGTCCTGCCCGACGACGCGTCCGGTCGGGCCGACCCGCTCGGCCAGACGGATGGTGTAGTAGCCCTCGCCCGCGCCGATGTCGGCGACGGTCATCCCCGGGCGGATCTGCGCCAGGTCCATGACCTTGGTCGCCTCGTCGAGGCTGTCGCGGGTGTCCTCGTCCGACCAGCGCGACGAGACGATGCTGGCGACCGGGCGGTCGGCGGCGGGGAACGGGCCGGGGCGCTCGATTTTGGGCTTGATAAGGGGTTTGCTGCCGTCGCAAGCGGCCGGAAGAAGCAATAGCGACAGCGCCACTGTCACCCTAACCGTTCGTCTCGAGCGAAGTCGAGAGACCTTCGCGCGCTCGGTCGGAGGGCAGGCGAACAGGCTTCTAGACTTCGCTCGAAGCGGACGGAGGTGAGAGGACCGGACCGGCGATATCCTCACTCCACGTCCTCCACCTCGACCGCCTCGCCGGTCACGCGCTGCGACAAGGCCGCCGCCATGAACGGGTCGAGCGCGCCGTCGAGCACGTCGCCCGGCGCGGTCGAGGTGACCCCGGTGCGCAAGTCCTTGACCAGCTGATAGGGTTGCAGGACGTAGGAGCGGATCTGGTGGCCCCAGCCGATATCGGTCTTGGCGGCGTTCTCCGCGTTCGCCGCGGCCTCGCGGATCGACAGCTCGCGTTCGTACAGCCGGGCGCGCAGCTGGTTGTACGCCTCCGCCTTGTTCTTGTGCTGCGACCGCTGGTTCTGGCACTGGACGACGATGCCGCTCGGGATATGCGTGATCCTGACCGCCGAATCGGTCGTGTTGATGTGCTGGCCACCGGCGCCGCTCGCCCGGTAGGTGTCGATCCGCAGGTCGCTTTCGTTATAGTCGACGTCGATATTGTCGTCGACCACCGGATATACCCAGACGCTGGCGAATGAGGTGTGTCGCCGCGCCGCGCTGTCGTACGGGCTGATGCGGACGAGGCGATGCACCCCGCTCTCCGTCTTGGCGTAGCCGTACGCGTTCTCGCCCTTCAGCAGCAGCGTCGCCGACTTGATCCCGGCCTGCTCGCCCGAATGCTGATCGACCAGCTCGACCTTTAGACCGTGCCGCTCGCCCCAGCGCGCGTACATGCGTTGCAGCATCCCGGCCCAGTCCTGGCTCTCGGTCCCGCCGGCGCCCGCGTTGACCTCGATATAGGTGTCGTTGCCGTCGGCCTCGCCCGCCAAGAGCGCCTTGACCTTGTCGGCATCGGCGCGCGCGGCGAGTTCGGCGAGCGCGGCGGTGCCCTCGTCGGCCATCTCGGCGTCGCCTTCCGCGTCGGCCATCTCGATCAGTTCGGACGTGTCGGCCAGCTCGCGCTCGATCGCGCGGGTGGCGGCGATCGCCTCGTCGAGCCGGCGACGCTCGCGCATCACCGCCTGCGCCGCCTTGGGATCGCTCCACAGCGCCTGGTCCTCGACGCGGGCGTTGAGCTCGTCCAGCCGGCGGAGCGCGCGGTCCCAGTCGAGGAACCGGCGGAGCAGCGCCAGCGCATCGTTGATCGTCTCGACATGGGCTTGCGCTTCGGCGCGCATGAAACTCTCCAAAACATTCGTCATCCCAGCGACGGCTGGGATCGCGTCGTCGGGATGCTCTCCCGATCGCGACAGAACCCAGCCTGCGCTGGGATGACGCGTACAAGCGCTAGTAGATTCCGCCTTCCCTTTGCAAGAAATCGTCGCGCGGCGCCGTCGCGCGCGCGGCGGCGGTGGCGCGAGCGGTCGGCGCGGGGCCTCTGCGCCGGGCGGCGCGGCGCGCCTCCTGCTGTGGCTTGAACGCTTCCCAGATCACGCCCGATTTGGGGTCGCTGGTCGGCCAGGCGCCGTAGACCGGTCGTCCCGACCCGCGATCGACGCGAACCATGCGGATGCCCGGCGGCCCGCGGAACGGCAGCTTCTCAAGCCCTTCATAGGCCTTGACCGCGAATTGCTTGAAGATCGGCGCGGCGACCGTGCCGCCTTGCGCGTAGCCGCCCAGGTTCACCGGCCGGTCGTGGCCGAGGTACAGCCCGGCGACATACTGCGGCGTCCCGCCGATGAACCACACGTCGGTCGGGCCATTGGTCGTTCCCGTCTTGCCAAAGATCGGCCGGTCGAGGTCGCGCAGCACCGTCGCGGTGCCACGCTGGATCACGCCCTCGGTGATGTGGACCATCTGGTAGGCGGTCATCGCGTCCATCACCTGGCGACCGCGAATGGGGGGGCGCGGCATCGCCTTGCCGTCCCAGCGCGCCATGTTGCACCCGTCGCAGGCGCGCCAATTCTCCGGCCACACCACCTTGCCGTGGCGATCCTGGACAAAGTCTATCAGCGTCGGACCGACATCCTTCCCCTGGTTGGCCAGGATCGAATACGCGTTGACCATCTTCATCACCGTCGTCTCGCCGGCGCCCAGCGCGAACGACAGATAGGGCTGGTAGTCCCCGACGCCGACCCGCTTTATCAGCCCGACGACGTTGCTCATCCCCGTCGTGTTGGCGGCGCGGATCGTCATCAGGTTGCGCGACTGCTCGATGCCCCAGCGCATGGTGTGCGGCCCGGCGGCGCGCTGGTTGGCGAAGTTGCGGAAGCATTTCTGGCCCAGCCGCGCGCCCTGATAGACGCAGAACGGGCCGTCGACGATGATCGACGACGGCGACATGCCGCGCTCCAACGCCGCCGAATAGACGATCGGCTTGATCGTCGACCCCGGCTGGCGCTGCGCCTGCGTCGCGCGGTTGAACGACTGGATGCGGCTGTCGAACCCGCCCTGCATGGCGAGGACGCGGCCGGTCGCCGGCTCCTCCACCACCATGCCTCCCGAGATGCGCGGCACCGACCGGAGCGCGAAATCGCCGCCCTGCGGCGCGACCACGACGATGTCGCCGGCCTCCAGCGCGGCGAAGGCGGTGCCGCCCTTGCCACGCACCGGCATCGCCGCGGCGGAGCGCGGCAGCGTGCCCGTGCTACCGTCGGCGAAGCCAAGCTCGGCCGACGACCCCGCCCGGTCGATGACGATCGCGGCGCGCCAGTCCTTGTAGTCGAGCGCGACGTTGCTGGCGGCGAGCGCGCCGCGCCAGTTATCGCCCTCGACGTCGACCTGGCGCAGCGGTCCCGACCAGCCACGCCCGCGATCGAACCGCAGCAACCCGTCGCGCAGCGCGTCCTCGGTATATTCCTGCAGCCGCCCGTCGAACGAGGTTCGCACCCACAGCCCGCCCGAATAGACGCTGTACGGCCCTTCCTTGGCGCTCTCGCCGAACTTGCCGATCAGCTGGCGGCGGACCTCCTCGACGAAATAGCCGCCGACCGAGCGGAACGCCGCGCGCCGCCCGGTGATCGTGTCGAGCGGCTGCGCCCTGGCGTCGCGGTAGGCCGCGTCGGTGATGAAGCCGTTGCGTCGCATCTCGCCCAGCACCCAGTTGCGGCGCCCGAGCGCCCGCTCGGTGCTGCGCACCGGGTCGTAATTGGCCGGTCCCTTGGGCAGGATCGCGAGATAGGCCATTTGCGCCAGGCTGAGGTCGCGAAGCTCCTTGCCGAAATACGCGTCGCTCGCCGCCGCCACGCCGTACGCGTTGCGGCCGAGGAAGATGGTGTTGAGGTACAATTCCAGGATCTGCGGCTTGGAAAGCGTGTCCTCGATCCGGTAGGCGAGCAGCGCCTCGCGCGCCTTGCGGACATAGCTGACCTCGCCGCCGACCAGCAGGTTCTTGGCGACCTGCTGCGTGATCGTCGACGCGCCGACGGGCCGTCCATCGTTGCGCAGGTTGGTGATCAGCGCGGCGGCGATGCCGGGATAGTCGACGCCCGAATGCTCGAAGAACGTCCGGTCCTCGGCCGCCAGATAGGCCTTGACCAGCATCGGCGGGTATTCGGCGTAGGACAGCTCGACCCGCCGCTCGCGCGCGTAGGAGTGGATCGGTAGCCCGTCGCCGGCGCGGACGTTGGTCGGCAGCGGCGGCTCGTAGGTGCGCAGCGTATCCACCGACGGCAGGTCGCGCGCCACCGCGAAGACCAGCGCGGCGAGCGACACCAGGCCGAGGACGGCAAGCGCCACCAGCGCCTTCACCCAGCGCCGGCCCCAGGCGCGGGCGACGAAGCCGCGCGCGCCGTCGACCGGGCGGCGGAGCGTGACACGAACGGAGCGGGGAGGATGCGACGCCATAAACTACGCGGCGGTATCTAGCAGGTTCGTTCGCGCTTGCCAGCCGGGTTCGCGCGCACAGGTGTCACGCGTCGGCTTGGTCGGTCACCAGCACGATCTTGCCGATATGATCGCCCGCCTCCATCCGGGCGTGGGCGGCGGCGGCCTCGGCCAGCGGGAACGTGCGGTCGACCACCGGCCTCAGCGCGCCCGCCTCGACATGCGGCCAGACGGTGTGGGCGATCTCGTCGGCGACCAGCGCCTTGAACGACGCGTCGCGCGGGCGCAGCGTCGATCCGGTCAGCGTCAGCCGGCGGCGCATGATGTCGACGATCGGCACCGTCGCGGTCGCGCCGCGCTGGACCGCGATCGAGACATGGCGGCCGTCCTCGGCCAGGCACTGGAGGTTGCGCGGGACATAGTCGCCGCCGACCATGTCGAGCACCGCCGCGACCCCCTTGCCGCCGGTGATCTCGGCGACGCGGGCGACGAAGTCCTCGGCGTTGTAGTCGATCGCGTGGGTCGCGCCGAGCGCGCGGGCGGCGTCGCACTTGGCGGCCGATCCGGCGGTGACGATGACCGCGATGCCGAACAGCCCGCACAGCGCGATCGCCATCGTGCCGATGCCCGACGTGCCGCCATGGACCAGCACGGTGTCGCCCTCGGTCGCGTAGGCGCGCTCGAACAAGTTGGTCCACACGGTGAACAGCGTTTCCGGCATCGCCGCCGCCTCGACCATCGACAACCCCTCGGGCACCGGCAGGCACTGGCCGACGGGCGCGACCGCGTAGCCGGCATAGCCGCCGCCCGAGAGCAGCGCGCAGACCGGCTGGCCGAGCATCGCCGTCTCCACCCCCTCGCCGACCGCGACGACCTCACCCGCGACCTCGAGCCCCGGGATCGACGGCGCGCCCGGCGGCGGCGGGTAGCCGCCCTTGCGCTGCAGAATGTCGGGTCGGTTGACCCCGGCGGCGGCGAAGCGGATCAGCAC
>CAXTRJ010000006.1:0-26879 GCA_964246585.1 uncultured Sphingomonas sp. | reverse complement strand
CCCCGGCGGACTCCCAGGAGCGCTTCGAGGCGCTCGGCGTCGCGGTGATCCGCGCCCGCGCGCGCTTCCTCGACCGGCGCACGGTGTTGGCCGGCGATCGTCGGCTGACCGCGCCGTGCATCGTCGTCGCGACGGGATCGCGCCCGGCGGTCCCCGACGTGGCCGGCCTGGCCGATGTGCCCTACCTGACCAACGAGACGCTGTTCGCGATCGACGTGCTGCCCCGCCATCTGCTGGTCCTCGGCGGCGGCGCGATCGGCGTCGAGATGGCGCAGGCGTTCCGTCGGCTGGGGTCGGCGGTGACGGTGTTCGATCAAGGCGAGCCGCTCGCCCGCGACGATGCCGACGCGGTCGCGGTCGTGCTGGCGCAATTACGCGGCGAGGGCGTGGCGTTCGAGAAGGCGCGCGCGGCGCGGGTGGCGCGGGTCGGGGCGGAGGTCGCGGTGACGCTGGCCGATGGGCGCGTGGTCACCGGCAGCCATCTGCTCGTCGCCACCGGCCGCGCGGCCAATGTCGAGGGGCTCGGCCTCGCCGAGGCCGGGGTCGAATGCGGCGGGGACGGCATCGTCGTCGACGCGCGCCGCCGCACCAGCAACCGCCGGGTATACGCGATCGGCGATTGCCGCGCGGGACCGCGCTTCACCCATGTCTCGGGTTATGAGGGCTCGCTGGTGGCGCTCGACGTCGCGATCGGCTGGCCGGGCCGGGTCGACTGGCGGGCGCTGCCCCATGTCACCTACACCGACCCCGAACTGGCGCAGGTCGGGCTGACCGAGGCGGAGGCGCGGGGGCGATACAGGTCGGTCGAGGTGACGCGGCGGGACTTCGCCGACAACGACCGCGCGGTGACCGAGGGCGACACGCGCGGCTTCCTCAAGCTGGTTCGCCACCGGGGCCGGGTGATTGGCGTGACGATCGTCGGCGCGCGAGCGGGCGACCTGTTGCCGCCCTGGACCCAGGTGATCACCGGCAAGGCCTCGACCTTGGCGCTGGGATCGGCGATGGTCGCCTATCCGGGCCGCGCCGAGATCGCCAAGGCGACAGCGTTCGCCGCGCTGGAACCCCGGGTGTTCGGAACATGGCCCAGGCGGTGGGCGAAACTGGTGGCGAGGACGAGGCGGTTGCGTGGGTGATATGGGCACGGGCGTGACACGGGCGCGGGGGATGCCGACCGGGCCGTCGCCGTTCCGCGTCGTCGCGCCGCCGCTGCCACGCGCCAAGTTCGTCGACCCGGCGACCACCGCCCGGGGCGAGCCGCGCGCGGTGGTGCCATTGGTCGCGCTGGACACGCTGTGGTTCAACACGGGGACGCGGTGCAACCTGGCCTGCGCGACCTGCTATATCGAAAGCTCGCCGACCAATGACGCGCTGCTGTATCTGACGGCGGCGGAGGTCGCGCGCTATCTCGACGAGATCACGGCCGGCGGCTTCGCGACGCGCGAGATCGGCTTCACCGGCGGCGAGCCGTTCATGAATCGCGAGGTCATTACCATGCTGGGGCTGGCGTTGGCGCGGGGCCATGAGGTGCTGGTCCTGACCAACGCGATGCGGCCGATGCGGCGGCACGAGGACGCGCTCAGGGCGTTGCGGGCGGAGCATGGCCCGCGCCTCACGCTTCGGGTCAGCCTCGACCATTACACCCCGGCGGTCCACGAGGCGGAGCGAGGACCGGGCAGCTGGGCGCCGGCGCTGGACGGCCTTCGCTGGCTGTCGGACGAGGGTTTCTCGATCGCGGTCGCCGGTCGGCATCTGGGGCGCGAGGCCGACGGCGACGCGCGCGCGGGCTATGCCGCGCTGTTCGCCACCGCCGGGATCGCGATCGACGCGGGCGACCCGGCGCGCCTCGTCCTGTTCCCCGAGATGGACGCCGCCGCCGACGTGCCCGAGATCACCACCGCCTGCTGGGGCATCCTCGGCAAGAGCCCGGCGGAGGTGATGTGCGCGACCAGCCGGATGGTCGTCCACCGCCGCGGCGAGCCGCGCGCCCGCGTCGCCGCCTGCACGCTCATCCCGTACGACCCCGGCTTCGACCTTGGCGAGACGCTGGCCGAGGCGGCGCGGCCGGTGGCGCTCAACCACCCGCATTGCGCCCGCTTCTGCGTCCTCGGCGGGGCCAGCTGCTCGGGCTAGCCGAGTACGCGACCGGCGACCGCGTCCAGTCGCGCCAACATCGCCGGGTCGCGCGCGTCGGGGGCGGTGATCAACGCGTGGTCGAGCACCGTGTCGAGCGGGGAGGCGCCGCGCGTCGGCGGCAGCGCCGCGACGAACGCCTCGACCAGCCGGCGCGCGACCGCGCCGTTCGCCGCCATCTGCGCCAACACCTCGCTCACCTCGACGAACGCCGCCTCCTCGCGCCAGCAATCATAATCGGTGACCATGCCGACCAGCGCGTAGGGCAGCTCCGCCTCGCGCGCGAGACGCGCCTCGGGCATCGCCGTCATGCCGATCACGTCGGCGCCCCACTCCCGAAACAGGTTGCTCTCGGCCCGAGTCGAGAATTGCGGCCCCTCCATCGCCAGATAGGTCGCGCCCTTGGCGACGGCGCCGCCGGCGACGGCGACCGCGTCCGCCGCGAACGCCGACAGGCGCTCGCACACCGGCTCGGCCATCGACACGTGCGCGACCATGCCGGCGCCGAAGAAGCTGGCCGGACGCGCCACCGTCCGGTCGATGAACTGGTCGACAACGACGAACCGCCCGGGGGCCAGCTCCTCGCGCAGCGATCCGACCGACGAGATCGCCAGGATGTCGGTGCAGCCGCAGCGCTTGAGCGCGTCGATGTTGGCGCGGGCGTTGACCTCGCCCGGCGGGATGCGGTGGCCGCGGCCGTGGCGCGGCAGGAACCGCACCGCGACGCCGCCGACCCGGCCGTGGAGAATGGCGTCCGACGGCGCGCCCCACGGCGTCTCCACCGCCCGCCAATCGGCGTCGCTCAGCGCGTCGATCGCGTACAGACCCGATCCCCCGATGATCCCGATCGTCCACTGCGCCATCGTCCGTCCTTTTCGCTGCCCCGCGCAGGCCCATACGCCCGCTCGCCGATGCTTCAAGGAAGCGCGGCGATGGCGGCTATACTCACCGACCCGGATTTATCCGATATATGATGTTGTGTTGGCCCGAGCCGCTGCTATCACTTTCGCGGATGTCGAACGAGGCCGACGCTAGAGCTGGCGGAGAGGTTGCAATGTCAGGCAAGTCTGGGGCTGGCGCGACGCGCCACGCGGTCGACGCATGAGTGGCGGACAACCGACGGGACTTCGCTCTCGCGCCTGGTTCAACAATCCCGCCAATCCCGACATGACCGCGCTCTATATCGAGCGCTACCTCAATTACGGACTGTCGCTCGAGGAGCTGCAGGGCGATCGGCCGATCATCGGCATCGCCCAGTCGGGCAGCGATCTGGTGCCGTGCAACCGCCACCATCTGGTGCTCGCCGACCGGGTGCGCGAGGGCATTCGCGACGCGGGCGGCATCGCCATCGAGTTCCCGACGCATCCCTTGCAGGAAACCGGCAAGCGCCCGACCGCCGGGCTCGACCGCAACCTGGCCTATATCGGCCTGGTCGAGGTATTGTTCGGCTATCCGCTTGATGGCGTCGTGCTGACGATCGGCTGCGATAAGACGACGCCGTCGGCGCTGATGGCGGCCGCCACCGTCAACATCCCGGCGATCGCCTTGTCGGTCGGGCCGATGCTCAATGGCTGGCATAATGGCGAGCGGACGGGCTCGGGCACGATCGTGTGGAAGGCGCGCGAGCTGCTCGCGGCGGGCGAGATCGACACTAAGGAGTTCATCGAGCTGGTCGCGTCGTCGTCACCGTCGACCGGCTTCTGCAACACAATGGGCACCGCGACGACGATGAACTCGCTGACCGAGGCGCTGGGCATGTCGCTGCCCGGCTCGGCGGCGATCCCGGCGCCCTACCGCGACCGTCAGCAGAGTGCGTGGGAGACGGGCAAGCGCATCGTCGAGATGGTCCACGCCGACCGCAAGCCGTCCGACATCCTGACGCGCGACGCATTCATCAATGCGGTAAAGGTCAACTCGGCGATCGGCGGCTCGACCAACGCCCCCATCCACTTGAACGCGATTGCCCGCCACATCGGCGTCGAACTGACGCTCGAGGATTGGGAGCGGGAAGGCGCCGACGTGCCACTGCTGGTCAATCTCCAGCCCGCCGGCAGCTATCTCGGCGAGGACTATTATCGCGCCGGCGGCGTTCCGGCGGTAATCGGCGCGCTGATCGAGCAGGGGCTGATCGCGGGCGAGGCGATGACGGTCAACGGCCTGACCGTCGCCGAGAACTATACCGGCAAGCGCAGCCACGACCTTGATGTGATCAAGCCGTTCGACCAGCCGTTGAAGCCGCACGCGGGTCTGACCGTGCTACGCGGCAACCTGTTCGACGCGGCGGTGATGAAATTGAGCGTCGTCTCGACCGAGTTCCGCGCGCGCTATCTGTCCGACCCGGACGATCCCGAGGCGTTCGAGGGCAAGGTCGTCGTGTTCGACGGCCCGGAGGACTATCATCACCGGATCGACAGCCCCGAGCTCGGCATCGACGATCGCACCGTGCTGGTCATCCGCGGCGCCGGCCCGATCGGCTATCCGGGTGGTGCCGAGGTGGTCAACATGCGCCCGCCCGCCGCCTTGATCCGCGCCGGCGTCCACGCGCTGCCGTGCCTGGGCGACGGGCGCCAGTCGGGCACCAGCGGCAGCCCCTCGATCCTGAACGCCTCGCCCGAGGCGGCGGTCGACGGCGGCCTGGCGTTGCTGGTGACCGGCGACCGGGTGCGGATCGACCTCAACACCAAGCGCGTCGACCTGCTCGTCAACGACGCCGAGATCGCGCGCCGCCGCGCGGCGCTAGCCGAGGCGGGGGGCTATCAATCGCCGGCGTCTCAGACGCCCTGGCAGGAGATCCAGCGCGGGCTGGTCGGTCAGTTCGACAGCGGCGCGGTGCTGGAGCCGGCGGTCAAATACCAGCGACTGGCGCAAAGTCAGGGATTGCCACGCGACAGCCATTAAGGGGCGCGGGTGATCGAACGCCCCGCCAGAACGATAGGAGGCGGATCATGCAAGGAGTGGTGTTGGGCGCGATGGCGGTGCTTAGTGTGATCGCGGCGAGCCCGGCGGTCGCCGCGACCGCCAAGCGGTCGACTTTCGGCAAGCTGGCCGACGGGCGCGCGGTGCCGGCGGTGACGCTGGCCAACGCGCGGGGCGTGTCGGCGACGGTGATCGCTTACGGCGCGACGCTCCAGTCGGTGATGCTGCCCGACCAGGCCGGGCGCACGGTCGATGTGGCGCTCGGTCATTCGACCATGGACGGCTACCTTCAAACGCCGAGCTATTTCGGCGCCACCGTCGGCCGCGTCGCCAACCGCGTCGCAGGCGGCCGCTTCACGCTCGACGGGCGGGCCTATTCGGTCCCGGTCAACAACGGTCCCAACTCGCTCCACGGCGGCACCGCCGGGTTCGACAAGGTGCTGTGGGAGGTGATCGACGTCGCCTCGGGCCCGACCGCGCGCGTCACGTTGCGCTATGTCAGCCCCGATGGCGACCAGGGCTATCCCGGCACGCTCACCGTTCTGGCGACCTATTCGCTCAGCGACGCGGGCGATCTCACCATCGACTATAAGGCGACGACCGACCGGATTACCGTCGTTAACATCAGCAATCACGCTTATTGGAACCTGGCGGGCGAGGGCGCGCAAGTCGGCGCGATGGGTCATCTCGTCACCATCCCGGCGGAAAGCTACCTGCCAACCGACGCGACCGCGATTCCGACCGGCCGACTCCAGCGGGTCGCCGGCACGGTGTTCGACTTCCGCACGCCACGCGCGGTCGGCGACCGGGTGCGCGACGGCCGCGATGAACAGATCGCCTTCGGGCGCGGCTACGACCACAACTGGGTGATCGGCCGGACGGTGACGCCGGACACCCACTTGATGGCGCGGGTCGTCGAGCCGACCACCGGGCGCGGCTTCGAGCTGTATTCCAACCAGCCGGGCCTGCAATTCTACTCCGGCAATTTCTTCGACGCGACCGTGCGCGGCAAGTCGAACCAGATTTACCGCATGGGCGACGCTATCGTGATGGAGCCGCAGGGCTTCCCCGACACGGTCAACCAGCCCGCCTTCGGCTCGGCCAGGCTCGAGCCCGGCCAAACCTACCACAACGTCATAACCTACCGCTTCACCACCGCCGCGCCCGCGGCGCCGGCGCCCACCACCCCCACGCCGCGCCGCTAGGAGCATTCGCCCGTGAAGAGATTCACCGCCCTCCTGCTCGCCGGTTCGGCGATGCTGTCCGTCGCCACGCCCGCCGAAGCGCGCGGCATCTGGACCAAGCCGGCGGCCAACGCCTGGTACGAGCGTCAGCCCTGGCTGGTCGGCGCGAACTACAACCCGGCGTCGGCGATCAACCAGTTCGAGATGTGGCAGGCCGACAGCTTCGATCCCGCGACGATCGACAAGGAACTCGGCTGGGCTCGGTCGATCGGCATGAACACGATGCGCGTCTACCTCCATAACATGCTGTGGGAGAACGACGCCGAAGGGCTGAAGCGGCGGATGGACCAGTTCCTGACGATCGCCGCCAAGCACAATATCCGCCCGATGTTCGTGCTGTTCGACAGCTGCTGGGATCCGAATCCGGTCGCCGGGCCGCAACGCCCGCCGATCCCCGGCGTCCATAATTCGGGCTGGATGCAGGCTCCGGGCACCGCGCGGCTCGCCGACCGCGGCCAGCACGGCAAGCTGGTGGCGTACGTCAGGGACATCGTCGGCCACTTCAAGGACGACGGGCGGATCATCGCCTGGGACGTGTGGAACGAGCCCAACAACGGTGGGGGCGGCAACTACGCGCCCACGCCGAACAAGACTCAGTTGGTGGCGGCGCTCCTCGGCCGCGTGTTCGACGCGGCGCAAAGCGTCGACCCGACCCAGCCGCTCACCAGCGGGCTGTGGATCGGCGACAATTGGGACACCCCGGCAAAGCTGGACGCGGTCGAGAAGATTCAGGTCGCGCGTTCGGACATCATGTCGTTCCACGATTACAACTGGCCCGAGCAGTTCGAGCGCCGCGCGCGCCAGATGATGACCTATGGTCGTCCCGTGCTATGCACCGAATACATGGCGCGCGGCAACGGATCGACCTTTGACGGATCGCTGCCGATCGGCAAGCGCATGAACATCGCGATGATCAACTGGGGCTTCGTCGACGGCAAGTCGCAGACGCGGTTGCCATGGGACAGCTGGAAAAAGCCGTACATCTCGGAGGAACCGACGATCTGGTTTCACGAGGTTTTCCGCGCCGATGGCACGCCGTACCGCGTAGCCGAGACCGACCTGATCCGCCGACTGGCCGCGGCGCCGAAGGGGGTGGTGCCGATGGCGCCGGCGGTGGCCCCGGTCGCGGCGCGGCGGCGGTAAGCTTGTCGTTGCCAACGAACACCAGCCGTTGGCGCGCCCACGCCGTCTTAGTCCACGGGGCGTCGCATCCTAATTTCCGACGCCAAAGGCCTCCTTTAGAAACGTCTTGAATGGGGACGGAGGCCCGGACCGGGTGATGACCTCGATGACCAGGCGCGAGTGCCGCGGCTCGGTCGCTTCCCTGACCAGGGTTTGCGCGAGGTCGGCGCGAGAGGTGAACCGGCCGAGCAGGTGTCGCGGCGCCACCTGATGGTCGTCGGTGGGCTCGGCCGCGTCGAACAGCCCGGCCGGGCGAACAATCGTCCAGTCGAGGTCGCTGCGCCGGACGATCGCCTCCATGCGCTCCATGTCGTCGTACAGCGTACGACCCAGGACGTTGCGCAAGGTGGGGATAACGACCTTGCGCCAGAACACCGTCTCGCCGGGCGCTTCCTCCTTTGCCAGGGTGGTGGAGCTGACGCAGACCAAGCGGTTGATGCGGTGGACCGCCATCGCCCGCGTGATATTGGCGATCCCTCGCGAGTATACGGTGACCTCTTTTCGGCTGTACGGCACACCATAGGTCGAGATGACCGCCTGCGACCCGGAGACCGCCCGTTCGACGTCACCCGGGTCGGTCACGTCCGAGGCAACCACGTCGAGGCGAGGCGAACTCAGGGGGTATTCGTCGGGCTTGCGGGTCGATGCGGTGACGTGGTGGCCCGCGGCTAGCGCCTGTCGTACGACCTGACGGCCGGTAGGGCCGTTGGCTCCGAAGACGACGAGGTCCATAATGCCTCCTTCTCCAGGGTGCCAAGAGACCGGCGATCGTCCTGGTGCGCATCCGGCAACGTCAAGGGCGACCACCGCTCCGCGCGGTGGCCGCCCCCGGCGATAACTCTCAAAGGCTGACCGTCTCGTTTTCGACTTTGTACGGCTCTCCCGTCACGCGACTCTTGACGAATGACAGCAGCGATGCCGCGCCCGCGCCGGGCGTGTCCCAATATTCGGCGCTGTCGGCGCGGACTTTCACAAGCAGGACCGCGGGGGACTCCGGACCTTCGGGGAACCAGGCGTCCACGCCGGACCCCCACAGCTCCTTGGCCTTGTCGACGTCGCGAAGGATCTCGGCGTCTCCCGCGACGGAAACCCACGCGTGCTTGGACGCGAAGCCGACATTGACGCGCGATTCGTGCCGCACCTGTTCGACCTTGCGGGCGCCGGAGTCGGTGGCGAACCAGAGATTCCCGTCGAACTCGACCTTCAGCACGGCCATCGGGCGGCTCACCATCCGGCCGGTCGCGTCGATCGTCGTGAACATGCACACCTGCGTGTCGGCGATGAGCTCGGCGACCTTGGCGACGCTCTCGTCGTGCGATCGGTCGGGGGCCTGAGAAGTGGTGCTCATGGGTGCTCCTTTGGCTAACTGTCGTGGTCACGGTTCCGGATCATGGCTCCAGAATGTTACCAGACGAACTAGTTTGCTAATTGGTTCCGCTGGCGACCGTGTGCCGATCGCCCCTTCCGTAAGCCCGCAGGAACAGGTCGACGGCATGCCTGGATCGTCGTCGGATCTCCTGCTCGTCGGGCACGAGCCGCTGCCCATACATGGCCTCGATGCGCCAGCAGCCTTGCCACAGGCCGATGAGATCGTTGACCGCCAGGGCGGGATCGACCGCGCCCAGTTGGCCCCGCCTCTGCCCGTTGACGATGATCCGCTCCAGAATGTTCCAGACCCGCCGCGGCCCGGCCGCGAAAAACGAAGTCGCCAGCTCGGGCTGGGACTGTCCGACGTGCTGGATCAAGGGCTCGAGACGCATGGTGTCGGGGTCCGCGAGGAAGCGCATCAAGCCATCCCCATAGCTGACGAGAGCGGCACGCAGGTCGGCGATCTCAAAGGCGTCCGCCGCATCGTCCGTGACGATGCGCTCGGACTCCCGCCCGATCACCGCCGCCAGCAACTCGTGGCGGTCGGCGAAGTTGCTGTAGTAGGTCGCCCGGGACACCTTCGCGCCGGCGATCACCTGATCGATCGTCACCGCATCGGCACCGAGCCTGAGAAACAGCTCGCGCGCTGCATCGAGTAGCGCCGTGCGCTTGGCGGGATCGCGCGGCCGACCTTTGGCTCGCCTGGCTGGTCCGGCTGTCACCTAGCCTCGCTAGCGCATCGCGTTCGATCGCGCGAGATGCCCCGCGCTTCTAAGCTTCACGGCTGCCTCTTCTACCCCGCCGCCGCTTCCGCCCGTTCCATCAGCTCCAGCACGTCGCCGATGATCTTGCGCATCGCTAAGCGCGCCGTATCCTGATCGCGGGCGACGATCGCCTCGTAAACCGCGGCATGGTCGGCGACGCTGGCGGTGTGGCCGGTCAGGCGGTTGGTGAAACGGATCGACGTCCTTAGCGCGGTCGTGACGACATCGCGGAACTGCACGTAGAACGGATTGCGCGACGCTTTCAGGATGGCGACGTGGAAGTCGATGTCCGATTCAAGCGTGTCGTCAAGCCCGCGGTCGGCCGCCACCATCCGCTCCAGCCCGCCGCGGATGCTGGCGAGGTCGGCGTCGTCGGCATGGCGCGCGGCCAGCGCCGCCGCCTCCGGTTCGATGGCGATGCGCAGTTCGTTGAAATGTTGGAGCAACTCGACCTCGAACTTGCGCTCGAGCAGCCAGCGCAGCACGTCGGTGTCGAACAGGTTCCACGAGGTCTTGGCCTGCACCACCGTGCCCTGGCGTGGCCGCGCGCTGAGCAGCCCCTTGGCGGTCAGCATCTTGACCGCCTCGCGCGTCACCGAACGGCTGACGCCGTGCTGTTTCGACAGCTCGCCCTCGGTCGGGAAGCTGCGTTCCTCGAACCGGCCATGGACGATCGCCCGGCCCAGGCTGTCGAGCATGCCATAGGTGAGATTGCGGCCGAGCTGCGTCCGGATCTCGCTGGGGTCGGCCTGGTACTCGGTCTCGCTCACTCGGGCTCCGGCGCATCAACAAGGGAAAGACTAGCACAGGCAGGTGACTGGACAAGTCGGATAGATCGGATAGATCAAGGTCCATCCGCGACCACGCAAAGAGTGGCGTGGGGCGGCCGGTCGCGCAAGGTCGCAATAGGGACGGGGGACGCCGGTGACGCTTTCGACTATCGATATCATGGTGGTGATCGCCTACGCGATCGGCATCTTCGCGCTCGCCCAGTGGGTCAGCCGCGAAAAGGCCGGACACCAGAAGGACACGTCCGACTATTTCCTGGCGTCGAAGTCGCTGCCGTGGTGGGCGATCGGCGCGTCGCTGATCGCGGCCAACATCTCCGCCGAGCAGATCGTCGGCATGGCGGGGTCGGGCTACGCGATCGGCCTGGCCATCGCGTCGTACGAGTGGATGGCGGCGCTGACGTTGCTCATCGTCGGCAAGTATTTCCTGCCGATCTTCCTGCGCAACGAAATCTACACGATGCCGCAGTTCCTGGAACAGCGGTACGGCCCGTCGATCCGCACGCTGATGGCGGTGTTCTGGCTCGGCCTGTACATCTTCGTCAACCTGACCTCGATCATCTGGCTGGGGTCGATCGCGGTGACCGAGGTCGCCGGCATCAATCAGGACGTGGCGCTGGTCGCGCTCGGCACGTTCGCGCTGCTGTACCAGATCAAGGGCGGGTTGAAGGCGGTGGCGCTGACCGACATCGTCCAGGTGACGCTGCTGGTGTTCGGCGGGTTGGTGGTCTCGTACCTGACGCTGAGCGAGATCGGCGGCGACGCCGGCGTGCTGGGCGGCTTCAACGAATTGACCCGGCGCGCGCCGGAGAAGTTCGACATGATCCTGTCGCCCGACAACCCGTTCTACAAGGACTTGCCGGGGCTGTCGGTGCTGATCGGGGGCATGTGGATCGCCAACCTCAGCTATTGGGGGTTCAACCAGTACATCATCCAGCGCGCGCTGGCGGCGAAGAACCTGGCCGAGGCGCAGAAGGGCGTGGTGTTCGCCGCCTACCTGAAGCTGCTGATGCCGCTCGTCATCGTCGTGCCCGGCATCGCCGCAGTGGTGCTGGCCCCCGACCTGGCGCGGCCCGACGAGGCCTATCCGACGATGATGCGGCTGCTGCCGACGGGGCTGCTCGGCCTCGTCTTCGCGGCGCTGATCGCGGCGATCGTCGCGTCGACCGCGTCCAAGATCAACTCGATCGCGACGATCTTCACCCTCGACCTCTATGCCAAGCGTAAGGGCGCGCCGAGCCGGGCCGAGGACGGCAAGGGCGATCCGGCGCAGGAGAGAAAGCTCGTCCGCGTCGGCCGCATCGCGGCCACCGTGTCGATCGTCATCGCGATGCTGACCGCGCGACCGCTGATCGGGCAGTCGGACCAGGCGTTCCAGTTCATCCAGGAGTTCTCCGGCTTCTTCACGCCGGGCATCACCGTCATCTTCCTGCTCGGGCTGTTCTGGAAGCGTGCGAACGAGGTCGGCGCGATCGCGGCGGCGATCGCCTCGGTGGTGCTGTCCTACATCTTTCGCGAGACGATGCCCGACTTCCCGTTCATGAACCGGATGGCGCTGGTTTTCGTGATCTCGCTGGCGCTGGCGGTGGTCCTGTCGCTGTTGGTCAAGGGCCGGGCGAACAGCAACCGCATCACGATGGAGGGTGTGCGGTTCGACACCACCGCCAGCTTCAACATGGCCTCGGTCGGCGTGATCGGCATCCTGATCGCCTTATACGCAACCTGGTGGTGAGCGCGTGACGCCGTTCCTCGCCGTCGACTGGGGCACGACCAACCGGCGGGTGTTCGACATCGGCGAGAACGGCGCCGTGACGCGCACCGAGCGCGACGACCACGGGATGTTGGCGATGCGGGGCGGGGACTATCCGGCCGAGATCGCCGGCATCCGCGAGCGGTTCGGCGACCTGCCGATCCTGTGCGCCGGGATGGTCGGGGCCAATATCGGCTGGCGCGACGCCGGCTATGTCCAGACGCCGGGCGGGTTCGACGCGCTGGCCGAGCGCGCGCTGACGGTCGCCGACCGGGTATGGATCGTACCGGGGATGGCGCACCGCGACGGCCCGCGCGGCGATGTCATGCGCGGCGAGGAGGTGCAGTTGCTGGGGGCCGTCGCCGCCGGGCTGACCCCGCCCGACGCGCTGCTCGCGCAGCCGGGGACGCACTGCAAATGGGCGCGGATGGCGGGAGGCGAGATCGCCGCTTTCACCACCGCGATGACCGGCGAGCTGTTCGCGCTGTTGAAGGCGCACGGGCTGCTCGCGGCCGAGCTGACCGCGCCGGTGACCGACGGCGACGCGTTTCGTCAAGGCGTGGAGGACGCGCGTGACGGCGACCTGCTCGCCCGGCTGTTCGGCATCCGCGCGGCGAGCGTGCTTGGCCTGCGCGGGACCGGGGATCACGCGTCCTATGCCAGCGGGTTGCTGATCGGCAGCGACGTCGCCGCCGCGCTCGCCCGCGCCGACGACGACCGCGTCTACATCCTTTCCGATCCCGCGCTCGGCGCGCTCTATGCCAGCGCCATCGCCGCGCATGGCCGCTCGGCCGTCGTCGTCGAAAGCCACGACGCGTTCGTCGCCGGGATCACCCGCCTGTGGAGCCTCGTCGCATGACGCTCGATTTCGACACCGCCTTCGCCCGTTGCCCGCTGGTCGCGATCCTGCGCGGGGTCCGTCCCGACGAGGTCGAGGCGATCGGCGACGGGCTGGTCGACGCCGGCTTCACGGTCATCGAGGTGCCGCTCAACTCTCCCGATCCGCTCGACAGCATCGCAAGGCTGGCCCGCCGGCTGGAGGGCAGGGCGCTGGTCGGCGCGGGCACGGTGCTGCGCGTCGAGGACGTGGGGAAGGTGCAAGCCGCTGGCGGCCGGATCATCGTGTCGCCCAACGCCAACCCGGCGGTGATCGCGGCGGCGGCATCGGCCGGGCTCGCCTCGCTGCCCGGCATCGCCACCCCGACCGAAGCGTTCGCCGCGATCGACGCCGGCGCGACCGCGCTCAAGCTGTTCCCGGCGGAGGCTTCCAGTCCGCAAGTGCTGAAGGCGATGCGCGCTGTCCTCCCACGCGACCTGCGGATGCTCGTCGTCGGCGGCATCGCCCCCGATACGATGACGCCGTGGTTCGACGCCGGCGCGGCGGGCTTCGGCTTAGGGTCCGCCCTATACACGATAGGACGCGCCGCCGACGACGTGACGCGCCGCGCGCGCGACTTCGTCGCCGCGCTTCCCGGTCGGGGCTGACCTCGCCATGCTCCGGTATGTCGCCCTGGCGATCGTCGTGGCGAGCTCGGGACTCTCTGACCGCACCACCGGTGGCCTAGCCGCATGACCAATCCCATCCGCATCGTCGCCCGGGACGACCGACGCGACCGGCTCGGCGAAGGGCTGCTGTGGTCGGCGCGGGACAACGCCGTCTATTGGACCGATATCCTGGCGCCCGCGCTCAACCGGTTGTCGCTGGCCGATGGGCAGGTCACGCGCTGGCCGATGCCCGAGATGATCGGCTGGGTCATCGAACGCCGGGACGCGCCCGGTTTCATCGCCGGCTTCCAAAGCGGTTTCGCCGAGCTGACGCTCGACCCCGTTACGATCGTGCCGATCGCCGACCCCGAACCCGACCTGCCCGGTAATCGCCTTAACGACGCCAAGGCCGACGCGTGGGGCCGCATCTGGGCGGGGTCGATGCCGATCGCCGCCGACCGGCCGAGCGGCAGCCTCTACCGGCTCGACCCCGACCGGACGGTCACTCGCGTCGATACCGGCTACACCGTCGCCAACGGCCCCGCGATCAGCCCCGACGGGCGCTGGCTGTACCACACCGACACGGTCGCCAGGCGCATCTATCGCTTCGCGCTCGACGCCGACGGCATTCGCGACCGCGAGACGTTCCTCACCTTTCAGCCGAGCTGGGGCAATCCCGACGGCATGACGGTCGACGCCGACGGCCACCTGTGGATCGGCCACTGGGGCGGGGGGCGCGTCGGCCGCTTCACTCCCGAGGGCTCGTTTGATCGGTCGATCGCGCTGCCGGCGTCGCAGATCACCAACGTCTGCTTCGCCGGCGACGGGCTCGATCGCATGTTCGTCACCTCCGCGGCCGACGATTTGCCGGATGAGGAACAGGCTGGCGCCTTGTTCGAGATCGACGCCGGCGTCCGCGGCCTGCCGCCGGGAAGGTTCGCGGGTTAACGCACCCGCGGCCGCTTACTCGACCGCCAAGACCGCGACCGATTTGGCCGAAAGGTCAAGGCCGCCGTCACCGGCGCTGCTTCCACTGTCTTCACTAATCGAACGGCGCGACGTCGCTGCGATGGCCGAGTAGGAAAGCGTCGCCGACATGAACGAAGGGCGACAAGTCGATATCGCTCCGGCGCTCGCGCACCAGATCGGCGAAGCGGCGGTAGAGGCGGGCATATTCCGCCTCGTCGCCGACATCGACCGCGACGCCGTCCACCGCCATTCGGGACGCGCCCATCGAAAGTTTCAGGTGTCCACCGTCGGTCTCGACGTCGATGTCCCAGGTCTGCGGCCCGCGCTGGTCGAAGTCGAACGCCACCGCCACCGGTACGCCGGCGGTGTCGGTGAAGGCGAGGTCGGCGGCGATCGGCGCGGCGCGATTGGACGGGAAACGAAGGTCGGCCCTATCGAGCAGCAGCGGCCGGGGCAGGATACGGGTGATCACCGAAAGCGCGTTGATGCCTGGGTCGAACACGCCGATGCCCGGTTCCCAAATCCACTCCTGGCCGGGATGCCAGATGCGGACATCCTCCTTCCAATTGACCTCGACGGACTTGATCGTCCGCTCGGCAAGCCAAGCCCGCGCCGGCTCGACAGCCGCCGCCTCGCGCGCGTGCCAGGTGGTGAACAGGACACGACCGGCCTTGGCGGCGAGGGAGGCGAACGCCTCGGCCTCGGACAGCGTCGCGGCGGGCGGTTTCTCGTTCAGGACATCGAGGCCGTGGTCGAACGCTTCGGTGATCAGCTGAAGCCGGCCGCGCGGCGGCGTGCACAGCGCCACCGCTTGGACATCAGGCATCGTCGTCATCATCTCGCCGATCGTGGCGAAGGACGGCAGTTCCTTCAACCCGCCGCCGCGGCTGACGGTCGCGACCAGCTCGAAATCGGGGTTGGCGTTGATGTGCGGGATGTGCTGGTCACGGGCGATCTTGCCGACACCGACGATGGCGATGCGGGTCGCGCTCATAGCGGGCGCACCAGATGATGTTCGAGACTCGCGATCGAATGCGGCATGTCGGCTTCTCCAGACGAGAACGGCTTACGCCACAATGTTCCGCCGTCGCCGACGATCCGGTTGCGCCCGAATTTCGGCGGCGAGCGCGGCGCTGGACGACTTGATCGGAGACGCGTTCGCCAGCGCGGATCCAAGCGGACGGCGCGCGATCGGCGGCGCCGACCGCGTCACGCGGCATCCGTTACCGCGTCGGACGGCCGATCAGACGATGAAGTCGAGCGCCACGATCGGTTCGGCCGTGCCGGCGAGCTGGAACACATAATCCTCGCCGGCCTGATATCCCGCCACATCGTTGCCGTCGACGACGAGGAATCGCTGGCCCGCCAGGTTGCCCTTGTTGGCGGTGACGACGGCGGCGCCGTCGGCGGTCAGCAAGCCGTCGAGCAAGCCGGCCAGGTTGACGTCGAACGTCGCCTTCGACAGGCTGCCGACGGTCACCGCGCCGTTGAGGAGGTAGTCCGCCCCCGTGCCGGCCAGATCGAGCCGGTCCGCGGCGATGTCGAACCCGACGATCGTGTCGTACGTGGCGCCGGTCGATTCGGCGGCGGCGAGATAGGTGAAGGTGTCCGCCCCGACGCCGCCCTCGAGCCGGTCGGCGCCGAGCCCGCCATGCAACGTATCGTCGCCCGCCCCGCCGACGAGGTGGTCGGCGCGCGCCCCGCCGACGAAGCGGTCGCCGCCCGCGCCGCCATACATCCGTAGCCGCCCGTCGACTTCCGCGCCGCCATGGATCCAGGCGGTCTCGTCGGCGCGCAGGCCATTGGCGTTGATCGTCAGCATCTCGCCCGCCGCGACGTTGCCGTCGTCGAGCGTCAGGTCGTAGGCGAAGTGGCCACGCCCGTCGCCGAAGCGCCGATCGCCCGCGCTCAGCAGCACGATCGTCTCGATGCCGGCGAGCTGGTCGGCGCCGAGCGTGATCGCGTAATTTCCCTGAAGCCCGAGCTGGTCACCATTGCCCGCGCCGCCATCGACCCGGTCCTCCGCGCCGAACCGGCCGTCGATGCCGAAGTAGAAAGCGTCGGTGGTGGCGCTACCGGTCAGGTGGTCGGCGCCGAGCCCGCCGAAAAACCAGAAGCCCCCGTCGCTTTCGGCCGAGCCGTCGAAGGTGAAGGTCTCGTCGGCGCGCAGCGTGGTGGCGTTGACGATCAGCATCGCGCCGGCCGCGACGTTGGCGTCGACGCTGGTCAGGTCGTAGCCGTAGCGGTGATCGCCCCGGTCGCCGAAGCGCGTGTCGGCGCCCGACAGCAGCACCAGCGTCTCGACCCCAACCAGGCTGGCGTCGCCGAGCGTCAGCGCGCGCGCCCCGCGATAGTCGCCCTGGATGCCGACCTGATCGCTCGCGCCGAGGCCGCCGTCGATGTGGTCCGCCGCCGTCAGCGCGGCACCCATGTAAAACCCGTCATTGCCGCCGCCGCCGACCAGCGTGTCGTCCCCGCCGGCGCTGGCGTCGAGCAGGTCGTCGCGCGCGCCGCCGGCGATGGCGTTGTCGAGCACGTCGCCCGCCAGCGTGTCGCCCTTCCCCGCCAGCCCGGTGACGGTGACGGTGACGACCGTGGTGACGCCGTTGGTCGCGGTGTAGCTGAAGCCGTCGGTCGCCGACAGGTTGGTGGCGCCCGAGCCGGCCGCGGTGAGCGCGTTGAAGCGGCCGTTGGGATTATAGCTGTAGGTGCCATCGGCGGCCACCGTCAGCAGCGCGCCCGAGGCGAGGACGACACGCTGGCCGACATTGGCGGCGACGCCGTTGACCGCCGCGACGGCGGTGCCGGCGGGGGTGCCGACGCCGAGCAGGTTGCCGTTGCTGGCATGCGCCTCGTCGGTCGAAAGGGCGATAGCGAGCGGCAGCGGCGGCAGCGGGGGCGGGGTCCCGACAACCGGAAGGACGGGAACGACGACCGGCACCTGAACCGGCACTTCGATCACGGGAGGTAGTGGCGGCGACACGTCGACGGGCGCGGGTGTCGGCGCAGGCGTGACGACTGGTGGAACGATCGGAACCTCGACGACCGGCGCGGGTGGGGTGACCGGCGCGGGTGGGATAACCGGCTCCGGCACGGGAGTGGGATCGGGAGCCGGTTCCACCGGCGGCTCGGCGGGCGGTTCGGCAGGCATCACGACCAGTTGTTCGGTGACGGTGGTGCCGGCGCCGGTGACCTCCTTGGTGACGACGACGTCGCTGCCCGGCGCCTGCGTCCGAAGCGTCAGGTCGAGGTTATTGATCGTCAGCGAGCCGATGCCCGACACGACCTCCGCGCCCAGCTCGACCGAGGCGAGGTATTCATCGGGGGAGACGATGCCGAGCTCGCCCAGCCGGTCCAGCACGTCGGCGATGTCGAGTTGGCCGACGGGCACGTCGCGGTCGGCGACGATCGCGGTATAGGTGCCCGAATGATAGATCGTGCCGGTGAAGGCGCCGTTGGAATAGGTGCCGACTACCTGGCCGTACGGCTCGAAGCTGCCCTTGTGGACCCACACCATGACCTCGTTGGTCAGCGTCGACCTGTCGCCGTTGGGAACGCTGGTCAACCAGATGTCGTATGACACGTTGAACCCGGCGGTGTTGCCGGCGTAGCTCACGTCGTAGTCGGCGGTGAGCCCGACGATGTCGGCGACCTTGACCGGGAAGACGCGCGCGGTGTCGGTCGGGTTGTTGGCATACGCGCCCTTGGGCGGCACGCCGAAAATGACCTGCGGATAGGCGCGGATCGTCGACGAGCTCGCCACCTGGGGAAAAGTCCAGTTGAACGTCGTCCCCGCCGTCATGTCGGCGGTGCTGAAGCTGCTGTCGATCGAATAGTCCCTGCCATGTTGCAGGGTTCCCGGGTTCCACGCGTTGTTCAGCACGTACCAGCCGTGCGCGTTGTACCCCCGTCCGGGGCCGACCATGTCGCGCGCGCCCGCCACCGCCTCGCCGCGCGGCATCGCCAGGTTGAAGTCGGCCGCGCCGAGTTGGGTCAGCGCGGTGTCGCGCAGGACAAGGGTCTCGCCCTGGGCCAGGGAGAGGCGCACGTCCGACCCGGACTGGGTCGCGCGCGACAACAACTGGTCGAAACTGGTGATGCCATGACCCTGGAGGCGGACGACGTCCCATCCCGACCGGAACCCGACAATGGTGTCCGAACCGTTGCCGGCGTCGATCGCGAAGATGTCCGCGCCGGCGCCGCCGACCAGGATGTCGTCGCCGCCGCGACCGTCGAGGACGGCGCCGGCGACGCCCGCCGTGATGACGTTGTTCAGCGCGTTGCCGGTGCCCGCCGTCGATCCGGCGGACAAGAGCGTCAGGTTTTCCAGACCATCGGCGAGCGTCGCCGCGCCCCAGAAGCGGGCGATGACGGTATCGAGCCCTTCGCCGGGTTTCTCCACGATCAGCGCGGTCGCGTCCCATAGGTGGTAGGTGTCGTTGCCCGCGCCGCCCAGGACGGCATCGCCCTTGATGGCGTGGAAGACATCGGCCCCGACCGAGCCGCGCTGCACCCGCGTGGCCGCGGCGATCGCCGCGTCGATCGGGTCGGGCTGGACGGGAGCGGGAGCTAAGGCTGGAGCGGGGGCGTTCGCTTCGGTGCCGACGTCTTCGCCCGTCGACACGGTCCAGTCACGGTAGTTGACCGCGAAGTCCTCCGGCGAGGACTCCCGGTATACGCCCTGCTTCAGATAGGGTCCGACCGCGTCGTTGAAGCCGAGCGGGCCGTGATACTCGAACAGCAACACGCCGTCGCGCCGGACGATCAGGTCGCCGTCGCCCACAGGGTCGATCGTCACCTCGATGTCGAAATCGTACCAGTGGCCGCGCTCGAGATCGGCCGCGTCGGTGTAATGCCGCACATAGGTGGTGTTCGCGTCGGTCGAGATGCTCGCCGAGGAATGCCGCGTGACGAAGCGCATCCGCTCGCCGACCATCTCCAGCGCCAGGCCCGGGCTATGCCCGGCTTCACCCGCGTCGAAGGTCGACTGGACCTGGAACAGCGTCATCCAGTCGGCGGTGTTCCGCGCGCCGGCCTCGATCATCAGATCGAACGAGATCTTGTAGGTCTGGCCAAAGGCGAGCTTTTCGGAGGCCGCCACTTCCGAGCGTTCCTTTGGCGTCGTGCCGTCCTGCGCCCATTGATCGCCGGACCGCACCTCGAAGCGGGTGACGTCGCCAAGATCCGTCATGCTCCACGCATGGGACGCGTTCTGGACGTAGTGCTTTTGATCTTCGAAATAGCTCATCCGACCCTCGATCTTGCGTGGGCCCAGTTGGGCGATCGCCTCCTGTGGAATGGATAAGTCGTCCGGTTACTCAGCCATTCACGATGATTTGCTCGCGGCTCGATCCGGGTTTTGCGACGGTCGCGTTGAGCAGTTCCGAGAGCTCGCGGATCGTTGCGCGGCATGAGGGCGGGGCCTAGGATGGACCCGCGCCATCCGGGCGCCGGGAGGCGCGCATGCCCGAGCTTTCACGTCGCGCCGTCGTCGTCGGCGGGCTGGCCTTGGCCGCGTACGACGCCGATGTGCTGGGCGCGCGCGCCACGACCGACGCGGTCGCCGCCGCGCCGCTGAAACAGGTCTGCCCGGCGCCCGTTGGTTGCGCCTTCGCGACCGCCGACTTGGCTGACACCGCCTTGATGACGTTGATGCTGCGCAACGTCTCCCAGGTGACGCCGGGGTGGGAGATGAAGATGAACCCGGTGGTCGCCGCGGACGGCCGATTCCGCTTCGCCGCGCCGGACCTGCTCGTCGACGGCGCCGAGCGGCTAGGGCTGCCGGTCCATGGCCACACGCTGGTGTGGCACAAGCACGAGCCGGCGGCCTTTGTCGGGCTGGCGAGCGACCGGGTCGCTTTCGCCGAGCTGTATCGCCGCTACATTACCACGATCGTCGCGCGCTACCGGGGCCGAGTGCGGGGTTGGGACGTCATCAACGAGCCGATCGTCCACCGCGGGATGGCGCTGCGCGATTGCGTGTGGGGCCGGGTGCTGGGCGCGGAGGACTATATGGTCCGCGCGTTCGAGCACGCGGCGGAGGCCGCGCCGGACACGCCGCGTTTCATCAACGAGTACGGCCTGGAGGAACCGGGCAAGCGCGGCGCGTTCGTGCGGCTGGTGGAACGATTGCTGGCGCGGGGCGCCCAGATCGACGGCATCGGCACGCAGACGCACATCAACATCGACCTGGCGGAGGGCGCGATGGGCGAGACAATGCGCGACCTGGCGCGGTTCGGCCTGCCGATCCACGTGTCGGAGCTCGACATCTCCTTTGGCCACCGCCGCCTAGACCCGCGTCCGGTGGCGATGCGCCGCGACCTGCAGGCGCGCCGGGCGGGCGAAGTGGCGCGCGCGTTCCTCGCCCTGCCGCCGCGACAGCGCTACGCCTTCACCCTGTGGGGCCTGCGCGACCGCGATTCGTGGCTGCGTATGCCGCCGTTTCCGCCGGGCGAGGACCAGCCGTTGCCCTGGGACGAAGCGGGCGCGCCCAAGCCGATGCTGGCGGCGATGGTGGACGCGTTCACGGGTACGAGCACGGGCGACGCGACCTGAACCGCGGAATGGGTGAGGTCGACAAAGGCGTCTTACATCGACCGACGCTCAGTGTAAGACGCTTTTCGTACATCGACGATGACGACTTGTCGCTATTGTTTGTCGAGCGAGTGAAAGCAAGGAGGTCAATGCCGCAATGTATTACGTCTTGACCTGCCTTTTAAAGGTTCCACTCACTCTTGTCCACGTTATTGCTCTCGTATTTTCAAGTAATCGTCTATCGGTCTATAGCGATGCGCGGCGGTGGAAAGATCAAGGACTTGTAAAGGCTGACGACGCCTCAAACAGCCTCTGGCTGGTCATTAATTGCCTGGTATTCCACGAAGAGTTTAGGAGCTTATTCTATTATCGTGTTCCGTATGCTCGAGTGGTTTCCTTCATTCTGCCTCCGCTATCCAGTTTGTACATCAGAACACGGGAGATCGGGCCGGGATTGTTTATTCAACATGGTTTTGCAACAATCATATCGGCAACATCGATCGGAAAGAATTGCTGGATCAATCAACAGGTCACGATTGGCTACTGCGCAAATGGACGCAGCCCTAAAATCGAAGATAATGTTACCGTTAACGCGGGAGCAAAAATCATTGGCGGAGTGCTGATTGGCAGCAACAGCATCATTGGAGCTAACGCGGTAGTGGTCAAGGACGTACCTCCCAATGTGACGGTTGTAGGTGTACCCGCATACATAGTCCGTCGGAATGGAAGCAGCTGTCGTGATAAACTCTGACGATTCCGGATCAATGAGCGTGCAACATACGCAAAAAGGTTATTTGCATCCGCTACCTGAGGTCAACGATGTAGCGTGGACCCAGCGGAGTGATCTGCCATCTGGCTTAGAATGCTGGCTATGGGGAGCTGGCGTATTCCTGTTAACGGCACCATTTGCATTTCAGTTGGTCGGGATCGATCCCACTCAGCAGGTGCAACTTGATTTGTCATCCGTTCGGCGCACTGATGCGTCCAACTGGCTACTTTATGCTATTCGGATGATGGTAGCCGTCGGCGCTGTCACCGCGGTCCTGCCGTTTTGGCGCATGGTGATCGGACGCATACCTCGCCTAGGTGTTGTCCTGGCGTTTCTTGGTTGGACGATCCTGTCGCTTCTATGGACAGACTCGGTCACATCATCAATCAATGGCGTGCTCGGACTAATCCCGCTTCTGGTCACGGGCTACTGCATGGCGCTCCGGCTGCCACCACATCTGTTCGCGCGTAGTTACATCTATGCAGGTTTTTTCGTACTCATGTTTTCAGTGTTGTACGTCATAGCGCTACCCAAATTCGGTATGCATCAAGCAAACGATGCAATCCAAGCGGTCCATGCGGGTAGTTGGCGAGGAGTGTACGGACACAAGAACGTCTTCGGTACGGTTTGCGCCATGGCCGCTACCATGACGATCCTGGCAAGTCCGAATATCCTGCCTTCGAGGCTGTTCAAGTTACTCCTGGTTGGCGCACTTATTCTAGCTTGTATCATGAGTCGCTCTGCTACCGCGATAGCGATACTCTTTATAGCTCCTGCCGTGTCAGTCCTATCTCTCAGACTTTCGGCGGCCCAGCAAGCTTTGCTCGTATTAGTCGCCGTTCCACTTGCCTTTGGCGTTTACGCAATCTTGGGGACGATCTTCGCGCTACTCGGGCGCGACATGACTTTCACAGGACGAACGACTATCTGGGCTTATGTTCCTGACGCGGTTGCGCAGCGACCGATGTTGGGGTTTGGCTATGCCTCTACGACCTACGGAGACTTTATCCTAAAGATCTACAGGGCGATGGGCGTTACGAACCCCCATAACGGGTTCCTCGATATTCTGCTCTCACTAGGGATCGTCGGGCTTTGTATTTTCGTCGCATGTTTCATTTCGACATGGATAGCCGCCAAGCGCCTGTATGCGTCAGACGTTGCGGCGGGAGATGCAGCGCTCGTGCTCTATAGCGTGCTGATTACGTGGGCGATTTCTATGCTGTCCGAGGCCTCGGACAAGCCGCTCGGACCGCTCGCCGCGCTCGGCTTTTGCGCTTTCGGATTGCTCGCTTACCGGCAGCGGCAGTCGCCCGATCCGATGCGGCGATGAAGCGCAGCGCCTGTAGTCGCTTGATCATCGCTCCGAAATCCTCGTCGATCGCATGGCGTGATTACCGCTGACGCCATGATCAGCCGTAATATTCCTTCATCGTCTTGAAGTAGGCGCTGGGATCGTTCTGGCTCCAGTTCGCCTGCTTGCGCAGGTCGACGTGCGACAGCACCGCGCCGGCCAGGTTCACCCCCGATTCGTGGAGCAACCGGACGCTGGTCACCGCGGCGTTGGCCGGGGTCTTGCCCCAGCGCACCAGCATGCACACCGCGTCGGACTTGGCCGCGAGCAGCCGCGTCTCGGCGATGGCCATCACCGGCGCGGTGTCGAGGATGACGAGGTCGTAGCGACGGCGCAGCTCGGCGAGCAGGTCGTCCATCGCCCCGGCGGCGACGGCATCGGCCGGGCGCAGCACCTGGCGCGACAGCGGCAGCGTCGCCAGCCCCGATTGCGCGTCGACCTGGAGCGCCGCGTCAAGCGGAACGGCGCCGCCCAGCACCTCCAGCAGGCCGTGATCGGGCCGGTCGGGCACCGATGCGCCGACGCCGCGCCGGGTGTCGCATTCGACCAGCACGACGCGCTCGCCGCCGAGCGCCGCGACATGGGCCAGGCTCGCGGCCACCGTGCTCTTGCCCTCGCCGGGCAGGGCGGAAGTGATCGTGACCACCTTGGGCGGCGCGCCCTGGCCGTCGTTCAGCCCCGCGCGCAGCATCCGCAGGCTCTCGGTAAAGGCGGAGAAGGGATGCTCGGCGATCAGTTCCCGGGCCGATCGCCCGGTGCTGGCCTTGCCGGGAAAGGCCGATTCGAAGCTCGGCACGCTGGCGAGCGTCCGCAGGCCCGTTTCGGTCAGGATGGCGTCTGGGGTGCGCAGGCTGCGATCGAGGATCTCGCTCAACGCCACCGCGGTCGCGCCGCTGGCGAGCCCGGCGGCGAGTGCAATCACTAGAAAGATCGACAGCTTGGGCGAACTCGGCTTCGTCGGCACCACCGCCTGCGACAGGATGCGCGCGTCCGAGCTTTCCAGCCCCGACTGCGTGCTCGTCTGGCGATACCGGGCGAGATAGCTTTCGTACAGTGTGCGCACCGCGTCGGCGTTGCGTTCCAGCTCGCTCAGTCGGACGCTCGCGGCGCTGTTGGCGGCGAGCTCCCCGCGCGAGCTGTTCAGCGTGCCGCGCAACGAGCCGACCCGGTCGGCGGCGATGCGCGCCTCGCCCTCCAGCCCCGAGATGATGCGACGGACCTCCGCCGCGATCTGGGCGTCGATCGTCTGCAGCTGGCTGCGCGCCGACAGAAGCTCGGGATAGCGGGGGCCGTAGCGCGATTCGAGCTGGGCGACGTTGGCGCCGATCTCGCCGCGTTGCCGGCGCAGCTGGACGATAACGTCCGAGGTCAGCGCCTGGCCGACATCCTCGCCGGCGTTGACGCCGCGCGCCTGTTCCCGCGCGGTGGTGGCGGCGGCCTGTTTTTCGGCGAGGTCGGCCTCGGCGGCGGCCAGCGTCGTGCTGATCTGGCCAAGCTGCTGCTGCGAGCCGATCTCGTCCCGGGCGGTGGCGAGCAGGCCGTTTGCCGCGCGGTAACGCTGCACCGCCGTCTCGGCCGTCAACACCTGCGCGCGGAGGCTGGCCAGCCGCGTCCCGAGCCAATCCGTCGCCGACTGGGTGGCGTCCGTCTTGAGCGTCAGCTGGCTGTCGAGATATTGCTGGACCAGCGTGTTCACCACCGTCGCGGCGGTGTTTGGGTCGCCGGCGTTGTAGGAGACGTTGATCGCGAAGGCGACACCGGAGCGCGCGATGCCGAGATTGCGCAGCAGCGTATCGGTCGCCGCCTGGGTCGCGGCGGCGGGATCGGCGCGCTGCGGCTCGGGCACGAAGTCGGCGTTGCGGTCGAGCCGGAGCGTCTGCACCACCCGGCGCGCCAGGTCGCGCGAGCGCAGCACCTCGACCTGGGTGTCGATGGCGAAGGTCGTCGGCTGGTCCTCCGTCAAGACCTCCTGGTTCGCCGCGATCACGTTCGACCGCTGCGTGTTGATCGCGACCTGGGCAGTGGCGGAGTAGCTCTTCTCCAGCGTGGTGTAGAAGGCGATCACGGCGGCGGCGACCAGGGCCGCGACGATCGCGAACAGCCAGGCCCGACGACGCAGCACCATCATAATCGCGCCGAGATCGAACAGTTCGGTACGCGACACGTTGGTCGCGAGGCCCGATCCGGGGAACGGTTGCCGCGTCTGATGGGCCATGGCTCGTCAACTCCCGCTTGATCGCGCCGACGCGACCCGCGCGACGCCGGTCCGCCCACGCCAGTCGATCAGCGCACCGCCCCCAAGGCCGTCGCCGCATGAACGGCGTGGCCCGACTCGACGCATAGCGGCAAGCGGCGCGGATCAAAAGGCGGTTGCGGGGCCGGTCGGGCGACCCGATTCGGCACGAAAGCGGACCGCCCCATCGGGCATGGCCAAGCGTTGGGCGAGTTGCTAGACGCGGGCCGCAACCGCAAGGAGGACGTGGCGTTGGGCAGCCCTGCTCCGCACTTGGCACCAGGGACGCCGATGGTCAGCGTCGTGATCCCAGCCTACCGCTCCGCCGACCGCTTGCCGGCGACGCTCCGCTCGGTTCAGGCGCAGACGTTGCTTGACTGGGAGGCGATCGTGGTGGACGATTGCTCGCCCGACGACACCGCGGGCGCGCTCGCCGCCTTCGCCGACGACCCCCGCATCCGGTTGGTGCGGCACGCGGCGAACGCGGGGGCCAGCGCCGCGCGCAACACCGGCATCGCCGAGGCCAGGGGGCGCTTCGTCGCGTTCCTCGACGCTGACGACGCATGGATGCCGGCCAAGCTCGAACGGCAGCTCGACGCGGTGGTGGCGCGGCCCGACCCCGACCGGGTGTTCTGCGTGACGCGCACGGTGGTGGAGCTTGGCGGCGGCCGACACATCGTCCGCCCGGTCCGGGGCAAGCGACCGGACGAGCGCATGGACGAGTTCATCTTCGTGTCCGGCGGCTTCTGCCAGACCAGCTCCTTCCTGGTCCCGCGCGCGCTCGCCGAACGGGTCCGGTTCCGGCCGCTGCCCATCGGCGAGGATCACCTGTTCGCGATCGACCTGTGCGACGCGGGGGCCGAGTATCTGCTGATCGACGAGCCGCTCGCCGTGTACCACAACGAGGTTCGGCCTGGCCGGCTCAGCAACGAGGCGTCGCTCGAACGCGGTCGGCGCTTCATCGCCGACACGGCGGGCGCGCTATCGGCCAAGGCGCGCACCGGGTACGAGGCGCGGTATCTCGGCGCGGACATCCTGCGGCGATCACCGGGCGAGGGTTTCGCGCTGCTGACGCGCGCGGTCGCCAGCGGGGCCATGCCGCCGCGCTTCGCCGCGTCGCTGCTGGTCAGGACGGTGGTCCCGGCCGGGGCGTACCACCGCGTCCGCGCCGCCCTGCTGGGCGCGCGGCGCTAGCTACCGAGAAGCGGGTGGCGCTTCTCGCGCATCGCCGATCGCGGCCAGCGCCCCGTCGGCGGTGAGGTGTTGGAAGTCGAAATAATATAGCGCGTCCGTCGCGCGGTAGCGGCACCCGGCCCCGTCGCACAGCGCCGCCGCGGGGTCGATCAGCCGCGCCGCCGGGTGCGCTCGGGCGACTGCGGACACGGCGGTCCGTGCC
>CAXTRJ010000005.1:0-27487 GCA_964246585.1 uncultured Sphingomonas sp. | reverse complement strand
CGCCGAGGATGCCGCCATCGACGCCGAAGCCGGTCGACACCAGCGCGCGGCCGAACAAGGGCGAGCGCATCTCGGTCAGCGGCAGGACGCCCAGCACCGCGCCGTCGACGCGTTCGGCGACGAGGTAGCGGGCGCGCTGGCCGGTTCCGCGCGCGACCGCGGCGGACCAAGCGGGCAGGTGAAACGGCGTCGCGTCGGGATGGTCGCGGACGAACCCGTCGAGCCGCGACGCCTCGTCCGCCAAGTCGACCTCGCGCACCCCGACCGGCGCGGTGATGAGCGGGATCGTCATGTGGTGCGCCTCGCTTCGACGACGGCGACGGCATCGCACCGGCCCCATTCATGCCCAGCGAGCAGCGTACGGAGCTTGCCCGCCATCGCCCCCAACCGGCTATAGTGACGGACGCGCGAGCGCAGCGGCGCGCCGGCGACGCGCGGCTGGTCGGGGTCGATCTCCCACGGGTGGAAGTAGAACATCGCCGGCCGCCCCGCCCGCCCGACCTGGCGCATCGCCAGTCCATTGAGCGCGGCCGGCAACAGGCGGAAGAACCCGCCACCCGTCGCGACGCGCCGCCCGGCGAGATTGGCGACCGTCACCGGCAGCTCGACCAGGTCGCTATTGGCGCGCGGGCGAAAGGCGTAGCGCGGCGCGTCGGGCCAGCCATAATGGTCGTGGGCGAGCGGCGCGACGCTGGACGAATAACGATAGCCCTCGTCCGCCAGCACCTGGTGCGCCCAGGGCGTCCGCGCGTCGATCGAGAAGCTCGGCGCGCGGTAGCCGGTGACGGCGACGCCGCCGGCTGCCTCCAACGCGGCGCGGGCGCGGCGCGTGTCGTCGCGGAAGAACGCGGCGTCCATGGTGAAGACGCGCTGGTGGTCCCAGCCATGGCTGGCGACCTCATGGCCACGGTCGGCGATGCGGCGGATCAGCGCCGGGTAGCGATGCGCCACCCAGCCGAGCGTGAAGAAGGTCGCCAAGACCCCGGCCTCGTCGAACAGGTCGAGCACGCGGTCGGTGTTCGCCTCGACGCGCGGCGCCAGCGTGTCCCAATCGCGCCGGTCGATGACGCGCTCGAACGCGCCGACCTGGAACCAGTCCTCGACGTCGACCGACATGCCGTTCAGCACGGTTCTTTCCTTTTGATCAGGCGGCGTCGCGGATCGGCTCGCGCTCGCCCTCGACCCAGTCCACCAACATGGTCAGCACCCGGCGCAGCGCCGCGTCCTGTTCCTCGATCCGCGCCTCCAGCACGGCAAGGCGGTCGTCGATCTCGGGCTCGGATCCTGGCTCGGACGGCGTGGTCTCGGGTGTCGCGATCTCGGGCGCCAGCCGGATCGGCGTCGGTGCCGCCGGCACCTTCATGTCGCGATCGAGGTCGGCGAGGACCGCCTCGACAATGCCGGCGTCGATCAGCTTCAAGTCGCCGATCGCGCCGTGCAGCATGACGCGGCTCATCAGCTGGTTGAGCCGGCGCGGGATGCCGCCCGATCCGCGGTGCAGCGCCGGAAACGCGTCGTCGGCGAAGTCGGGATCGCCTTGCCACCCAACCAGCGACAGCCGGTGCGCGACATAGTCGGCGACCTCGTCCTCCGCCATCGGCTCCAGGTGATGGATGGCGATGACGCGCTGGCGCAATTGTTCGAGCCGGTCGGAGCCGTGGAGCCGGTCGCGGAACTCGGGCTGGCCGAGCAGCACGATCTGGAGCACGCAGTGGCCGCCGGCCTGGAAGTTGGACAACATCCGCAACTCCTCCAGCGCCGACACCGGCAGCGCCTGCGCCTCGTCGACGACGAGCAGCGTGCGACGGCCGGTGCGGGCGACGGCGTTCAGCCCGCGCTCGATGGCGGTCAGGAGCTGCGCCTTGGCGAGGCCGGCGGGGTCGATGTCCAGCCCGGTCGCGACGATGCGAAGCAGGTCGTCGGCCTCGATCGCGGTGGAGACGATCCGGATCGGCGCGACGCGGCGGTGGTCGATCGTCGACAGCAGATGGCCGATCAGCGTCGTCTTGCCCGACCCGATCTCGCCGGTGATGACGATGAAGCCTTCGCCCTGCGCGAGGCCATAGCCGAGATAGGCCATCGCCTTGCGGTGCGTGGCGGTCGCCAGCCAGAACTCCGGGTCCGGCGTCAGCTGGAACGGGCGTCCCGTCAGGCGGTAATGTTCGTCGTACATCGGTCCGGTCCTCCCGCGGCTCTGGCCGCGCTCGAGTTGGATTCTTGGCGGATTAGAACTGGTAACGCGCGCCGAGCAGCGCCTGCAACGCGGCGGCGTCATCGCCCTCGCCGCTGAACCCGTAGAGGCCGAGCGACGCGACGGTGCCGAGCCGGCCGAAGCTGTGGCTGTACGAGCCGGTCAGGCCGCCGGACAGGATGCCGTCGACGAACGCGCTGTCATAGTAGTTGGCGAACAATGTGGCATCGACCGCTGACACCGGCGTCAACGTCCGCGACCAGAACGCCTGCGCGTAGTAGCTTTCGTCCTCCTGGCCGTAGAGCACGGCGCCGAACGGCACGTTGGGGGTGTACAGCTTGCGGTTGGCGTAGCCCGCGCCGAAGCCGAGGCTGGTGCGGCCACGCGTGTTGACGAAGATGCCGTCGATGCCCCGCGCGCGGTAGCTGGCGGTGGCGATCGACTGGAACACGTCGTCTAGGCAGCCGCCCGGCGCGGCGCCGGTCGTGCCAAAGGTACAGCCGGAGAATTGCTGGCCGAACGCGTCGCGCTGCGTGATGAAGCTGGTCGGCAGGTTGGCGATGCCGGTGCGAAGTTGCCGGCCGAAGGTCTGGACCGAATCGTACACGCCGATCTGCAGGCCCGATGTGGCGGAGACCTGATAGCTCAGCGAACCGATGCCGCTGAACGAGCCGTAGCGCTCGCCGATGCGCGCGTTCAGCTCCAGCCTGCGACTCGGCCGCCAGATGACGCCGGCGTCGTAGAAGATGCCGTCGGTGCGATAGGCGATCCGGCGCGGCGCGTCCGGGTCGGTGACGAAACGCCCCGCCCCGTCAAGCACCGGCGCGCCGCCGGGCGCGACGAGGGCGGCGCGCTCGCTGCTCTCGATCCGCTCATATCCGACGCCGGCCTGGAGCGCGACGGTGCGCGACACCGGAAGGACGACGTCGCTGCGCCCGTAATAGCCCTCGTACCGCTGATCGAGTTGCCCCGCGTCCTCGCGGTCGTAGGCGGCGCTCAGCGTGATGCCGACCGGCGCGATCTCGCCGGCGGCGACCCCGGCGGTGACCTGGGCGATATGCCCGACCGAATCGTCGTAATAATCGCGGCGCGGTCGCCCGGGGGCTAGGCCGGCGCCGTCGGTCGGCACCTCGACCTTGGTGTAGCCGACGAAATAGCTGGCGAACAGGTCGACCGGCCCCGCCGTCGTCGACAGCGTCGGACCGGCATAGAGTCCGTAGACTTGGCTGATATTGTCGACGTCGCCGACGAGGTTGCCGGGCGCCGCGCCGCGAATGTCGCTGCGCGCGCGCGTGGCGATCGCGCCACCCTCGACGCTGAAGCTCGGGGTCAACCGGAACGAGGCGCGGGCGAGCCCCGAATGGATGTCGCTGTCGCCCAGGTCGTCGCCCCAGCCGATCCGCCGTTCATAGCGATAGCTGACCTGCCCCTCCGCTTGGCGCGTCTGGACCACCGCGTCGATCCCGGCGGCGATCGACGAATAGGTCAGGACATCACCCGAGTTCAGGTCGGCGTCGAGTACCTGGGCCAGTTCGATATAGGGCGACACGACGACTCGCCGCGCCTCCTGCGCGGCGGCCGGCGACGCGGCGACGCACCCCGCCAGCAGCAAGCCCATCCTCGTCATACCCGCGACTCCTGGCCGTAATAGGTTCCGTAGCGCCGCCCGCCCGGCGCGAACGAGACCGCGTTGAGGACCAGCTGCACGTGCTCGCACCCGTCGAGCAGCGCCACCGCCTCGCGCAGCTCGCCCTCGGGCGTGCGGTCGGCGCGGACCACCAGCATCACTTGGCCCACCTGCATCGCCAGCACCGCGGCGGGCGAGGCGGCGAGCGCGGGGGGCGAGTCGAACACGATGATCCGGCGCGGGTCAACGGCGAGCAGCCGGTCGACCACCGCCCGCGTGCGATCGCTCGCCAACAGCTCGGTGTCGTTGTGGGTCCGCTTGCCCGCCGGCAGCACCGACAGTTGCGGGACATCGGTCCGGATCACCATGGCCTCGACGTCCTGCGACGGATCGGCCAGCACGTCGAGCAGTCCGCCGGCGTCCTCCATCCCGAGTTGGTACATCACGTCGGGCTTGGCGAAGTCGGCGTCGACCAGCAGCACCTCCGTCTCGCGCTCGGCGGCGAGCGAAAGCGCCAGGTTGATCGCGCAGAACGTCTTGCCGTCGCCCGGCCGCCCCGAACACACCAGGACCGTGCGCGCTTTGCCCGGCGTCGCGCCGGCGGCGACCGCGCGGTCGGTCAGCAGCAGCTGGCGCTTGATGAGGCGGAACTCCTCGGCGAGCGGACCGACCGGCGCGCCCGGCACGATCATTCCCTTTTCCGCCAGCATGATCCGGTCGATCGCGGCGATCTCGCCGGGCGAAACGCTCGCCAGCGGCCGGACCGGTTCAGGTTCGGGCGGCGGCAGGTCGTCGCCGGCCGCGAGGTACTCCGCCGGAATCTCGCTAGACAGCGCCGCCGGCTCGGGCGCCTTCGCATAGGCCCCGAAATCATACACCGTCGCCGCGCGCTCGAGCAGCGAGGGCTCGCGCTTGTTCACCGCCGTCGTCATGCCGCCAATCCCCGCTGGAGCATCTCGACGCCGAGCAGCGCCACATAGGCCACCGCCAACGCCCCCGCGCCGCCGGCGAACAACCGCAGCCTGCGCCGCCGCTGCTCGACCTGCAACCGCGTCAGCATCTCGCCGACCTGGCCCAGCACCGTCATCCCGCTCGCCCGCTCCAGCCTGGCGGCGGTGGCGAAGGTCGCGTTGACCTGGCCCATCGCGAACGCCGCGCCGACGCCCGCCATCAGCCCGGCGAGCAGCACGCCGGTCAGCAGCATCGGCCGGTTCGGCGCGGCCGGCGTCCTCGGCGCGGTCGGCGGATCGATCACCGAGAAGCGCACCGCGTCGGTCTGCGTCTGCGCCTGCCCGCGCAGCGCGATCTGCTCGCGGTTGGCGAGTAGCTGGTCGTACTGGTCCTTCAGCACCTGGTAATCGCGCTCGATCTGACCCTGTTCGGCGGCGACCGCCGGATCGCCGGCGAGCTTGGCGTTGAGCTGGTCGAGATCGCCCTGAAGCTGCCCACGCCGCATCTGGAGGCTGGCGACCTGCGCCTGCTTTTCCGCCTGCATCGAGCGCAATGACAGGTAGAGCGGGTTTGGGCTGCCCGCCGCGCCGCCACCGCCCGACAAGGGCTCGCCGCGCGCGGCGGCGGTCGCCTGGGCGAGTTGGCCCTGCAACGCCACCACGTCGGGGTGGTTCTCGGTATAGCCGCGCCCGCGCGCGTCGGCGAGCTGGCCCTGGATCGTCGCCACCCGCGCCCGCGCCGGGCCGGCGGTCGCGGCCGGGCCGGCGAGACCCGGAACGGACTGCGGCGTTCCCGCCATCTGCCCGTTGACCGCCGCCAAGCTCGACGAGGCGGCGGCGAGGTCGCCCTCGACCTGGCTCAAGGCGACCCGCGCCGCGCCGATGCGGTCGCTGACCGAACCGGTGCCCGGCAGCGCGCCGAGATAGCCGTTCTGGAACTCCGCCCGCTTCAACTCGGCGTCGGCGAGCTGCCGGCGACGCTCGTCGAGCTGACCGTCGAGGAAGCGCAAGGAGGTGCTCGTCTGGTTGCGATCGCCCGACAAGTTCTCCTCGACAAACACGTCGATCAGCTTCTGGACGACGGCGCGCGCCAGCTTGGGGGTGGCGGCGGTGGCGGTGATCTCGAACAGATTGTCCTGCTGCGCCGTCACCTTGATCGCCTGTTGCAGCCCGGCGACGCGGTCGGCGACGTCGCGGTCATTGGCGACGGTGTTGGCGAGGTCGGTGCCGCGCACGACCTTCTCCAGGTTCACCGCCGAGGCCAGCGTCTGGCGGATGCTGTCGACGTCGCGCCGCTGGTCGGGTTGGCCGCCGTTCATGCCGGGCGGCAGGATCGACTGCATCTGGACGAAGATGCGCGCGCGCGACTCGTAGCGGCTGGGAATCTGGCTCACCACCAGCCAGCCGAGGACGCACACGCCCCAGGCGACGGCGAGGGCCAGCCAGCGCCTGGTCCAGATCGCGTGGACCGCGACCCTGACCTCGTCGTAGATGCCGTTCACCGGGGCGTCCTCAGAACATGCTCTCGGGGATGATGATGACGTCGCCGGGCTCGAGCCGGACGTTGGCGCTCGAATCGCCGTCCTTCAGCAACTTGGCGATCTTCAGCCCGAACTCGCGCTGCTTGCCCGTCACCCGGTCGTAGCGGACGAGCCGCGCCTTGTTGCCGGCGGCGTACTGGCCGAGGCCCCCGACCGAGATCATCGCGTCAAGCAGCGTCATGTTGGCGCGGTAGGGCAAGGACGCCGGCTTCTCCGTCGCGCCGACGACGCGGACCTGCTGGCTGAACGTGCCGGAGAAGTTCTCGACGATGACCGAGACGATCGGCTCCTTGATATATTCGGCCAGCGCGATCTTCATGTCGGCGGCGAGCGTCGCGGGAGTCTTGCCGACGGCGGGCATGTCGCTGACCAAGGGCGTGGTGATGCGGCCGTCGGGGCGCACCTGCACCTTCGACGACAGTTCGGGGTTGCGCCACACGAAGATATTGAGCTGGTCGAGCGGCCCGATGACATATTCCTCGCCCGGTGATTCCTTGCTGGCGACAAAGGATGCGGGCGGCAATTCGGGACGGTCGCCGCCGGTGGCGCACCCGGCGAGCGACATCGTGCTCAGCGCGGTGGCGATGGCGGCGCGGGCGATGGGTCCGACGGGCATTGAACAACTCCTGGCGGCGGCCCGGTAACAGGGCTCACGTCAGCGTCGGCTATGCGGGGAACAGGTGAAGATAGCGTTAGGAACGTCGCTTCAGACGCCGACCAGCAGCTCGGCGGGCGCGGGATGGCCGAGGAACGCGGTCGGGCTGGCGGTCAGGCCGTAGGCGCCGGCCAGGAACACCGCGATGACGTCGCCGACATCCGCGCGCGGCAACGCCACCTGGTCGGCGAGGCGGTCGAGCGGGGTGCACAGGCGCCCGACGACGGTGACCGCCTCGACCGGCTCGGCCCCCATCCGATGCGCGACCGCGACCGGATAGTTGCGCCGGACCACCGTGCCGAAATTGCCCGATGCGGCGAGCTGGTGATGCAAGCCGCCGTCGGTGACGACGAAAGTCTCGCCGCCACTTGTCTTACGGTCGACGACGCGGGTCAGGTAGACGCCGCATTCGGCGACCAGCCAACGGCCGAGCTCGATCGCGAACCCGCTGTCGGCGAGCACCGCCGCGCGGCCGGAGAGCGCCTCGCCCAGCGCCGCGCCGATCCGGGCCAAGTCGACCGGCATGTCCCCGGCGAAGTAGGGCACGCCGAAGCCGCCGCCGAGATTGATCAGCGGCGGCGCCGCGCCCGCCTCCTCCGCCAACCGCGCCGCGAGCGCCACCGTCGCCGCTTGGGTTTCGATGATCGCGGCGGTGTCGAGCGACTGCGATCCGGCGAAGATGTGGAAACCCCGCCACTCCGCGCCGCCGTCGATCACGACGCGGACCAGCGCCGCCGCGCGCGCCGCGTCGACCCCGAAGGGCGACGGCCGCCCCCCCATCCGCATTCCCGAGCCGCGCAGCTCCAGGTCGGGATTGACCCGCACCGCCAGCCGCGGCCGGACCCCGATCCGGTCGCCGATCGCCAGCGCCCGCGTCGCCTCGCCTTCCGACTCCAGGTTGATCGTGACCCCGGCGGCGATCGCGGTAGCCAGCTCGTCGTCGCGCTTGCCCGGCCCGGCGAAGCTGATCGCCGCCGCCGGCTTGTACGGCGACGCCATCGCCAACTCGCCGGCGGAGGCGATATCGAGCCCGTCGACCAGCGGCGCCACCGCCGCCAGCAACGGCGCGAACGGATTGGCCTTTATCGCGTAATGCAGGTCGACCCCGCCCGGCATCGCCGCGCGGAACGCCGCGATCCGCCGCCGGACGACGGCGAAGTCGTAGACGAACAGCGGCGTGTCGCCCGCCTCGGCGATCAAAGCGTCGACGTCGCGGCCGGCGACGGTCAGGCGACCGAGTGGCGCGAAATCCGGCGGGATGGGACCGATCGGCTTCATGGCGTCACCTCACTCACAATCACCACCTCACTCACCCCCCGGCCTTCGCCGGGGTGGATCCGCGAGGAAGCGTTCAGCCCCGCCCTGATCCCGGCCCGATCCAGCTTCCCATTGGCATTTCGCGGCAACTCGTCCCGCCACACGAACAACCCCGGCTGCATGAACCCCGGCAGGTCGCGCTTCAGCCGCGCGCGCAACCCAGCCTCCGCCGCCGGGTCACCCGCCGTCACGACGACGATCGCCTGCCCTAATCGCTCGTCCGGTACGCCGACCGCCACCGCCTCGCGCGCCTCGCCGCCCGCCAGCACCGCCTCCTCGATCTCCCCCGGGCTGATCCGATTACCCGCCGACTTGATGGTCTCGTCATCACGCCCGACGAAGCGGAACAGCCCGTCCGCGCCCTCGACCACCGTATCGCCCGACCACACCGCGATGCCGCCGCTGGCGGAAAAGGCCGGCGCCGGCCGAAACCGCGCCGCCGTCCGCTCGGCATCGCGCCAATATCCTTGCGCCACCAGCGGACCGGCATGGACCAACTCGCCCGGCTCCCCCGCCGCCGCGCGCGTGCCGTCCGGGCGCACCGCCATCACCTCGGCGAACGGGATCGCCCGCCCGATCGCCTCCGGATGCGCGTCGACCAGTTCGGGGGCGAGATACGTCGATCGGAACGCCTCGGTTAGCCCGTACATCGGGTACAGGTCCGCCGCCGGGAACCGTTCGCGCAACGCCCGGACCAGCCGAGGTGTCAACGCCCCGCCCGAGTTGGTCAGTCGCCGGAGAACCGCGGCGGTATTGGCCGGCCACTCCGCCTCCAGCAACTGCACCCACAGCGGCGGCACCCCGGCCAGCGTTGAGATGCCGAACCGCTCGACCGCCTTTACCACGTCGCGCGGGGTCAGATAGTCGAGCGGCGTCACCGCCGCCCCCGCCGCCCAGGTCGACAACAGCTGGTTCTGGCCATAGTCGAACGACAACGGCAGGACGCCGAGCACCCGGTCATCGGGCGTGAGCTTGAGGTAGTGCGCCACCGACACCGCGCCGAGCCACAGATTGGCGTGGCTCAGCATCACGCCCTTGGGCCGCCCGGTCGAGCCGGAGGTATAGAGGATCGCCGCCAGCGAGCCCGTGTCGGCGGACGACGGCGGCAGCCCCTCGCCGTTGAGCGGCAGCGCCGCTTCCTCGGCGACGGCGCAATCGCCGGGCACGTCGCCCGTCTCCAGCATCGCGACGCGGGCGGACTGCGTCACCAGCAGGCGCGCGCCGCTATCGGCCAGGATGTGCGCCACCTGCGCCCGCTTCAGCAACGGGTTGACCGGCACGTGGACCAGCCCCGCCCGCGCCACCGCCAGCGGCAGCAGGCAAGCCGCGCGCGTCTTGGGCAGCCAGGTCGCGACCCGCTCGCCCGACGCCAGCCGGTCGGCGAGCCACCGCGCCATCGCTCCTACCGCTCGCTCCAGCGCGGCATAGTCGAGCGACCCCGCACGATCGACCAACGCCGGATCGCTCGCGACGCCGCGCCGCGCCAGATAATCTAGCGGCTGTGGAACGGGGTCAAGCGGCGCCATGCGCCCCCATAGCGCGGAGACGTTGCGGATTTCGACCCCTGCGACTAACGCGGCCAGCATCACGGGCGAAACAGGGGTGCGCCGCTTGGTTCCTGAAGGCAGCAGCGAAGTCGCGAGGACGGTGCGGGCGGTCTTGCGCGACGTGCTCGGGCTCGACGAGGCGACGGTGATCGGCTTCACCCACCAGACGCCGTTGTTCGGAACGCTCCCCGAACTCGACTCGATGGCGGTCGCCGGCGTCCTGACTGAACTCGAGGACCGGCTCGGCATCCTGATCGAGGATGACGAGGTCGACGGCGAGATGCTGGAGACCTTCGGCGCGCTGGTCACCTTTGCCGAGAACAAGGCGCTGGTTTGATCGAGTGGTACGACTGGGCGGGGGGGCGCGAGGCGATGTTGCGCTTCGGCCCCGCCTCCGGCCCGGTCGTGATCGTCGCGCCGGCCTTGTTCGAGGAAAGCAACCGCACCCGCGCCTTCCTCATCTCGATCCTGCGCCGGCTCGCGGCGCGCGGGATCGCCAGCGCCCTGCCCGACCTGCCGGGCCAGGGCGAAAGCCTCGTTCCCACCGAGCATGCGAGCCTCGCCCATTTGCGCGAAGCGTTTGCGGCCGCCACCGGCCATCTCCGGCGACAGCGTCCCGTCAGCACGACAATCGCCGTTCGCGCGGGTGCGCTGGTTGATGCGACCGCCGACGCGCCGGCGCGCTGGCGCCTGTCTCCCATGAACGGACGACAGACAGTGGACGAACTGCGCCGCGCCGCGCGCGTTTCCGGGACCATGGAAGCGACCTTCGACACCCGTTTGGATGTCGACGGCGGGTTGATCGAAATCGCCGGCAACAGCATCTCCGCGTCCTTCCTCGCCGAACTACGGGACGCGGACGTTCCCGCCGACGACCCCGGACTGCGCCGCACGGTCAGGCTCGACAGCGACCCGCGCCCGGCCGATCGCAAGCTTCCCGGCGCGCCACTATGGCGTCGGTCGGAACCCGCGACCGACGACGCGCTCGCCGCGCTGCTCGCCGACGACATCGCCGACTGGATCGCCCGCTGCGTCGCCTGATCGCCTTCCCCTGCGAGGGCGAGACCCTGCTCGGCACCCTCGACGAAGCGCCGGGCACCACCGGGCTGCTGATCGTTTCGGGCGGCAACGAAGTTCGCGCCGGGGCGCATCGCGGCATGGCGCTGCTCGCCGTCCGGCTGGCCGAACAGGGTTACCCGGTTTTCCGCTTCGACCGACGCGGCGTCGGCGACTCGATGGGTGAAAACCGGGGCTGGAGCCACAGCGCGCCCGACATCGCCGCCGCCGCCGCCTACTTTCGCGACCATCAGCCTCGGCTCCGCCGTCTCGTGAGTTTCGGCAATTGCGACGCCGCCACCGCGCTCGCGCTGTTCGGGAAAGCGGCCGGCATCGACGCGCTGATCCTGTCCAATCCCTGGCTGGAGGACCGCGACGCCGACGGCCTACCCTCCGCCCCCGCCATCCGCGCCCGCTACGCCGCTCGCCTGCGCGACCCGGCGAGCTGGCGTCGCGGGGTCAATATAATGTCGGCTCTCAATGGTTTGCGGAAAATACTTAAGAGAACGTCTCAACCAAAGATGGTGAATCAGATGGTCGCTTCCCTCGCTGAAATACCCCTCACCCTGATCCTGGCCGACCAGGACGCGACGGCGCAGGCGTTCAACGCCGCCTGGACCGGCCCCACCTTCGCCAAAACCCGAATCCGCGCAACCTTCGCCAACATCCGAACCGCCTCGCACAGCTACGCCCGCCCCGGCGACGCCGCCCAACTCGAGGCCGCGATCCTCGCCGCGCTCCGCGCCTGAGGCTACTCCGCCGCCTGCGCCAGTTCGGCGAACTCGACCGTCGCCAGGAACCGCTCGGCGTCGAGCGCGGCCATGCAGCCGGTGCCCGCGGCGGTGACCGCCTGCCGATAGATCTTGTCCTGGACATCGCCACAGGCGAACACGCCGGGAACGCTGGTCCGGGTCGACCCCGTCTCCACCGCGACATAGCCGTCCGGATCGAGCTCCAGATGACCTCGGAACAGCTCGGTCGCTGGGTGGTGGCCGATCGCGACGAAGCCGCCCTCTACGTCCACCCGGCTATGCGCACCGGTGACGGTGTCCTCCAGCTCGACCGCGACCAGCCCGGCGTTGCCGCCGCCATCGACGAACGCGCGGACCTCCTTGTTCCACAGCACGGTGATCGCCGGATGCGCGAACAGCCGCTCCTGCAGGATGCGCTCGGCGCGAAGCGAGTCGCGGCGGTGGATCAGCGTCACGTCGGGCGAATGGTTGGTCAGGTACAGCGCTTCCTCGACCGCGGTGTTGCCGCCGCCGATCACCGCCACCTTCTTGCCGCGATAAAAGAAGCCGTCGCATGTGGCGCAGGCGGACACGCCCTTGCCTTTCATCGCCTCCTCGCTGTCGAGCCCCAACCACTTGGCCTGCGCGCCGGTCGCGATCACCAGGACATCGCCCTCGTATACGTCGCCGCCGTCGCCGATCAGGCGGAACGGCCGCCGGGTCAGGTCGACCGACACGATCGTGTCCCACATCATGCGGGTGCCGACATGCTCGGCCTGCCCCTGCATCTGTTCCATCAGCCACGGGCCCTGGATGACGTCGCGGAAGCCCGGGTAGTTCTCGACATCGGTGGTCGTGGTCAACTGGCCGCCGGGCTGGATGCCCTGGACGACGATCGGCGCCATCCCCGCCCGCGCGCCGTAGATCGCCGCCGACAACCCGGCCGGGCCGGAGCCGAGGATCAGCATGCGCGTGGTGTGCGTGGTCATTGGCGAATCCGTTTAATTGGTCGACAAGGCATGTAGGCGGGCGAGGCCGCTTTTTGAACCGCAACGAACGCTCGGTCGCTTCGTTGATGGCTCGGGTGGAGGATGATCATGAGCAACGACCGCGACGTCACGATCGAGCCCTATACCGCGCCGGCCGGCGGCTGGGGGTCGATGAAGTCCCTGGCCGAGATCATGAACCGTGAAAAGGTGCCGCCGGTCGAGACGACGCGCGAACTGACACGGCAGAACAAACCGGGCGGCTTCATGTGCGTCAGTTGCGCCTGGGGAAAGCCGGCGCATCCGCACCCGGCCGAGTTCTGTGAGAACGGCGCCAAGGCCACCGCGTGGGAACTGACCAGCTTTCGTGTCACGCCCGAGTTCTTCCTGCGTCACACCGTCACCGAGCTGCGTGGGTGGAAGGATTTCGACCTGGAACAAGCCGGGCGACTTACCCACCCGCTCAAGTACGACGCGAAGAGCGACCGTTACCTGTCAGCGAGTTGGGAAGAGTGCTTCGCCGACATCGGCGTCAAGTTGAAAAGCTACGACCCAAAGTCGGTGTGCTTCTACACCTCGGGCCGCGCGAGCCTCGAGACGTCGTTCATGTACGGCCTGTTCGCCCGCATGTACGGCAGCCACAACCTGCCCGACTCGTCGAACATGTGTCACGAGACGACCTCGGTCGGGCTGAAGCAGGCGGTGGGGTCGCCGGTGGGGACGATCCACCTCGAGGACTACGAGAAATGCGATGCGATTTTCTACTTCGGGCAGAACCCGGGGTCGAACAGTCCGCGCTTCCTTCATCCGCTTCGCGACTGCGCCAAGCGCGGCGTCGAGATCGTCACCTTCAATCCGCTGAAGGAACGCGGGCTGGAGCGGTTCACCGACCCGCAGAACGTGGTCGAGATGGCGACCGGAACCTCGACCCGGATCTCGACGCAGTACCATCAGGTCAAGGCCGGCGGCGACATCGCCGCGATCATGGGCATGGCGAAGTGGCTGGTCGAGGCCGATGACGAGGCGCGCGCGAATGGCCGGCCGGCGATCCTCGATCACGACTTCATCGCCGAACACACCGTTCGCTTCGACGAGTTCGCGGCCAGGGCTCGTGACACGACGTGGGACGACATCGAGCATGAAAGCGGGCTGACACGCGCGGCGCTGGAAGCGGCGGCCAAGGTCTACGCGAAGTCGAGCGCGGTTATCGCGGTGTACGGCATGGGGCTGACTCAGCATGTCGGCGGGATCGACAACGTCCACATGCTGGTCAACCTGATGCTGCTGCGCGGCAATGTCGGCAAGCCGGGCGCGGGCTTCGGGCCGGTGCGCGGGCACTCCAATGTCCAGGGGCAGCGTACCGTCGGCATCACCGAGAAGCCCGAACTGGTGCCGCTCGACCGCTACGCCGAACTCTTCGATTTCGAGCCGCCACGCGAACTCGGCTGGGATACGATCGCGACATGCGAGGCGGTGCTGGGCGGCAAGTGCTCGGCGTTCGTCGGGCTGGGCGGAAATTTTGTCCGCGCGATCCCCGACACGGCCCGGATGGAGCCGGCCTGGCGCGAGATCGACCTGACCGTCCACATCGCGACCAAGCTCAATCGCTCGCACCTGCTGCCCGGCAAGACGTCGTACATCCTCCCCTGCCTCGGCCGGATCGAGACCGACATGCAGGCGACCGGTCCGCAATCGGTGACGATGGAGGACTCGTTCTCGAATATCTACGGCTCGAAGGGCAAGGCGACGCCGGCGGCCGAGACGCTCCTGTCGGAACCGGCGATCGTCGCCGAGCTGGCGAAGGCGACGCTTGCGCTCAATCCCAAGGTCGACTGGCATGGCTGGGTCGCCGACTACGACAACGTACGCGACGCGATCGAGGCGACCTACCCGGAGATGTTCGGCGAATTCAACGAGCGTATGTTCACGCCCGGCGGTTTCTGGAAAGGCAACCCGGCGGCGCATCGCCAATGGAAGACGGAGAGCGGTCGGGCCGAGTTCAACGTGCCCAAGTCGCTCAACGCCACCGGGTTCGCCGAGGCCGAGGGACGGTTCCGGCTGATGACGCTGCGGTCGAACGACCAGTTTAACACTACCGTCTACGGCTACCACGATCGTTTCCGCGGGGTCGACGGGACGCGCGACATCGTTTTTATGAACAAGCGCGACATGGCCGATCTTGGAGTCGCGGACGGCGGTACGGTTCACCTGGTCGGCGACGCCGGCGACAACGCGGACAAGCGCGTCCCCGACCTGCGCGTGGTCCCCTACGACATTCCGCGAGGCTGCCTCGGCGCCTATTATCCCGAGTGCAACGTCCTGATCCCGGTCGCGCACCACGCCGAGGAAAGCCATGTGCTCGCCGGCAAGTCCGTCCCCGTCCGGGTCGAGGTGGCGCGCTGATCCTGGGCGCGATCATCGCGGGCGGTCGGGCGAGCCGGTTCGGCTCGGACAAGCGCGCCGCCCTACTGCGGGAGACGCCGCTGATCGATCACGCGATCGCGGCGATCGCCGGCAAGGTAGACCGCGTGGTGATTGCCGGCCCGCCGTGGCGAGACCTGCCCGCGCTGATCGACCAACCGCGCCCGGGACTAGGACCGCTTGGCGGCGTAGCGGCGGCCTTGGCTTATGCCAACGATCACGACTTCGCGCAGGTGCTGTCGATCGGCTGCGACATGCCGAGACTGCCGCCGGGGTTGCTCGATGACTTGGTCGCCCAAGCCCCGGCCTTTTGCGCGGACGCCCCGATACTGGGTTTCTGGCCACCCAGCCTCGCCGGGGCGCTGGAGGCGCATTTGGCCGAGGGCGGCGACCGGTCGATCCGACGCTGGGCGCGGTCGGTCGGCGCGGTGGCGATCGCCTCGTCCGCGGCGTTGGCCAACATCAACACGCCGGCCGATCTCGCGGCGTTATGACGTCGGCGCGCCCGGAGACATTGGTGGCGCTGAGGCCGGCGAGCAGCGCGTCGATCATCCGGGACATCGCCATCGAGGCGCCGGTCGCGATCGAGGTCGACGGGCTCGGCTATGCCGTGATGATGATGACGCCCGAGCATCTGGAGGCGTTCGCGACCGGGTTCATGCTGACCGAACGACTGGCCGATATTGTTGCCGATGTGCTGGCGGTCGAGCCGTTCGAGACGGCGGACGGCTGGATCGTGCGCGTGTCCCTCGCCGAGCATTGCCGGGCGCGGATCGGTGACCGCATCCGCCACCGCACTAGCGACACGAGCTGCGGCCTGTGCGGCATCGCCGGTCTCGAACAGCTGCGCCGCCCCGTCTCGTCGCGACCACCGCGACCCGACGTGACGGTCGCCGCGCTGTTCGCCGCGCTGGCGAGTTTGCGCGATCATCAGCCGATCAACACCGCGACCGGCGCGGTCCACGCCGCCGCCGCGTGCGATCGCGAGGGCCGGATCGTCGCCGCGTTCGAGGATGTCGGCCGGCATAACGCGCTCGATAAACTGGTTGGTGGACTGGCTTGCACCGACATCGGGGCGGCTTTCATCCTCGTCACCTCGCGGATCAGCTACGAAATGGTCGACAAGGCGCTAGTCGCCGGGACGCCGCTGCTGATGGGCATTTCAGCCCCGACGACGCTGGCGATCGATCACGCGCGCGAACACGGGCTTAGCCTCGTCGCGCTGGCCCGCGCGGACGCCATGCTGGTGGCCAACGATCCATGGCGGCTGTTCGATGGGCTCCGCGAACGCGAGATGTGACCTTCACGCTTGCCGACCTGCTGCGACCGTCGATCACACCGGGATTGCGAGCGGGCGATTGATGATGCAATTGAAGGTATGCTCTACATAATCGTCATTTCTGTCCTGATAACGCTAGCTCTTTCGATGGCGGCGGTGCCATGGATCCGCATGTACCGTCACAAGCGTCATCATCGCTGGAACAACACGCGACCCAAGCATGACCTGTCGTCGGAGGTCGAGGCGACACCTCGGGAACGGTCGCGGACACGGCGACGCCGAGGCTGAGCGGGTGTCGCCCGGATCCTGGCTGTCGATGTCACGACTGATTGTCGGTGCAAAAGATTGGCGCTCGCGGGAGGCTCCACCCTCGGCCGATCGGACCGGACGATGGTAGCGAAGGAGGGACTTGAACCCCCGACCCCAGGATTATGATTCCCGTGCTCTAACCAACTGAGCTACTTCGCCCCGAAGAGCGCGTCACCCGCGAGGCGGGCGCTATAGAAACGGCGCCGGTGGCGGTCAAGCAGCGAAGTTGTGCCGCGACAACGGCTCCCATGGCCCACCCCGGTACCACCAGGTCGCGAGACCCGCGATCGCGACCGGACGAGGCCGGAAATCACGTTCGAGTTCGGCCAGCAATGCTTTGGCCCGCGCCGGCGCGACCTTGTTCTGGATAGTGACGTGGGCGCGCCAACCGGCGCTGTCCTGCGGAGTCAGTAGCCCGGCGAACGCCTCCGCCAACCGCATCCTGACCGCTACCAGCCCAGGCGAATCGATGCGATAGGCCACGCCGCCGCCAAGCGACATCAACGCCGCTATCCGCGCATCCGGCCGGGACACCCCGCGCGTCTCCTCCGCCAGACGATGCTTGAGTTCGTCGGACAGCGACGGCGGGAGATGGTGAAATATCGTCAGATGCGCCGATAGCTGGTTGCGCTCGGGCGGAAAGTGAGCGCGCCGCTGGGCATCGAACCAGGCGGCGTCGGCGGGACCGAACAGCGCCGTGACGATGATGGGTGCCGGACCTTGGCCGAGCAGCGTCAAATCTCGACCTGGCTGCCCAGCTCGACGACGCGATTGGTCGGCAGGCGGAAGAATTCCATCGCGCTTTCCGCGTTGCGCAGCATCCAGGCGAACAGCTTCTCGCGCCAGATCATCATGCCGGGCTCGTCGCTGGCGAGGAGCGTCTGGCGTGACAGGAAGAAGCTGGTCTCCATCATGCGGAACGTGTCGCCGCACTGGTCGAGGCGACCCAGCGCCGCCGGCACGTCCGGCTCCTCCATGAAACCGTAGCGCACCACCACGCGGTGGAACCCTTCGCCCAGGTCGCTATGCACGAAGCGCTCCTCTTCCGGGTAATAAGGCTGATTGGCGATTTTGACGGTCAGCAGGATCACGCGCTCGTGCAGCACGCGGTTGTGCTTGAGGTTGTGGAGCAGCGCGTGCGGTACGCCCTCCGGCGTCGACGTCATGAACACCGCGGTCCCCGGCACCCGGGTCGCGGAATTGGCGGCCGAGCCGATAAACACCTTGATCGGCATCGCCGACTCGCGCAGCCGATCGATCATCAGCTGACGCCCCTTCGACCAGGTCGTCAGGAAAGTGAAGATGATCAGGCCGGCGAGCAGCGGAAACCAACCGCCGGCGGGGATCTTGGTCAGGTTAGCGGCAAGGTACGCGCCGTCGACCAGGAAAAACAAGGCGAGCAACGGGATGGCGAAATAGGCTTTCCAGTTCCACAAACGGAACAGCACGACGCCGAGCAAGCAGGTGTCGATGAACATCGCGCCCGTCACCGCGATGCCATAGGCCGAGGTCAGGTTCGACGAGGTGCGGAAGAACAGCACGAGCAGGATGACCATGATCATCAGCGCCCAGTTGATCAGCGGGATGTAGATCTGGCCGACGGTCTGCGCGCTGGTATGCTCGATCCGAAGCCGCGGGATGAAGCCCAGCTGGATCGCCTGCTGCGTCACGGAGAACGCGCCGGATATGACCGCCTGGCTGGCGATCACCGCCGCCATCGTCGCCAGGATGACGAGCGGGAGCTGCAGCGCCTCGGGAGCGAGCATGTAGAACGGGCTTTCGAGCGCCGCACGGCCTTCGCGAAACAGCAGCCCGCCCTGCCCCATATAGTTGAGCATCAGCGCGGGCAGCACGAACCAAAGCCACGACAATCCGATCGGCTTGCGCCCGAAATGCCCCATATCGGCGTAAAGCGCCTCCGCTCCGGTGACCGCCAGCACGACCGAACCGAGCGCAAGAAAGGCGCTGAGCGGGTCGATCAGAAAAAAATTAACGGCGTAATGCGGCGACAGCGCCCACAGTACGCCCGGCGTCTGCACGATGCTGAGCACACCGAGCACCGAGATCACGGCGAAATAGGTCAGCATCACCGGACCGAACAGCAACCCGACCCGCGCGGTACCGCTACGCTGGATAGCGAACAGGCCGATCAGGATGGTGATCACGATCGGCAGCACCAGCCCGGCGAAGGCGGGAGCGGCGATAGCGAGGCCCTCGACAGCGCCCAGCACCGACACGGCCGGGGTTATCATGCTGTCACCGTAGAACAGGGCGGTAGCGAACACCCCCAGTAGCACGATGCCGCGAGTCCAGCGGCGATTTCTGGTTCGACCGGAGATCAGCGCCAGCAAGGCGAGGCTGCCGCCCTCCCCCTTGTTGTCGGCGCGCATGATGATGACGACGTACTTCAGCGTCACCACGATCATCATCGACCAGAAGATCAGGCTGATCACGCCCATGATGTGCGCGGTATCGAGAGCCAGGGGATGGTGGCCCGCGAAAGTCTCACGAAAGGCGTAGAGCGGGCTGGTGCCGATGTCGCCGAAGACGATGCCGATCGCACCGACCGCCAAGCGCAGCAGGCCGTGCTGGTGATGGTCGGTACCGGGCGCTAAGACGGCGTCGGTGTGCGCCGTCGATGCGACGCCTCGCGGGTCGATGCTCACAAGCGGTTGGGCCAGTTTAGGAATGCACGCGTCATCGGACGGGAGTTCTCGCGCCTGGCCATGTCCGAGGAGCGCCTAGCACGTCGCCCGGATGCGCCGCAACGGGGACAAGGTCGAACGATCTCGCTATAGAGCCGCGTATCCAAGGAATGCGGAGCGGATCGATGCGAGTCGGAGTACCCAAGGAGATCAAGAATCACGAGTATCGGGTTGGGCTGACGCCGCCGTCGGCCGCCGAACTCGTCGCGGCGGGTCACGATGTCGTGGTGGAAGCGGGCGCCGGGTCCGGCATCGACTTCGCTGACAACGCCTATATAGCGGCTGGAGCGCGTATTGTTGCCGACGCATCCGCCGTGTTCGCCGGCGCCGACATGATCGTAAAGGTCAAGGAACCGCAGCCGAACGAGATCGCGCTGCTCGAACCCCGCCATCTGCTGTTCACCTATCTCCACCTTGCCGCCGACAAGCCGCAGGCCGAGGGGTTGATGAAGTCGGGGGCGACCTGCATCGCCTATGAAACGGTCACCCAGAACAAGGGCGGCTTGCCGCTGTTGAAGCCAATGTCGGAGGTCGCCGGTCGGATGTCGGTGCAGGTCGGCGCGCATTACCTGGAAAAAGAGCAAGGCGGGCGCGGCGTACTGCTTGGCGGCGTGCCGGGCGTCGCGCCGGCGAAGGTCGCGATCCTGGGCGGTGGCGTGTCGGGCATCAACGCGGCGCAGATGGCGGTCGGGATGCGCGCCGACGTCACCATCTACGACGTCAACAACGACCGGCTCGCCGAGCTAGACATGTTCTTTTCCAGCCAGATCAAGACGGCGTTCGCGTCCAAGGCGGCGATCGCCGCGGCGGTCCGCAACGCCCATCTCGTGATCGGCGCGGTACTGGTGCCGGGGGCCGCCGCGCCCAAGCTGGTCACGCGCGACATGTTGAATACGATGAAGCGCGGGTCCGTGCTCGTCGATATCGCGATCGACCAGGGCGGTTGTTTCGAGACGTCGCATCCGACGACGCATGAAGACCCGGTGTTCGAGATCGACGGCGTGATCCATTACTGCGTCGCCAACATGCCGGGCGCGGTGGCGCGGACCTCCACCTTTGCGCTCAACAACGCGACGCTGCCGTTCGCGATCAAGCTGGCCAATGCCGGGGCCGAGCGCGCGATGACGGCGGACCCGCATCTCGCGGCCGGACTGAACGTGTCGGCGGGCAAAATCCGCCACCGCGCGGTGGCGGACGCACTCGATCTGCCATTCGACGCCTGGTCGGGAACGAACTAGGAACAGCGGTGTTGGATACCGCGAAGGAGAAAACCGATGTCCGAGACCGAAAACCCCAAGACGCACCCGACCTCCAATGCCGTGAAGGATCCCGACGACTGGACCACGGGCGACCAGGAAATGACCGGAGCGCAGGCCAGCTATCTGAAGACGCTGAGCGAGGAAGCGCATGAGCAGTTCGACGATTCGCTGAACAAGGCGGACGCGTCGAAGAAGATCGACGAGCTCCAGGACAAGACCGGGCGCGGCAAGTAGCAGCCGGCTCGGGTCGACGAGAGCCGGTCGAGCGAGGCGCTTCCTCGTGATGACCTTTGGTCAGCGAGGAAGCGTGGTCGCGTCGCGCGACGCGAGATGGCGATCGAGCACCGCCAGCCTCGTCGCGATGTCGATGCGATAGGATCTGCCCGGCGGGGTGAGCGCTAGCGCTCGTGCCCAATACGGGCGCGCCTTGTCGAGCTCGCCCGCGCGAATATGGGCGAGACCGAGAAAGAAGGGCGGCGCGGGGTGGCGAGGCGCCAGCCGTGCCGCCTGGCGGAAGGCGAACAGCGCGGGCGGCGACAGTTGCCCGCCATCGTTCGCGGCCAAGGCGGTGCCGAGGCCGGTCCACAGGGGCACGCTGCGCGGCATTCGGCGCAGGCCGCCCAGGATCGCCTGGACCGCCGCGCGGGGCTCGCCGACGCGGGTCATCGCATCGGCGGCGATCAGGTAGGCGTTGTCGCTGGTGAACCGGCCGAGCATGGCGTCACGTAGCGCGATCAGTTCGGGCTCGACGGCGTCGACGACAGGCGCGGGCCGCGCGGAGCGACCCCCGAGCAGCGGCCGGCCTTGCAAAGCGTACCCGGTCGCGCCAAGCATCAGCGCGGCACCGGCAAACGACCACAAGGGCCGCGCGACGCCCAGCCGCGACAGCAGCGCGGCCGCGACGAGGCCGAGTACCGCCAGCCACAGCCAACCCATCAGCGTCGCCGACGCCGAAAGGTGGAACGCGCCACGACGACGCCGACGGCGAGCAGCAGGACGGGCGCGAGCCACAGCGGCAAGGTCAGCGCGGACAAGGGCGGGTCGTAGGTGACGTACTCGCCGTAGCGCGCGATCAGCCAGGCGCGCACCGCCGCCGGCTCCTCGCCCGCCGCGATCCGCTGCCGCACCAGCGCGCGCATGTCGCCGGCCATGTCGGCGTCGCTGTCGGCGATCGACTGGCCCTGGCACACTAGGCAACGCAGCTCCCCCATCAACGCGCGAGCGGCCGCTTCACGCGCCGGATCGCGCAGTTGGGTGTTGGCGAGCGCCGCCGGCGGCGCGGCGGATTGCGCCGACGCCGATCGGGGCTGAAACGCCAGCAGCGCCGTGACTAGGCACAACACACGCACCGGCGCGGGCGACAACCGCATCACCGGGCCCGCTCCAGCGCTCGCTCGATCATCGGCACGTCCTCGGCGCGAAGCTCGCCAATATGCTGGGCGACGATCGTACCCCGGCCATCGACGACGAACGTCTCGGGTACGCCAGACGACCCCAGTGCAAGCTGGACCGCGCTGATCTTGTCGTCGCCGATCCGCTGGTAAGGGTCGCCGTGCCGCGCCAGGAAGGACGCGACCGCCGACGGCTTATCGCGGATCGCCACCGCGTCGATCGGGACGCCTGCGGCCTTCAGTCGCATCAGTTGCGGGGCTTCCGCGATGCAAGGAAGGCACCAGCTGGCGAATACGTTGACTAGTCTCGGCTGACCGGTTCGTAGCGACGCCGACGACAGGCTGGGCTTGCCGGCGACGGCCGGTGGCAGATCGAAGTCGGGGACGGGCTTGCCGACCATGGCGGAGCGAATGGTGCGGTCGGCGGGGCGGGACAGGCCGGTCGCCACCACGACGAGCAACGCCGCGAACAGCCCAAGCGGCAGCCACATCGCCCACCCCTTCATGCCCACGCCTCGCGCCTGACCGCCCTGCCCTCGCGCCGGAGCCGGCCGACTAGCGACAGCGCGCCGCCCAGCGCGACCAGCCCGCCGCCGAGCCAGATCAGCGTCACGAACGGCTTCCACCACAGCCGCAGCTGCCACCGACCGGTGTCGTCGGCCGCGCCGAGCACGACGTAGAGCTGCCCGGTCAGGGTCGTCTCGATCGCCGACTCGCTGGTGGTCGTCGGCGGATTGGCGAAAAAGCGCGATTGCGGACGCAGTGTCAGCGATGCCCCGTTCTCGCGCGTCGCGGTGACACGCGCCTCCAGCGCCGACCAGTTGTCGCCGATGATCGGCTTGATCCCGTCGAGCGTCACCGTCCACGGTCCGACCCGCGCCGGCTCCCCCGGCCGCGCCGCGACCAGCGTCTCGGCGGTGAAGGCGGCGTCGCAGGCCATGCCGGCGAGGCTGACGGCGATGCCGAAATGCGCCACCACCATGCCCCAGGTGAACAACGGCGTCCGGCGCGGATCGCGACCCCACAATGGCGCGACGCTCGCGACGGCGAGGCCGGCGGCCAGCGCCAGGCCGAGCAGCGGCAAGATCCCGACGTCACCGACCAGCACGACCAAATTGGCGGCGGCGAAGCAAGCGGCGGCGATCGGCCAAGTTAGGCGCGCCAGCACCGCCTGCGCGTCGTCGCGACGCCAGCGGAGCAGCGGGCCGGCGGCCATCACGGCGACGAGCAGCAGCGCGATCGGCCCCGCGGTCTTGTTGAACACCGGCGGGCCGACCGACAATCGCACGCCGAACGCCTCGGCAACGATCGGGTAAAAGGTGCCGATCAGGACGACGCCGAGGATGACCGACAGCAGCAGGTTGTTGACCACCAACCCCGCCTCGCGGCTTACCGGCTCGAACGTCGCGCCCTGACGGACGGTGCCGATACGCAGCCCGAACAGCGCCAGCGCGCCGCCGATGTACAGCGCGAGCAGCGCCAGGATGAACGCACCCCTCTCCGGGTCGACGGCAAAGGCGTGGACGCTGGTCAGCAATCCGGAGCGGACGACAAAGGTGCCGAGCATCGACATCGAAAAGGCGACCACCGCCAGCATCAGCGTCCAGGCGCGCAGGCCGTCGCGCGTCGCCAGCACCGTGACCGAATGGAGCAGCGCGGTGGCGGCGAGCCATGGCATCAGCGACGCGTTCTCGACAGGATCCCAGAACCACCATCCGCCCCAGCCGAGCTCGTAATAAGCCCAGTATGATCCAGCGGTGATGCCGAGCGTCAGGAATATCCAGGCGCCCAGCACCCAGGGCCGCATCGCCCGGGCGAAATCGCGCCCGACATCGCGCGTGACAAGCGCCCCGACGGCAAAGGAGAACGCGACCGAGAGCCCAACATAGCCGGCGTAGAGCGTCGGCGGATGAAAGGCGAGACCGGGATCCTGAAGCAGCGGATTGAGGCCTAGCCCCTCGGGCGCGGCCGGATCGAGCCGGGTGAACGGGTTGGAGGAGAATAGCAGGAAGGCGTAGAAGCCGAGCGCGATCGCCGCCTGCGCGCCCAGCGTCGCGATCAAGGTCCGCTCGGCCAGCCGCCGCTCGAGGATGGCGATGGCGGCGCCGGCGATGGCCAGGATCGTCACCCACAGCAGCATCGAGCCCTCGTGATTCCCCCACGCGCCCGAGAACTTATAGACCCAGGGCTTGGCCGAGTGGCTGTTCTGGGCAACCAGCAGCACCGACATATCCGAGCGGAGGAACACCGCGATCAACGCGATCATGGCGACACCAGCGAGAAGCCCTTGGACGATCGCGACCGGCCGGACCGCGGCGAGCAGCTGACCGCCGATCTCCCCGCCACCGACTTCGCGTAGCCCCAGCGCCGCCATGACGAACTGCAGCGCCGCCAGCGCGGCGGCGAACCACAAAGCGGCGAGTCCGGCTTCGGCGATCATCGCTCCAGCGTCTTGGTCTGACGCATCGCCCCGGCGAGCTGCGGCGGCATGTAGCGTTCGTCATGCTTGGCGAGCAGGTTGCTGGCGACGAAGCTGCCGTCGGCACGGAACCGACCCTCGGCGACGACGCCCGATTGCTCACGGAACAGGTCGGGGACGATACCGGCGAAGCTGACGGGCGTCGTCGCGGCGCCGTCGGTGACGGCGAACCGCACTGTGACGCCATCGGCGGCGCGGTGCACCGAGCCGGCCGCGACCATCCCGCCCAACCGCACGTCGCGGCCAAGCGGTGGCGCGCCGCGGGCGACGTCGGACGGTGCGTAGAAGAACGCCGCCTGGTCCTGGAGCGCCGACAAGGCCAGCCCGCTGGCGCCGGCGATTGCGGCCACCGCCAACGCCGCGAGCGTCAGCCGCTGGTTCTTGGGCGTCACTTCTCGGCCCGCCGCATCGCGCGGTAGCTGACCCACGCCAGCACGGTACCCCCGCCCAGCGTGATCGCGTACGCGGCGACGACGAACGGCCAGGGGTTCATGCCGTCGCCATCCGGCGCATCCGCGCCTCCGCCTTGGCCGTCGCCAGCATCGCGCGCATCCGCATAAGCACCACGCCCGCGAAGAAGAAGGTGAACCCCGCCAGCATAATCGGCAGCGGCCACAGGATCGACGCATCGATCGCCGATCGGGTCAGGCCGATGCTGGGGCCTTGATGCAGGGTGTGCCACCACACGACCGAATAACGGATGATCGGCAGCAGGACCGTCCCCGCCACGCCCAGGATCGCCGGCACCCGGCCGTCGCCGCCGCGCTCCGCATCGGCGCGGGCGAGCGCGATCCAGCCGGCATAAAGGAAAAACAGCAGCAACATCGAGGTAAGGCGCCCGTCCCACTGCCACCAGGTGCCCCAGGTCGGGCGGCCCCAGACCGAGCCGGTAACGAGGCACAAGGCGGCGAAGGCGGCGCCCGGCACCGCGATCGCGCGCGCGGCGACGACGGCGAGCGGGTGGCGCCAGACCAGGAAGGCGATGCTGGCGACGGCGATCCCGCTCCATCCGCCCATGCCAAGCCAGGCGGCGGGGACGTGAACGTACAGGATCCGGACGGTTTCACCCTGTAGGTAATCGGGCGGGGTCTGGGTCAGGCCGGCCCAGCAACCAAGCGCGATCAGCGCGACGCCAGCCCAGAACAGCACGGCCGTAAGCGGCCGGGCGATCCGGAGGAAGCGGGCGGGACTGGCAAGGGCGTGGAGGGCGGGCACGGTCAACGGCTAGATAGGCGAACTCATCGCCTTCGTCACCCCGACCGCGTGGTTTCGCGACAACGCCCACTCGGAGCGACGCATCAAAACATGTTTGCGAAGTGCTTAGCGGAGAACCCGGAATGGATTCGCCTATGCCTTTCCGTCATGCCGGACCTGTTCCGGCACCCACGGTGGTGCGAACGCGGCGGCCAGCGCGCTGACGACGATGGATCCCAAAACAAGCCCTAAGCAACGAACGGGGTAGAGCGCGTCTCCGTCGACCAACTACCGCGACGGCGGACGAGTCGTCACCCTCGCCCGATCAACCGTCGCGCGATGCGGTCGGCGACCTCGGAGGCGGGCTCGGCGGAGCGGGCGCTCTCATCCCACACTTCGGCCAGGCGGTCGGGGATGCGGGCGATGCGCGCCTTTACCTCGGCCTCGTCGCCGTGCCCGAGATATTCGAGCCCGACATTGATGATGCCGCCGGCGTTGATGACGTAGTCGGGCGCGTAGAGGATGCCGCGTTCGTGGATGCGGCGACCGTCGTCGCGCGTCGCCAACTGGTTGTTGGCGCCACCGGCTACGACCTTCGCCTTTAGAGTGCCGATCGTCGCCTCGGTCAGGATCGCGCCCAGCGCGTTGGGGCTGACGATGTCGGCCTCGACGCCCAGGATGGCGTCGGCGGCGACCGCCTCGCCGCCCACTTCGGCGGCGAGCGCCCCGGCGCGGCGCTCGTCGACGTCGGCGAGGATCAGTATCGCGCCGTCGCCGGCGAGCAAACGGGCGAGCCCGCCGCCGACCGAGCCGACGCCTTGGATCGCGACTCGGACGCCCACCATGTCGTCGGCGCCGAGCACGCGCTTCGCCGCCGCCTTGACGCCCAGGTAAACGCCGAGCGCGGTGAACGGCCCGGGATCGCCGCCAGCGGCGCCGCTGGCGACGGGCAGCCCGGAGACGAACCGGGTCTCGCCGGAGATCGTCACCATGTTGGCGTCGGAGATGCCGACATCCTCGGCGGTGATGTAGCGGCCCCCCAGCGAGTCGACCGCGCGGCCGAACGCGCGCAGCATGTCGTCGCTCTTGATCCGGCGTTCGTCGGCGAGGATGACGCCCTTGCCGCCGCCCATCGGCAGCCCGGCCATGGCGTTCTTGAAACTCATGCCGCGCGACAGGCGCAACGCGTCGGTGATCGCGCCGTCGCCGGTGGCATAATGCCAGAAGCGTACGCCGCCGGCGGCCGGCCCAAGCGTCGTCGAATGGACCGCGATCACCGCCTGCAGGCCCGAGGCCGGATCGGCGAACAGATGGACGCCCTCATGGTCGTCGAAGTCGGGGAAACCCCAGCCGCTGGTCAAAGCCATGATCCTGGCATGAAAGGGAGTGGGGCGACCGACGGGACTTGAACCCGCAACTTCCGGCATCACAAGCCGACGCTCTAACCAAATTGAACTACGGTCGCCGCGAGACTCGGGGCCCCTAGCGGGGTGCGGGCGGCATCGTCAAGGTTGCCGGGATAACCACTGGCTTAGAAGCGACCCTCGATCGACAGGCGGTACCCCGCCGGGGTCGCGACGAAGCCGGACAGCTCCATCCGCTGCGCGGCGACGGGGTCGATCGGTCGGACGAGCAGCTCGGCGCGGTAGCGGCCGTCGGGGGTGACGCGCAGATTGACCTGTTCGCTGCCGGCTTGGCTCGCCAGCGGCAGGAACAGCGCGCCCGCCTCGCACCGGGCGGAGCCGGCGACCGAGCCGGGCAGCGTCACGCCGCCCAGGTCGCCGACCAGCGTCGCGCGCACCCGGCCCTCGGCCCGGACGCACGTGTCGCCGTCGAACCGCACGCTGAC
>CAXTRJ010000004.1:0-33742 GCA_964246585.1 uncultured Sphingomonas sp. | reverse complement strand
TTGGCGCGGGGTGGAGCAGCCCGGTAGCTCGTCAGGCTCATAACCTGAAGGTCACAGGTTCAAATCCTGTCCCCGCAACCATATTAACTCACGAAAGCCCTGCCGCAAAAGCGGCGGGGCTTTTCGCGTTCTAAGCGATGGTCAGGACGCCATCAGCATCCCAGTAAGCGCGACCCGAGTCCTCGCGGTGAAGAAGTGCCGGGATCACCCGATGCGGAAACCGGCCGTGCTGTTTTCCCCCGCATCGGCGCGTTCGCGCCCGGCGAGGACGTTCTCTAGCTCGTCCAGCGTATGGGGAACGTCCAGATGCTGCGCTCCCAGGAACAGCCGACAGCCTTCCCCTTGCGGAACGGCGTGGGTCAACTTGTCGATGTCGACAAGCGCCTTGCCGGCGGGCAGGATCTCGATCTGTACGAAGCGCATCATGTTGTCTCATGTAAGTGGGTCGTGTCCCACGGCGGCCGTCAAGTCTCCGGGCTGGCGACCATCGAAAGTCCGATCGGGTGCACGCTCGCCAAGCGTTCCGCCAGCTCCGCGTTGCGGAACGGCTTGGTCAAACGCGGTAGGTCGGGTGCGATGCCCTCCGCCTCGGCATAGCCGGAGACGATCAGAACGGGGAGCCCCGGCCGTCCAGCACGCATGCTCCGCGCCAGCTCCTCGCCGCTCATACCCGGCATCAGGTGGTCCGTTACGAGAATATCGGGCGCAACGCCTTCGGCGATCAGTCGCAACGCATGCTCGGCCGACCCGGCCTCGACGACTTGGTAGCCAAGATCGCCCAGCATGTCGGCGGTGCTCATCCGGACCAGCTCCTCATCGTCGACGAGTAGCGCCGTCCCACGCGCGATCGCCGGGCTGGGCGCCACCGACGGCCCGTCGTCGGGATCGAGTGCGTCGAGACTGATCGGCAGCCACAGCTCGACTGTTGTCCCTTCGCCGGGCGCGCTCGTGATCGTCAACCCGCCGCCGAGCTGCGCCGCGAGGCCATGCGCCATCGACAGGCCGAGGCCCGTGCCCTTGCCGATGCCCTTGGTCGAGAAGAACGGCTCGATCGCCCGCGCTCGCGTGGCCTCGTCCATGCCGACCCCCGTGTCGCCTACCGACAGACGGACATAGTGCCCCGGACGAAGCCCAGCCGCATGGTCCCGTCGAACGCTCTCGCGGGATGCCGAGATGGTGAGCTCACCACCGTTCGGCATCGCGTCGCGCGCATTCACGCCGAGGTTCAGGATCGCCATTTCGAGCTGGTTCGGATCCGCCTTGGCGGGCGGCAGATCGGCGGCGATCACGACGCGGATGTCGACCTTTGGTCCGAGCGTGCTGTCGATCAGGCCAGCCATGCCGTTCACGAGCTCGGCGAGATCGACCGGGGTCGGCTGGAGCGGCTGTCGCCTAGCGAATGCGAGAAGGCGTTGAACAAGCGTCTTGGCGCGCTCGGCGGATTGAAGGGCACCGTCGATCAGTCGTCGCTCGCGCTCGCTGCCCAGGCCCCGGCGCATCAGCATGTCGAGTGAGCCGATGATCGGGGTGAGAAGATTGTTGAAGTCGTGCGCCACGCCTCCGGTAAGCTGACCCATGGACTCCAGCTTCTGCGACTGGCGCAGCGCCTCCTGCGTTTGTAGCAGTTCCTGCTCGCGCGCTTTGTCGTCGGTCAGATCCCGGCCGACCGCGATGAAGTTCGTCCCGCCCGGTTCGGGTGACACCGTCCAGCCGATCGGCGTCCATTCGCCCGCGGAAGTCGCGATGCGGTTCTGGAACCGGGTCGGCAGCCCGGTCCGTCCCATCTCCTCGATGGCCGCGAGCGTGACGCCGGCGTCGTCGGGATGCATGAAGTCCGAATAAGGCGTGGCGAGGAGGTGACGCTCCGACCAGCCCAGGACCGTGGTCCAGGCCGGGTTCACCGCCGACATGCGCCCCTCGAAATTCGCGCGTGCCAGCATGTCCTCCGACAAGACCCATAATCGGTTGCGCTCCGACGCTTCCGCCTCCCGCCGCGAACGCTCCGTCAAGACCTGCTCGGTGGTCTCGACGCAGGGGCAGAACAGGCCAACGACGGCGCCAGTCTCGTCGCGCACCGGCGTGTAGGAGAAGGCGAAATGGGCCTCTCGCGACCGTCCGGGGCGATCGAGCATGAGTTCGATGTCGTTCATGTGGACCGGCTCGCCGGACGAGACCTGGTCGAACAAGGGCATGAGCTCGTCGCGCACCTCGGGCCAGACTTCGAAAAAGGCGCGACCGAGTGCGGCGGGATGCCGGTCGGATAACATCGAGGCATAACGGTCGTTGTACAGCAGGATGTGATGGGGGCCCCAGGCCACGAACATTGGCTGGTCGGCGGCGAGCATGACGCCGACCAGCGTTTTCAGCGGCTGCGGCCAACCCCGCGGCGACCCGAGGGGTGTATCCGACCAGTCCTTCGCCCGGACAATCGCGCCCGCGAACCCTCCGCCGGCGAGGAAGTCCGCTTCCTGCTTGGATACCGATATAGCGGCGACATCGTTCATTCGGCTGTGTTTTCCTCGATCCTCCGAGTCTTTAGCCCCGCTCCCGCGACGTCGCCAGCGCTCGCAAGCAGCGAACGCCGGTGACTTGCAGTCGCGCGGTCAGTCGCGGGAACCGCCGAACGTGTAGGTCAGCGCGATGCCGCCCGACAATTGATCGCGCGAGCCGAACGAGCGCACGACCGGCGATCGCGCCGCGTCGCGGACCAGGCGGTCGTACTTGGCGTAACCGTAGACGCCCCAGCGCGGCGTGATCTGACGGAGCACGGTGACGGACCCGCCCAGCGCCTGGACCCCGCCGTCCGGACGAAAGGACGGCAGTCCCGACGGCGCCGAGTCCCGCGGCTCCACGCCGAAATAGGCGCGGTGATAGCGGCCGTCGGTCAGGGTGACGCGCGGCCCGATCGAGAAGAGATAGTCGTCGCCCCGGCGCGTGATGTAGTCCGCCCCGACGATCCCGACCCACCCGCGATGGCCGCCCAGGCCCTTGCGGCCTTCGCCGCGCAAGCGAAACGCCGGGCTTAACTGATACTGGGCGAACGCGCCCAGCTCGACCGTGACGCCCACCGTGGGAAGGTCGGCGCCCACGTCCCTCGCCCGCCTTCTGCCCTCGAAGCCCGCCGAGGGCCCGACCGAGAATCCGCTGCTCCTGAACACGGGAAAGCCGAAGCTCTCGTCGGCCGCCTCGAACTCGAACGGCGCGTCGCCCCGCGCCCGGGATACGTCGATCAGCGGCCTGAGGCTGTAGGCGTCGGCGCCGGGATAGCTCGGCACGAGCTGCGGTCCGATCGCCACCCTGGTGCGGCGCGGTCCGGAGTCGTCCTGCGCGCGCGCCGACCCGGACGAAAGGGCGAAGGCCGCGGCGACGGCCACCGCCCAGAGGCGGTCGGTCGGCGAACCGGAGGCGGCGCTGGTCCTTGAGGATGCCACGATGCGTTCCTTTGCGTTGAGGTCGACGGAGCCGCCGGATCAGGCGACCTCGCCAACGGACCAGACTTGGCCCGGACGCGCCGCCATGAAACGGTCCGACGCGATGTTCCTTACGGCGAGAGCGGCGGCCAAGTCGACCGCCGGTTGCTCGACACCCTCGTCGGTGAGCTGGAACGTGCCCCAATGACAGCCGAGCGCCGCCCGCGCGCCGAGCAGTTCGAACGCCCGCACCGCCTCTTCCGGGTTCATGTGCTGCTCGCGCATGAACCAGCGCGGGGCATAGGCCCCGATCGGCAGCAGCGCGAGGTCGATCGGCTCCGCCCGCGACGCGGCGTCCCGAAACGTCGCGCCCTCGCCGAACCCGGTGTCGCCGGCGAAATAGACGGTCCGGTCGCCCAGCCGCAGGGTGAAGGCACCCCAGAGGGCGCGGTTCCGGTCGCCTAGTCCCCGCGTCGACCAATGGCGGGCGGGCTCGACCCGCACGCTCGCCGCCGGCCCAAGATCGACGACGTCGCCCCAGTCGGCCGTCCTGACCTCCATCGCGCGCTCGCCGCCGCGGATCGTGCCCTCGTTGCCCAACGGCGCCACGAACAGCGGCTTGTCGCGCCGCCACAGCCGGTCGATCGTCCGCCGGTCGAGGTGATCGTAATGGTTGTGGCTGACCAGCACGATGTCGATCGGCGGCAGGTCGTCGAACGCGATGCCCGGCGCGTTCTTCCGGCGCGGGCCCGCGAACGAGAAGGGACTGGCGCGGTCGGACCAGACCGGGTCGGCGAGGAGGTTGAGGCCGCCGCCCTGGATCAGGAAGCTGGAATGACCCACCAGCACCACGCGCAGGCCCGCCTCGACCTTGGGTGGGGGATGATCGGGCGGGAAGGGGCTCGGGTTGCTCGACGGCCATTCCGCCTTGCCGCCCGCGAACCGCCAGCGCAGCAGGTCGCCGAAGCCGCGTGGGGCCCCGCCGCCCGGGTTGAAAAAGCGTTCGCCATCGAAGTGATCGCTGGGCGGGCCGCGGTATCGCGGAGCCGCCTCGGCGCTCGTCGAGGCCGTGGCCAGGAAGGGGAGGGTCGCCGCCATTCCGCCGAACTCGCGCCGGGTCCACATCGCTTCGTCTTCCTAATGAGCTCAACATCGGGATGTTGAAATCCTGATGTCACGGACCAACGCGTGAACCCGGGCGAAAGCGTCGCTCGGCGGTTGTTGGCGGCATGGAAAACTTCGTCATACTTGCCGAGCAGTTCTTTGGGCTAGTGCCGCGCGGCGTCGCCGATCCCAATCCCGGTTTCCGCGCGGATACGCTGCGCCTCGAATCCGGCCCGGTCGATTTGCGCTCGCGCTCCTCGATCGAGGACCGAGACCAGCCAGATGACGGCGAACGCCAGCGGCATGGAGAAGATGGCGGGAGAGGAATAAGGAAACACCGGCTCCGCATGGCCGAGAACGGCGACCCAGATCGTCGGTGACAAGATCGTCAGGCCGAGCGCGAGGACGAGTCCGACCATCCCGCCGGCGACGACGCCGCGCGTCGTGCACCCCTTCCACAGCAACGACAGCAACAGCACCGGGAAATTGCTCGATGCCGCGACCGCGAACGCCAGGCTGACCATGAACGCCACATTCTGGTTTTCGAAGACGATACCGAGCAGGATCGCGACAAGCGCCAGCACCAGCACGGTGCGGCGCGATACGCGAAGTTCGCTCGCGGAATCGGCGGCGCCGCGCCGGAACACGGTGGCGTACAGGTCGTGGCTCACCGCCGAGGCGCCGGACAAGGTCAAGCCCGCCACCACCGCCAGGATCGTGGCGAACGCGACCGCCGAGACGAAGCCAAGGAACAGGTCTCCCCCGATCGCATGCGCGAGATGGATCGCCGCCATGTTGCCGCCACCGATGAGCCCGCCCGCGGGATCGATATACTCCGGTCGGGTGGCGACCAGCACGATCGCCCCGAAGCCGATCACGAAGGTGAGCATGTAGAAATAGCCGATCCACCCCGTCGCCCATAGCACCGATTTCCGCGCCGCCCGCGCGTCGGGCACGGTGAAGAACCGCATCAGGATGTGCGGCAGGCCCGCCGTGCCGAACATCAAGGCCAAGCCGAACGATACCGCCGACACGGGATCCCTGATGAAGTTACCCGGTCCCATGATCGATCGGCCGGCGACGGCGGCGTCGGCGGACGCCGTTCCCCCGGCCGCGGCTAGGTCGGTCTTGACCGCCACCGCGCGCGCGAACAGCGCCTCGGGCGAGAAGCCGAACGGCAGCAGCACCATTACGGCCATGTAGGTAGCGCTCGCCAAGAGCAGCACGGCCTTGACGATCTGCACCCATGTCGTCGCCGTCATCCCGCCGAACAGCACGTACAGCGTCATCAGCAGGCCGACGATCGCCACGGCATATTCGTAGCGTAGGCCGAACAGCAGCCTGATGAGTTGCCCCGCCCCGACCATCTGCGCGATGAGGTAGAACAGCACGACGACGAGCGTGCTGATCGCGGCGAAGGTCCGCACCGGCGGCTGGGCGAAGCGGAACGACGCGACGTCGGCGAAGGTGTATCGGCCCAGATTGCGCAGCCGCTCCGCCATCAGGAACAGGATGATCGGCCAACCGACGAGGAAGCCGATCGAATAGATCAGGCCGTCGAAGCCGTCGTTGAAGATCTGCGCCGAAATTCCGAGGAAGGAGGCGGCCGACATGTAATCGCCGGCGATCGCCAGCCCGTTCTGGAATCCCGTGATGCCGCCGCCGGCGGTGTAGAATTCGGAAGCGGTCCGCGTACGCCGTGCCGCCCAGCGCGTGATGGCGAGCGTCAGCGCGGCGAAGACCGCGAACATCGCGATCGCGGTCCAATTGGTCGCGCGTTGCACGGTCTGACCCGCGATCGCGTCCGCCGCCGCCGGCGCGGCCGCCGCCAGCGCGACGAGCAGCGCCGCGATCCCGACCCCTCGCATCACGGGTGGGCGTCCCGGCGGAGCGCTTCGATCAGCGGATCATATTCACGGGACGCGCGCCGAACATACAAACCGGTAAGCCCGATCGCCAGCAGGATCACCCCGAAACCAAGGACGATGCCGACCGAGGTGACGCCGTTCCCGATCGGGCGCGCCAGCAGCGCCTTGTTGAAGGCGATGAGCAGCAGGAAGCCGAAATAGGTCGCCAGCATCACACCGCTCAACAGCCGGGTGAACCGGTTGCGGCGCTCGACCAGTCTTCGATAACGCGGATCGCCCGCGATCCTGGCGATGTCGGCGTCGTTCATTCCCTCTCCTGCGCTGTCAGGGCCGTTGCCGCCGCGACGGGACGACCGATGCCCGTATCGGGCGAGGCATCGGCGAGCAGGCGAGCATAGCGGGCCGCTCCCTCCGCGGGATCCCAGCGCGGTTCGACGATGTCGAACAGGTCGCCGCCGCGCAGGATGTCGCGAAACCCGTCCCGTACGGGGCCGGCCTTCGACAGTACGCCGCCCGACCAGGAGATGCGCGTACGCTCGCCCGGCGCATAGCCGAGGCTGGCGCGCAGGGCGATCGCCATTTCCGCCAACTCGCTCGCCGCCCGGGCTAGGATCGTCGTCGCCGCTTCATCGCCGTCGATCGAGGCCTGGACCACGAGCGGCGCGAGAGCGGCGACGGCGTCGCGACCCATGGACCCGTCCCCCAGCATCCGGGCGCACAGGTCGAGATCGGAATCGAGCGCCAGCCTCTCGCGGACCGCATGGTGGAGCGGACCGCGTGGCAGCCGTCCATCGCTCATGCGCGTGAAGGCGTTCAAGCCCTGGGTGGCGATCCAATAGGCCGAGCCTTCGTCGCTGAACATCTCCCCCCATCCGCCGACCCGCGCCTCCCGGTCGCCGCGCCGGCCGTAGCCGATGGAGCCCGTTCCGGCGACAAGGTTGATCCCGTCGCCACAGCCGAGCGATCCCGCCCAGCCGCAGATCATGTCGTTGCCGCATCGGTAACGATCGTGCCCTAGGATCTGCCCGCAAAGTTTGCCCAGCAACGGATCGATCGCGCTATCCTCGCCGAACGCGGGCAGGCCGATAAAGGCAAAAGCCATGTCGGTGGAGACTATGCCCGCCTGCGCGCACAGCGCGCCGATGCCATCGGTCAGCGCGCGCGCGACGCCCTCCAAACCGACTTGCGGATGATAGGTCGTGCCGGTCCGCGCCCGCGCGCGCACCGCGCCGCCGTCGTCGATGCACAGGAACTCGGTCTTGGTGCCGCCCCCGTCGACGCCAACGAAGAAGCGGTCGACGGTCATGCAGGCGAATGGATACGGACGCCCTGGACGACGCGGTTGATGGCGCCGCTCGCATTGGGCGTGTCCGGCGTCAGCCCGAGCGCGATCGAGACGTGAAGCGCGAACATCTGCGCGGGAACGAGGAAGGGGAACAGCAGGTCGACGTCGTCGGCCGAACCCATGTCCGGTACGAAGATGTCCGCCGCATCGCCGGGCTGCGCCGACACGGTGACCAGTTCGCCGCAATGCCCATCCGCGCGGACCTCCTCGACGATGTCCAGGTCATAGCGACGGGTCAGCGGATCGTTGGACAGGAACACGACCACCAGCGTGCCGTCGTCGACAATCGCCTTGGGGCCATGGCGGAAGCCTAGGGACGTGTCGAAGGCGGAGACTAGCCTTCCGTCGCTGAGCTCGAGAAGTTTCAGCGCGGCTTCGCGCGCGAGTCCCTTGAACGGCCCGCTGCCCAGATAGACCACGCGCGTGAACCGGCGCGACGCGAGCTTGGCGAGGGCGGCCTCCTTCGTGGCGGCGACATGGCGGACCGCGTCGGCGATCGCGCGGACGCGATTTCTCGTCACCGCCGGCGGGAACAGCGCGGCGAGCGCCGCCATCATCATCGCGCTGAAGCTCGACGTCATCGCGAAGCCGCGGTCGTGCGTCGCCTCGGGCAGGACGATGACGAAGGCGTCGTCGCCCCGCCGCCGCGCGAGCGCCCCGTCCGCGTTGCAGGTGATGACGAGGTGGCGCACGTCGGCCAGCCGCGCGTCCGCCAGGTGGACCGCGGCGATGCTTTCGGGGCTGTTGCCCGATCGCCCGAACGAGACGAGGAGCAGCGGCGCGTCGGGACGCAGATACAGGTCGGGCGCGCTGACGATGTCGGTCGTCGGGATCGCCTCCACCGGACGGTCGAGCAGGCCGGTCAGCGAGGGAGCGATGCTGTCACCGATAAACGCCGACGTACCAGCGCCGGTCAGGACGATGCGAGCCTCGCGCCGGTTCAGGAACGGGCGAAGGAAGTCGGCGATCGCATCGGCCTGCTCCGCGACCAGCGTGTGCGTCGCGACCAGCGTCTCGGGCTGTTGCAGGATTTCCCGACGGGTCCAGCAATCGTGCGCCGCGACCGTAGCAGGAGCGGGGGCAGCTGGAACGGGATGCGGAAAGCGAAGTATGTCAGTCATGTGGGTGGCACGCTCCGTCATAGGCGTCGAGGGTGGCCGCGATATGCGCCATGACGAGCTCGGCCGGGTCCACGCCGGCCGCGCCGCGGCGGACGGCGGCATAGGCCAGGGGTAGGTACTGGCTGACTAGCGCCAGAGTCGGCGGCGTCTCGCGAAGGTTGGCGAACAGCATGTCGGTGGCCGCCACGATCGCCGGATCGGGCCAGTAGTAGCGGATCCGATCGCTCAGGCTGTATTGCAGCTGCTGCTCCAGCGCGGCGCCGGTCGCGTGGTAATATTTGCGCCAGTTGCTCGGCTCGGCCCGCATCCGATCGAGCGTGACGTCGCGCAGGCGCGCGCGGCGTGGCGGCTCCACCGTCTCGCGTTCGATCGCGTCGAGCGCCCACAGCGACTCGCGCAGCGCGAAGGTGACACCGGGTCCGACCTTCAGGATCGCGAAGTGATCACGCACCAGCGCGGCGAGCGCTTCTGGCGTCTGGTAATCGGTCGAATGCGCTTCGTAGACGAGGTGGTCGACCGGCCCAATCGCCGCGCTGAGCGCCGCCGCTTTTTCAGGAATGTAGTCGACCACCTTGTCGTGATCGAACTCGACTCCGGGCTGGACGACGGTGGCGATCACGCGGCGCCAGGCGCGACCGAGGCCGGCTCCCTCGAACAACTCCCGGTGCAGCTCGACCGTCGCCAGCGCGTCGCGCGGCGTGGTCACGGCGAGTTCGTCCAAATCCTCGGCCGCGCCGCCCGGCACCGGCACCTCGGTCCCGATCACGTAAACCGGCGCATCCGCGTCGTCGCCGGCAAAGGCCTGCTCCGCCGCGCCCGCGAGCCGGGCGGCGCGCTCGGCGATCGTGCGTTCGGGCAAGGGGGTGGGATCGTCGGCGCAGCTCATGGAGCAGTCGAGGTGCACCTTGCGGAAGCCGGCGCGGACATAGTCGGCGACCATCACCTCGGCCTTGTCCATCGCCTCGGCGGCGGGCCGCGCCGCCCAGGCATTGGGGCCGAGATGGTCGCCGCCGAGCACGAGACGCGGGAGCGGGAACTCCACCCGGTCGGCGATCCGCTCGACGAACGAGCGGAAGTCGGCGGGGGTCATGCCGGTATAGCCGCCCTCCTGATTGACCTGGTTCGACGTCGCCTCGATCAGCACGAAGCCGTCGCCCCGCGCCAGCGCGTGGCGCAGCGTCGCTTCCACGACCAGCGGATGCGCCGAGCACACGGAGGTGACGCCGACCCGTTCACCGGCCTTGTGCCGCGCGATGACGTCCTGGATCAATTGCACCTAAGAATCCTTCCGCGGCACCGTTAGCGTCATCGCGAGGCGGGCACAAGCAAACGAAACATACCGCAACCTACCCCCGTTCGGACTTCGGGGCGGCGGCATCGGGCTCGAGCGCCAGCAGCAAGGATGCGATCGCCGCCAAGGCGATACCGAACAGCTTGAGGGACCCCGGCATCACGCCGAGCAACGCCAGCGAGATGACTGCCGTGGCGAGCGGCGCCCCCGCGTTGGTGAGTGGTGCGACAACGATTGCCTTGCCGTAACGGAAGGCGAAGACGAGCGTGAGCGCGCCAATGGCGTTGAGAACCTGAATGCCGGCGGCCAGCCATGGCCCGTCCCAGCCCCAGTTGACCGGCTGCGCCGCTGATGTCATCGCCCACGCGACCGGGGTCAGCGCCAATCCGCTCAGCATCATGTAGAAGAAGATGCTTTCCGCCGACATCAGCGCATTGGCCGCCTTCATGAAATAGGCCTGCACCCCCCAGCACGCCATCACGACGAATGCCGGCAGCAGCCAGGCGGAGGTCGCGCCGGCGCCGCCTGTCGGCGCGAAGTCGAACAACGGCAAGGCCACCAAGGCCAGCACGATCCCGATCACGCCAAGTCGTCCGGTGCGCTCGCCGATCAACAGGAACGACAGGGCGATGGTGATGATCGGCGACAGCGATATGACGGGAAAGATCAGATAGGCGGGCCCTCGCGCGACCGCGTAGAACAACACCATCTGACCACCCGCGCCGAGCAGGCCGATCGCCAGGCCATGGAGGACGGCGCGCGGGGCGGTGTCGAGCCGCCACTTCGCCATCGCCAGCACGATCAGCGCGGGGGGCACCATCGTCAGCGCCCAGACGCAATAGACCAGCGTTTCCGGGAAGCCACGCTGCGGCGACAGGCCGGAGAACGCGCCCCAGACGCCCCATAGCCCGACCGTGGTCAGGGCGTTGAACAACCAGAGCCGGCCGGTCGCGGTCGGCGCGGTCACGCGGCGTTTGCGCGGATCGGGGTGGCGGTGATCAGCAGGAAGCGCTCGAACGGCGCGCGGACTTCGGCCCGTTCGCGGCTCGCCGTGCCAAGCGGGCGGCCGGTGAAGCTGTCGGTCAGCGCGTAGCGACCGGCGTCGAGGCCGCGCAGCGTCACCGGCCCGTCCCACTTGTCGGCGTAGAACGCGTAATGGAGCGCGCCGTCCTTGGTCACGACATGCGCCTCGGGCTTGTCGAAGCCGATATCGTACAGCCCGCCGAGATAGTCGCCGGTCGGCAGCATGTTCGCGCGATACAGCGCGATCCACTTGCGCCACAACGCCTCTTTCTCGGCCGTCAGCACCCAGCCGCCGGGCGGCAGCGCGGCCATCGGCTTCTCGATGTCGCGCGGCCAAGTGAACTTGGTCGAGGGTATCCCACCGATGCCGTAGGTCGAGGCGAAGTCGTCTCGCCCGTCGCTCAGCTCGACATGGTCGCCCGCATAGGCCGCCTGCGGCCCCATCAGCGCCTTGAACGTCTTGCCCTTCAGCCGGATCTGCCACGAACTGAGCGGATCGGACGCGGGTGTGTGGTTGGTCGCCGGCAGGTTGTGGAACGCATAGGAATCGCCGCACGGGCAGATCTCGACGACGGCCTGCGGGTTCGCCGCCAGCGCCTCGTCGTACAGCGCCTTCCAGAAATCCTGGAGTTTCTCTACCGATTCCTCGGGGCGGGCGTGGCAATGCGCCGGATTGTGGCAGGGCGCGACGCCGTTGAGGTGCTGGCCGTCCAGCTTGAGTCCCTCGAAACCCCACTCCCCGACGATGCGCCGGATGTGGCCGCGGAAATAGTCCACCGTCGGCTGGTACGCGGGGCAGAGCGTATATGCGTTCCAGAACGTCACGTTCTGCGCCGCGCCGTTCGCGTCGAGCAGCAGCATGTCCGGGCGGTCGCGCAGCAGGTCGGTGCCGGGGTCGACCGCGAGCGGGGCGAACCACAGGCGCGGCTTCATGCCAGCGGCCTTGATGCGGTCGGCGAACGCCTTCATGTCCGCGCCGCCACGCGGGAACTTCTTGCGGTCGACCGCCCAATCGCCTTCCGCCGTCTGCCAGCCGTCGTCGAGCACGGCCCAGTCCAGCCCGACCGCCTTCGCCTTGGGCAGCGTGGCGAGCACCTGATCGACGGTGAAGTTACGCTCGTAACCCCAGGCGCACCATGTCGGCGCGTAGCTGGCGGCGGGGGCCGTGGGGGCCGCGATACCGCGCTCCGCCATCAGGCGGCGATAAGCGTCGAGCGGGCGGAAGTGATCGCCCTCATGCACCATCAGGAAGGTCATCGGCAGCGTCAGCGTCGCGCCGGGCGCCAGCATCGCCGGCTCGTCGCCCGACAGGCCGACGCGGGTACCGCCCGGCTGCGAGACGACCGGCAGCGCGACGAATTTCGGCACGGTTTCGAGGTGGCCCACCGCGATGCCGGCATCGCGCCGCCACACCGCCGCCACCGGCGTGCCGCCGCCATAGTCCGACGCGTTCATGCCCATGAAATTGCGCTGGTCGAAACCGGGCGCGATGCGCTGCACCCAGTCGCGCCGATCGGCGTGCGACGCGCCGGAAAAGGTCCACGCGCCGTCCTTGTGCGGCAGCAGGTCGTGGGTCACGCTGCGCCAGCCGGCGACGCCGAGCGGCGCTGACCCGGTGTTGCGATAGGCGATCTCGATCAGGGCGAGGCCGGGGTAGCGATCAAGAAAGGTCACCGCCATTTGCTGCTCGAGGCGTCCCGAGGCGGTGCCGCGCAGGGTGTGGCGTTGGCCCGCGCCGTGCGGTCCCGTCACTGGCCGCCGGTCGTGGTCGAGCAGCAGGAAACGATCGATCGTCGTGCCGTCGGTCAGGTGGATCGCCTCGCCGGCGCCCTCGGTCGTCAACGCGGTGCCGCCGCGCAGCACGCGCGAGCGCATCGAGGCGTCGAAATCGATCATGAGCGCGCCGTCGCCGATGCGCGCGCTGCGCGGCGTGGCGGCATGGAGCCGCGCCGGAAGCGTCGCCGCGGCGCCGATGACGGCCGCGCCGGACAACAGGCGCGCCGTGACCTCGCGGCGGGAAAGCGACCGGTGCTGCATTCGGCGATCCTCCTTGTGCCCGACAAGGCCTGCGCCACGTCGGATCGTTCGAAAGAGCTTGCACCATGATCGCAAGCAGCGCAAATCGAAACGCAACTTAACGCGCGTTTTATTTCGGGTGATGGAGGCTCCATTGATCGCCAAGCTAATGCTACCGCTTGCCGCTTTCCTGCTCCTGTCGGCGACCGCGCCGCCCGCCACCTATGACGAGAGCGACTTCGCCGGTGTGCGTAAATTCGACGCTCACGTCCACGCGAACGTCGACGACCCCGCCCTCCTCGCGGTCGCGCGCAAGGACGGATTCGAGCTGCTGTCGATCAACGTCGACTATCCCGATTTCCCGCCGCTCGCGACTCAGTCGGTGATCGCCGCAAAGATGCACAAGGCCGACCCCAAGCGGTTCCACTTCGCGACCGCATTTTCGATGCGGGGCTTTGGTACGCCGACATGGACCGAGCGGACGAACCGCGCGCTGGCCGCCGGGTTCGCCCAAGGCGCGATTTCGGTAAAGGTGTGGAAGAATATCGGCATGGTCGAAAAGGACCCGTCGAATAAGCGCGTCTTCATCGACGATCCGCGCTTTAGCGGGGTGATGGACTTCATCCAGGCGCGCGGTGTGCCGCTGATCGCCCACCAGGGCGAGCCGCGGAACTGCTGGCTGCCGCTCGACCAGATGACCACCGAGAACGACCGCGCCTATTTCAAGGCGCATCCCGAATATTACATGTACCTGCATCCCGAGGAGCCGAGCTACGAGGCGCTGATGGCGGCGCGCGACCGCTTCGTCGGGAACCACCCCAAGCTGGCCGTCGTCGGCGCGCACATGGCGAGCCTGGAATGGAGCGTCGACGAGCTCGCGCGCTTCCTCGATCGGTATCCCAACGCGACGGTCGACTTGGCGGCGCGGATGTCCAATCTGCAGGCCCAGTCGGTAAAGGATCTGCCGCGCGTGCGCGCCTTCTTCGTCAAGTACCAGGACCGGCTGCTCTACGGCACCGACCTGACCCACAGCCCGCCCGATCCCGCCGCGCGCGCGCAGAACCCGCCGGCGACCGACAACTTCGCCGGCGAGGCCGACCGGGTGTGGCGCGCCGACTGGCGGTACCTCGCGACCGACAAGAGCCAGCGGGTCGACGCGATTAACGCGGACGCGGCCGGTCTCGCGCTACCCCGCGAGGTGATCGACCGCATCTACTACACGAACGCGCGGCGGGTGTTCCACCTGGGCTGACCATCGCGAAAGGCGGAAACATCGATGCGTATTCGACAGAGCCTGCTTCCCCTGGCCGTACTGACCGTGTGCGGGGCAGGCGGAGCGCTGTACGCCCGGCAGTCCGAAGCTCCCGTCCCGACGAACGCCGTCAGCGTCGAGTTACGCCCCACCGACGCGGAGTTCGCGAACCCCGAACGCGGCTTCTATCGCCCGCTCAAGACCGACCTCGCGCGACTGGCGGCCGACGATGTAAAGGACGCCTTCGCCGACGGCTACCGGCTGATGTACGCGCGCATCGATCTCGAGCCGTACGCCCGCACCGAGCTGCCCGCCGAGCTGCTCGACCGGCTCGACACGGCGTTCGCCGTCGCCCGGCGCGGTGGCGTCAAGCTGATCGTGCGCGGCACGTATAACTATCCACGCGGCGAGACCGGCTATCAGAGCGCGCAGGACGCGCCGCTGCCCCGCGTGCTGGGCCATCTGGCGCAGTTGAAGCCGGTATGGCGACGCAATGCCGACGTGATCGCCTTCGTGCAGGCGGGCTTCATCGGCGCCTGGGGCGAATGGCACGCCTCCTCCAACGGCCTGACGGAGCCGGTCGCGCGTACCCGGATCAAGGACGCCTTGCTCGACGCCGTGCCCGCCAGCCGCTTCGTCCAGTTCCGCTATCCGCCGTACCTCGCGGATTGGGCGCCGACGCTGCCTGGCGTCGCGGCGACGCTGTCGGGCGGGTTCCGCCTGGGTTTTCACAACGATTGCTTCCTCGCCAGCCAGACCGACGTCGGCACCTATGACGACGATCCGGCGAAGCGACAGGCGCAGCAAGTCTATCTCGACAGCCTTGGCGACGTGGCGCCGTTCGGAGGCGAGACGTGCAATCCCGCCGACGATCCTGGCGCGACCCCGCGCGTCGGGTGCGACGCCATCCTCGACGAAGGCGGCCGGTACAACCTGACCTACCTCAACACCTCTTATTACCGGAAGCTGTTCCACGAACGGTGGATCGCCGAGGGCTGCATGGCCGAGGTACGCCGCCGGATGGGCTACCGGATCGCGCTGATCGGCGCGTCGCATCCCGCGACCGCCGCGCGCGGGGGACGCGTCGACGTGGCGATCGTCGCGCGCAATGCCGGCTGGGCGCGGATATACAATCCGCGGTTGGTCGCGGTGCTGTTGCGCCACCGGGGGACCGGGCTGGTGCGGCGATTGCGGGCCGACGGCGCGGACCCGCGCGGCTGGCTGCCCGGTGTCGACACGGCGGCGACGCTCCGGATCGCGCTGCCCGGCGATCTCGCCGCCGGCGCGTACGAGGTGCTGTTCGCCTTGCCCGACGCCGACCTGCGCCTTGCCGGCGATGCCCGCTACGCGATCCGGGTCGCCAACGCGGACGACCCGGCGAAGGGCCAGCGCTGGGATGACGGCCTGGGGGCGTTCGGCCTCGGGACGGTCCTGACAATCGAGTAACGCGCCGGCGCGGCGGGTCAGGATCGCCTGATGGTGAAGCCCACCCGCTCCGCCGCCGTGACGATGTCGGCGGGAATGTCGTTCCCGTCGGTCACCAGTTCGTCGATGTCGGCGAGGCTGATGATCCGGTGCAGGCAGATCTGGCCGAATTTCGAGCTGTCGGTGACGACGATCACCTGCCGCGCCGCCTCGACCATCTTGCGATTCAGCATGGCCTCGGGCTCGTGATGCGTGGTGATTCCGCGTTCTACGTCGAACCCGTCGACGCCGAGGAACAGCTTGTCGACGTGCAGGTCGTCGAGCGCGCTCATCGTCTGGGCGCCGTAGAACGCCATGTTCTTGCGTCGCAGCACGCCGCCGAGCATCATCACGTTGATCTGGTTCTTCTGCACCAGCGCCGCCAGGATCTCGAAATCGTTGGTGACCACCGTGATCTCGTCGGTGTCGGGCAGATGCAGCGCGATCTGCAGCGCCGTGGTCCCGGAGTCGAGCACGATCGAATCGCCGGGGGCGACCATCGACGCCGCGAGGCGGCCGATACGCACCTTCTCGTCGGTATTGACGGCCCGCTTCGCATCGAGCGCCGGCTCGCTGATCAGGTTGGCCGCGCCGGCCAGGATCGCGCCGCCATAGGAACGCTCGGCGATGCCCCGCCGGCTGAGGAAGTGCAGATCCTTGCGGATCGTCTGCATCGACACGCTGAACTGCGATGCGAGCGGCGCGACCTGCACACTGCCGCGTTCGCGCACCATGGCGCTGATCTTCTGGCGGCGCTCGCTGGTGTCTCGTGTGACTGGCACTGGGTCCATGTTCCCTTCCACGACGCGTTAACAGGCCAGCGAATCGCAATCAATCTTGGACAACTAGTTGCGTTTGGTTTCGCTCCAATGACGCCGGCGCGGCCTTATCGTCCCGCGACGAGTCTGGCGGTTTCGCGATAGGGCGGCATCGCCCCGACCCGCGCGACGAGCCCGTCGCGAACCTGCATCAGGTGGCGATCGACCTCGGCGGGCGATAGCAGGTCGGCCAGCGAGTCGTACCGCGCCGGCCGTACCCCGAGCGCATCGAATAACGCGATCCAGGCGGACGCGGGTTGCGGATCGCCATCCATCGCCGCGATCCGGCCGCAGCCGCGGTATAACGCGATCCGCTGTTGCAACGTATCGGGCGGGACCATCGTCCGGCATTGGTCCCAGAAGGGGTCGCCGACCCGCCCGTTCAGGCAATAATGCGCGATCGCGAAATCGCGCGCGTGGTCGAGCTCGGCGACGGTGCGCCGATTATACTCCCGCGCCTCGACGCCCTGATCGTCGCTCGCGGGGAGCAGCCCGGCAAGCCGCGCGATCGCCGACAGGGCGAGATGGAGGCGCATGTCGCTGATCGGATCGAGGATCACCGCGCCATCGCCGATCGCCACGCAATTGCCCCGCCACGGCGTTTCGCATCGTCCCGCGCGGAACGCCACCGAGGCGGCGGGCCATTCCCCCGGAACCACGTCGCAGAACGCGAAGCTGTCGACGACGGCGCCGACCAGCGAACCCTGGCGCCGCCACCCGCCCAGATGCGCCGCGAGCCGCATCGACACCGACGGCGCGTCGGCGCTGTCCCGGACCATGCCCGCCAATCGGTTGCACGGCAGCCATCGGCTCCAGTCGACGACGGGCGGGTCGTCGTCGAGCCAGTTTCCGCAATCGACGAACAGGTCGCCGGCGATCGCGGTCCCGTCGTCGGTGGTGACCGACGTGACGTGGCCCGCATCGTCCCGGTCGATCAAGGCGATCGAACCGTTGGTGACGGTGACGCCCCGCGCGACGGCGTCGGCCGATGCCGCCGCCGCGTACAGGCCGCCGTCGACATGCAGCCCGTAGTTGAACGCCGCCTGCCCCGCGGCGTCGGCGGCGGCGGGCGGCGCGAAGCGTTCGGCCTGGGCGCAGAGCGATCCGCCCATGAACGCCGACAATGGCGGCGCGCGATCGGCCTCGCGACGGCGCGCGATCAGGTGATGGAAGGCGATCTGCCCCGCGGGCTCGCCGATCGCGCCGAACGGGAGAAAGGCGGCGTCGGCGGGCCCGAAGCCGCGCAGCACCGAACCGACCAGGAAATTGCCGCGTGTCGCCCGAATCAACGCCAGTTCGTCGCGGCCGAACATATCGCTGATCTCCGTCGCCTCCGGCGACAGCGTCGCGCCGTGCGCCAGCGCCGCCCAGGGGCTCACCGCCTCGTCCGGGCGGACCAGATGGACCGCGACGAACGGCGGTCGCACCGCGCGCGCGAGCATGTCCGCCGCGATCCAGGCGATGTCGTCGTTGCCGACGATGACGATGCGGCTAAGCGGCACGGGCGCCGATCCGCGCGAGGTAGTCGCCCTGCGTCGGCAGCGACCGCGCCGTGTCGGCGCAGTCCCGCCGGAACGCCTCGACCGACCGAGCGATTTCGCCGATCGGGCGGCGGAGCGCCATCGGGTCGAGCATGTCGGGCAGCACCCGCTGGCCCAGCAGCACCGCCACCCAGCTCGCGTCGAGGAACATACCTTCGCGGTAGTTCACGACGATGCCGCGCCTCCGGAACGCCTCCAGCCGCTCGGCCAAGCTGTCGGGGATGGGGAGGGAGCGCATGTCACGCCAGAACGGCGTGTCGTCGCGTTCGGTCGCGTGATAGTGCAGGATCAGGAAGTCGCGGACCCGCTCATATTCGGTTCCCATGGTGCGGTTGAACTCCGCGGCCAGCGCGGGTTCCCAATGCAGGTCGGGGAACAGGCCGAGCAGCCGGCCGATCGCCAGCTGGATCAGGTGGATGCTGGTCGATTCGAGCGGTTCGAGAAATCCGGCGGCCAGGCCGATTGCGACGACATTGCCGATCCATTGCCGCCGGCGCATCCCGGCGCGAAACCGCAGCGGCCTGACGTCGCCGCGAGGCGCGCCTTCCAGTTGCGACAGCAGGTCGTCGGCCGCGCGGTCGTCATCGAGGTGGGCGCTGGAATAGACATGGCCGTTGCCGACCCGGTGCTGGAGCGGGATGCGCCAAAGCCATCCCGCCTCGCGCGCCGTCGCGCGGGTGTAGGGCGACAGCGGCAAGTCGCTATCGCACGGGACCGCGAGCGCCCGGTCGCACGGCAGCCAGCGTCCCCACTCCTCGAAAGGCGATCCCAACGCCTCGCCGATCAACAGGGCGCGAAAACCCGAGCAATCGATGAACAGCGTGCCCGGGACGACCTCGCCGCTCGCCAACGCCACCGACGCGACGAAGCCCGTGCGCGGGTCGACCGTCGCGTCCACGACCCGGCCCTCGCGCCTGACCACGCCGCGTCGTTCGGCGAAATCGCGCAGGTAGCGCGCGTAAAGGCCAGCATCGAACTGGAAGGCGTAGGAATAGCTGCCGGGCAGCGAGTCGAGATCGGCGGCCGGGTGCGCGAAGCGATCGTGCCGCGCGGCCATCGCGGCGACGGAATAGCTGTCGGGGTCGGTGCCCGCGCCGTCACGCCGCAACCGCGCCCAGTGATGGTGGAAAGCCACCCCGTCGAGGTCCTCGCCGAACCGGCCGAACGGATGGATGTAGCTGTCGCCCTTGCGCGCCCAATCACGGAACTCGATGCCGAGCTTGAACGTCGCCTGGGTGCGTCGCATGAACTCGACCTCGTCGATGCCCAGCCGCGCGTTGAAGAAGCGGATATGCGGCACGGTCGCTTCGCCGACGCCCACCGTCCCGATCTCGTCCGATTCGATCAGCGTGATCGCGACGGGGAGATCGACGAATTGATGCGCCAGCGATGCCGCCGTCATCCAGCCGGCGGTCCCGCCGCCGACGACGACGATCTTCCAAATCGAATGGTTCATCGCCCCGCGAACCCGACCCGGAACGGCGCGGGAGCGCTGAAACGAAAGATCATGGTCACGTCAGCGTTCTTTCCACTCGCACCTCTCTATCTCGACCATAGCTATGCCCTGTTATTTTGACAGTGCTATGGAACCAACCAAAATTATATGACAAATATCTTTCGTTGTGTCTTGCATGATGACAAAACCGGGATAGAGTGAACGCGAGAAAAACATAAACGAAAGATAGGGGGCATTATGGTTCTTTCGCTTCGACACCGTCTGATTGCATCGACGGCTCTGGTTGTGTTGGGGCTTGGTGGCCCGGCCTATGCGCAGGAAAGCACCGCCCCCAATGATGAGGGTCAGCAGGCTCCGCCCGCCGACGACGCCGCTGCCGAGGGATCCGACATCGTCGTGGTCGGCGTTCGCGAGGCTTTGCGCGCGGCGGCGCAGCGCAAGCGCGACGCCGACACCTTCGTCGATTCGATCACCGCGACCGACATCGGCGCGTTCCCCGACAAGTCGGTCGCCGAAGCGCTCCAGCGCGTCCCCGGCATCACCGTGGCGCGCACCAACCAGGGCGACGCCACCCACTACCCGGCCGAGCCCTCGGCGGTCATCATCCGCGGCCTGACCCAGGTCCGCTCGGAGATCAATGGGCGCGACTCCTTTTCCGCTTCGGCCGGTTATGGCCTTAACTTCGCCGACATCTCGCCGGACCTGCTGGCCGCGGTCGACGTGTACAAGAACCAGTCAGCGGACATGATCGAGGGTGGGATCGCGGGCACGATCGACCTGCGCACGCGGGTGCCGTTCGATCAGGCGGGGACGCTCTTCTCGCTGACCGCCACCGCCAATTACGGCACGTTGAGCGAGAAGGTCACGCCCGACGTATCCGGCCTGGTCTCGACCCGCTTCACCACCGATATCGGCGAGTTCGGCGTGATGGCGGCCGGCGCTTACTCGAAGATCCAGACGATCTCGCAAGGCGCGCTCCTCACGCGTTACGCGCCGTTCGAAGCGGGTGTCTTCGGACCCGGGCTGAACTACGTCCCCAACGGATTCATTGAAACGCGCACACGCTACAACCGGGAACGCAAGGGGGCGTCCGCCGCTTTCCAGTGGGAGAGCCCGAGCCGCGCCCTGTTGTTCACCGCGCAGTATAACCGCTCCGAATACGACAACATCGCGAACGAGAACAACTTCACGACCTACTGGGGCTTCATCCCGCAGACGACGCCGCAGACCCAGCTGTTCACCGACCCGTATTTCATCGCCCCGCCTCGCGGCGGAGCGCCGTTCACCTTCTTTCCGAACGGTTCGTTCAGGAGCGGCGTGATAACCAGTTCACGCGGCGGGGGCGGTTTCGGCTTCACCGACGCGAACGGCGATTACGTTCCGACCTCGACCACCCAGTTCGGCGTCCTTCCCGATGGGCGGCCCTATATCCAGCCGTGCACCTTTTCCGCGAACGGCGACATACCATGCCGGGCCGGGTCCGCGTTCAATACCCAGACGCGCTATATCGCCGATCGGCGGCAGGTCGCCGACATGGCGTTCAACCTGAAATGGGCGCCCACCGAACAGCTTTCGGCGACCATCGACTATCAGCGCGTTTCGGCGGAATCGACGTCAGACGACACCACCTTCAATCTGCGCAGCTTCGCCGATATCGGGCTCAACCTGGAGGGCGACTACCCGTCCGTCACGTTGCTGCCGCCGTCGGGCTACAACACCTTCGGTTCGGATCCCCTGACGAACTCGGCGAACTACAGCCCCGAGTCGATCATGGATCACATCACGGACAGCGGCGGCGATCTCGACGCGTTCCGGGCCGATGTGGCGTACAAGCCCGAAGCGAGCTGGGTGGAGGAGATCCGCGTAGGGGGCCGCTACGCCAATCGGCGGCAGCAGCACAATTGGTCGGCGTACAACTGGCAGTCGATCTCCGCCGACTGGACGGCGAACCCCGCCGAGAGCTTTTTCGTTGATTCCGGCCCTGCCTTCCGGCCAGACGGGACCATCCTGTTCCAAGGCTACGAGCCTGGTTTCTACGAGACCAAGTCGTTCGGCAGCGACATCCTGGGCGGTGGCATCATCGACAAGGACATGTTCATCTTCCCGACGGACGCGGTGACGTCGAACAAGGATGAGCTGAGGAAACGGTTCAGCATTCAGGGCCAGACCGACCAGGGCGGCGTCGCATCCTCGCTCTGGAACGCGATCTGCGACCGGCCGCAGGAGGTGGCGGACAGCTGCTTCACGCCCGGCGAGATGTTGGACGTCCGCGAGAAGACCAAGTCGGCCTACGCCATGGTCAAGTTCGGCGATCCGGCGTTGTTCGGCTCGGTCGGCGTACGCGGCAATATCGGCGTACGCTGGGTGGAGAACACCGTGCGTAGCGGCGGTGCGACCACGTTCGCGCAGCCCTTTGCCGAGGTCGCGCGGAACTGCCTGCCGCTCACGCCCGAACAGGCGGCGGCACTGGCCCAGAACCCGTTCCTCATCACGCCGGCGTGTCTCACCGCAGGATCGGTGAACGACATTGCATTCTCCACCGGCGATTTCGTCACCTCCACGGTGACGACGACGCACACCAACTTCCTGCCGAGTCTAAATCTCCGGTTCGACTTGGACCGGAACTGGCTGGTACGCTTCGCCGTGTCGCGCGCGCTGTCGAAGCCCGATATGGGGCTTCTCAAGAACTTTACGATCATCCAGCGCGACTCGCTGGTCCAGTCCGATATCACGCCCGGCAACCCGCGAGTGGTGCTGGACGCGCAGGGCCGGCCGGTCAGCTACAATTTCAACTACTCGGCGCAGATCACCAATCCACGCCTGCAGCCGATCAAGGCGGACCAGGCCGACCTCGCGGTGGAATACTATTCGTCCACCGCCGGCAGCTTCAGCGCTACCGTGTTCTATAAGAAGTTCTACGATTATATCCAGAACGGCACCTTTTCGGTTCCGATCGCCAACGCCGGCGTGAGCCGCGATATCGTGGCGGTGGGGCCGGTGAACGGCGACGGCGCCTCGATCTATGGCTTCGAAGCCGCGTTTCAGCGCTATTTCAATTTCCTGCCCGCGCCGTTCGACGGGTTGGGCACGCAGCTGAACTACACCAGAGTGTACAACTCCGGCGTTCAGAACACGAACTTGATCGCGGAGACCAATCCCGACGGCGGGGGCACGGCGACGGCGTTGTCGGCGCAGCCCGGGCGCATCAACCCGGGGCGGCTGGAGCAGCTATCCGACCACGCGTTTAACGCCGTCCTGCTGTACGAGAAGGGGCCGATCGGCGTACGTGTCGCGTATAATTGGCGGTCGCGTTATCTGGACTCGGTCAACGACTGCTGTCTGGGCTTTCCCGTCTGGCATACATCGGAGGGGTTCCTCGACTCGTCGATCCGCTTCGCGCTCAGCAGAAGGCTGGAGTTCAACATCCAGGGCTCGAACCTCTTGTCAACCAAGATCCGGACGGAGGCGCAGGTACGCGGCCCGACCGATACCGACCCGGATCAGGAAGCGTTGTTCCTGCCCGGCAGCGTGTTTGAAACCGATCGCCGGATCATAGCGGGCTTGCGCTTTAAGCTCTAAGGCATGGGCGGCATGGGGTGGTCGTCATGGGTCATGTCGGACTTGGATGACGAGCAGCTATGACCGGTCGGCCCCCTCGCAGGTTCGTGATCGTCGGCGGTGGCACATCCGGTTGGATGGCCGCCGCCGCGCTCGGCAAGATCGTCGGCCGGAACGCCTCGGTGGTCCTGGTCGAATCCGACGCGATCGGCACGATCGGGGTGGGCGAGGCCACCATCCCGATTATCGACACCTTTCACCGCATCCTCGGGCTCACCCCGCTCGACATCGTTCGCCGTACCAAGGCGACCTTCAAGCTCGGCATCGTGTTCGACGACTGGCAGCGGATCGGCGCCTCCTATTTCCATCCCTTCGGGAAATACGGCGTCGACCATGCCGGCATCAGCTTCATGCGGCACTGGTTGCGGCTGCGGGCGGAGGGGGAAGCGCTCGACTATGGCCGCGTCAACCTTGAGACGATGGCCGCCCGCGCCGGTCGCTTCACCCTGAAACCGCCGTCCACGCCGCAGGAACCGCCGGTCAACCACGCCTATCAGTTCGACGCGACCCTCTACGCCGCGCTGCTACGCAGCTATTCCGAGGCGCACGGCGTCCAACGGATCGAGGGGCGCGTCGTCGACGTGCGACGGGACGGCGAGAGCGGCGACGTCACCGGCATCGTCCTGGACGGCGGGCGCGAGATCGACGGCGACTTCTTCATCGACTGTTCGGGCTTTCGCGGGCTCTTGATCGAGCAAACGATGAAGGCCGGCTATGTCGACTGGAGCGAGTGGCTCCCTTGCGACCGCGCGTGGGCCGCGCCGACCGCGCCGATGAACCCCATCCCCCCGTACACCCGCGCCAGCGCGAGATCGGCCGGCTGGCAATGGCGCATCCCGCTCCAGCATCGGACGGGCAACGGTTACGTCTTTTCATCGTCGTTCCAGACCGAGGGGGCGGCGCTCGACGAACTGCTGGGGGCGCTCGCCGGACCGCCGACGGCCGAGCCGCGGCTGCTGCATTTCACGACCGGCCATCGTCGCGCGTTCTGGCGCAACAACGTCGTCGCCATGGGCCTGGCGGGCGGGTTTATCGAACCGCTCGAGTCGACCGCGATCTACCTGGTCCAGGTCGCGATAACGAAGCTGATGGCCTTTTTTCCCGGCGATCCGATCAGTCCGCGCCTGGCCGATCAGTTCAACCGCGCGATGACCCGCGAGTACGGCTATGTCCGCGACTTCATCGTCGCCCACTACACCGTCACCGAACGGGACGACACGCCGTTCTGGCGCCATTGCCGGACCCAACGCCGGCCCGACAGCCTGGTCGAGCGGCTGCGCCTGTTCGAAGAGGACGGGCTGGTGGTCGAGCACGCCGACGACCTCTTCAAGGAGGCGAGCTGGCACGCGGTGCTGCTCGGGCAGGGCCTCCGCCCGGCGCGCTACCCCGCCTTGGCGGCGCTGACCGAGCGCGGCGAAGCGTTGGCGCTCGCCGCCCGGATCCGCGGGTCGGTCGACGCCCGCGTCGCGAGCTTCCCCTCGCACGACGCGTTTCTCCGATCCTGTCTCGGCTGAACTGCCGCCGAGGGGCGATAGCCGACCGAACGGAAATCGCCCTATCACCGGAGTATGGCATTACCCCATGCCACGGCGGCGGGGACCGCGCGTTCTCCCGCCTGTTGGACGATCAACTCGACAATCGCGGCGCTCTTTATGTCCGCCGTCATGGCGATGGAGGGGTCGCCAAAACGCACCGGCTTGCTCCGGGCCAACAGCTTGCCGTCGCCGTAAATCTCGAAGCGCACGGCCGCTGTCGTGTTCTGACTGTTGTCATCGACGCCCACCTGCGCCGTGAACTGACTGAACCGGCGATCGTTGCGAACCTCCATTCGAGAGTTGGCGAGGATGCCGATCCCTGCGTCCGACAGCGTCCCACCAATCGACAGACCGGTCTGATAGGGGCCCTCGTCCGCCCCTGCGCCACCCCAGCCGGCGTAGATCGGCCGCGAGCTCGCGACGGTTCCCGACCACGGATCGATGGCTCGATGGATGGTCGGATCGGCCGTCGGCCTGACCACGCCGTCGACCGCGACGTTGATCAGCCCGGGCAGCTCCGAAAGGTAATAACCACCCCCCAGCGTGCGTGTACCGGTCGCCTCGAAAGCGAGCGCCTGGTGCGGCGCAAGCGTGAGCTTGCGGGTGCCGGTGAACGGATCGAGCGTCTTCTTCGTCCAGAGATCGCGCAATACGATCGGAGCGCCGTCGGCGAAGCGAAGGTGTCGCGCCAGCAGCGTCATGTCGACAGGCGCGTTGGTGCGGTTCAGCAGCGCGACGATCTTGCGATCGCTGCCGCCCAGCGTTTTAACCAGGATCTGAGCGTCCTCGCTGTCATAGGCGAGCACCGCCTGGTGGCCGCCGGGATCCTGGTTCGCGCGGACCAGATCGGCGTTGCCCCAGATATCCAGCAGCGACTTCGGCGCGCGCCGCATGTCGTAGCCGATCAGCAACGGCGCGTTGAGCATGGCCCACAGGGTGAAGTGCGCGCGTGCCTCGACCAGATGGTTGGCATCGAAGTCTCCGTGACCGACGAACAGCATGTCGGGGTCGTTCCACGATCCGGGATGCGCGTAGAGCGCGCGCCTGACCGCGCTGTCGTAGGAATGGAGCATCCTGCCCCACATCGGTCGGATGTCGTCGCTGGTCCGCGTCAAATTGCCGACGTCCTTGCCCCACGCGCGGACATTCGCGCTGCCCCATAGGCAAAGCGAAAGTATATAGTCGCTGTCCGGGTTAACTGCGGCCAAGGCGGTGGCGAATCGCGCGTAGAGCGCCTTTACCGCATCGATATTGGTGCGATTGAGCGATGCCCGGTAGATCAGCGGCGCGCGCGCCTCGAAATGCTCGCTGCGTGGAGCCCGCATCGCCGCGCCGGAATCGTCGATGCCGCACGCATCGACCTTGATATAGTCGAAGCCCCATTCGCCGAAGAACAGTCGGGCATCCTGCTCCATATGGCCGAGCAAGCCGATCTGGCGCTCCGCGATGCTGCCCTCTGGCGAGTTGGGGGATTCCGCGTCGTACGACTGGCCGCAGCTGTTGAGCCCGATATCCGTGTAGAGCCCCGCCTTGAGTCCCATCGTATGGAGCCGGTCGGTCAAAGGACGAAAACTGCTGACGTTCGCGCCGCCGGTGGCGGCACTGGGAAAGATGCTTGTCCGGATCAGGATGCGACCATCGCCGGTGCGACGCTTCAGCCACCAACCATCGTCGATATTGACATAGCGATAGCCCAGTTTCGCCAATCCGGTGTCGACCAGCGCCCGCGCGGTTCCCATCACCTTGTCTTCGTCGACCAGCGTGGCGAACGCGTTCCAGCTGTTCCATCCCATGGGCGGCGTCAGGGCCGCCCCGCGGGTGTTGGCGGTCCACCGGCCCGTCGGCGCGACCGGATCGGCGGTTTCGGCCGGCGCCGCGAGCGTTTGTTGAGCCGCCAACGCCAGTGCGCAACACGCGACCGTTGTGGCCATCCAAGCTGAAACGTACCTCATCATACCCTCATCCACCGCCCGATAAGCGTTCACTATCTTTCGTTATGAAGCTGATGATCGACGGTGTCCAGCGCTGGTCGAACGATATCAAAGGCGGGACAGCACCTTCATGAGATAGCCCTTGATGGTCTGGTCGCGTTGCGGCGATGGCGACGACAGCACGCCGCGCGCGTGATCGGGCAGGTGGGCGACCGCGTCCGCCGAGTCGGCGGAAAAGACATAATGGTCGAACCACGCCTTCCACGCCGTCCGCTCGGCGAGGGGCAGTTCGCGGATGGCGGCGACCGTGTGCATCACGGCGGCGAAGGGCGACGTGTTGGGCCCGGTCCGGTACCAGTAGTTGACCATCACGTTGAGGTCTTGGGTCGAGCGCACGTGATGCCACCACAGCGACGGGATGAACAGCGCGTCCCCCGGCGCCAGTTCGGCCTGGATCGCATGGTCCCAGGCCTCGGCGAACCGTGGATAGCGATCCAGATCCGGGGCCAACGGATCGACCATGCTGACCGGCTGCCCCGCCGGCGTCCGATCGACCGGACCGATATACAGGTTGCCGACCTGTTCGGGGGGGAACAGGATAAATCGCCGCGTTCCGGCGACGACGCAGGCGATGTTGTGCGAGCCGTCGTAATGGGTGGCCGTCTGGGTCGCGTTGCCGATCCAGATGCGCGGCTCCCCACCCGGCGTGGGCAGGGGCAGGGGGTTCGCCGCGGAAAATCCCGACGCGCTCTGCGCCGCCGGCGTCGCCCCGGCGTAGAGGCCGGGAGGGTTGGGCGCGCCGATCAGCCCCACGAGCATGTCGAGCAGGTCGGACAGGGCGATCGGGCGCGACGTGAAGTTCAGGCCGCGCATGTCGGGCGAATAGAAGAAACGGCCCTTGAGATCGGGCGAGGCGGAAAAGACGGTGGTCGGGGCGCCGTTGTCCATCGCCTTCAAATAATCGGCGATCGCTCTCGGACCGGCCAGTCCGGCGGTCACGATCGGCCAATGCGACACCAGGCCGCGCATCACGACCGGACGATGGCGCGGTACGATGTCACGGACGTAACGCGCGGCGTCGGGCGCATCGATGCAGTCGATCGGAAGGGGTTCTCGCATGATGCCCATCTACGCCTGCGCCGCCGAAAAATCCCGATCGAATCTTTTCTTCGGGCCCCAGGTCGTTTTCGGCGAGCGACCGCCAGCCACGGTCAGCGGTTGAGCGGCGAGTCGTCGTAGTCGGCGAGCAGGGCGGCGACATCGTCGTAGAGGCGCAACGCTCCCGCCTCGCGCAGCGCCTCGTCGCTGAACTTTCCCGACCTGAGCGCGACCGTGCCGATGCCGCACTTGGCCGCGGCCTCGATGTCGTACGGCGTGTCGCCGACGACCAAGACGTCGCCCGGCCCGAGCGGGGCCAGTTTTTCGAGCGCGGTCGCGAAGATGTCCGGGGCGGGCTTGGTGTTCTCGACGTCGTCGGCGCTGGTCGTGGCGGCGACCAGGTCGCGGGCGTCAAGCAGACCGAGATAATGGTCGAGCTCCGCCTTCGACGCCGAGGAGGCGAGCACCACCTTCCGGCCCGCTTCGTGCGCCCGGACGAGCAGGTCGCGCGCCTTGTGGAACGGTTTCACCTCGCGGAGGAACTTGGCCTTGAACACCTCCCCATGCGCGTCCCCCATCCGCTCGCGCGCGGCTTCGCTGGTGTCGGGCAGGAGCGTCGGCACCAGCATGTCGGCGCCTTTGCCGATCTGGTCGTGGATGACTTGCCGATCGAACGTCGCGCCCTCGCCGCGGAAGACCTCCTCCCAGGCGAGCACGTGCTGATCGTTCGAATCGATCAGGGTGCCGTCGATGTCGAACAGGATCGCCTTGATGCGCATGGGTCGGCTCGCTTCTGGATGATGAGAAGACCGGTCGAGGCGATCTGGGTCAATCTCAATTTCGCAGCCGGAGTCGGCGGGAGACGCTTGCCCACGCCGTCACCGTCGCGTGGCGTTGGCGGGATGACGCGAACGCACATACAGCAGGACCAGCCCGCCGATCCCCACGACCAGAACGCCGACCAGCGCCCCCCAGCCGGTATAGGCCAGGCTCGACCAGAGCAGATAGGCATTGGCGGCGCAGAAGATGAGCGGCGTCACGGGATAGAGCGGCACGCGGAACGGGCGTTTGGTGCCGGGTTCGCGCCGACGCAGGACGAACAGCGACGCGCCGACCAGGAGGAAGAAGAACCAGAAGACGGGCGCGGTATATTCGACCGCCAGCTGGAATCCGTCGCGGGCGAACGCGCCGCCGATCACCAACGCCAGCGACACCGCCCCTTGCGCCAGCAATGCACCCCGCGGCGATCCGCTCGGCCCGTGCCAGCGGCCGAGGAAGGCGAGCGCGGGCTCGTCGCGGCCGAGCGCATAGGCCGCGCGCGCGCCGGTGATCGCGGTCGCGTTGGCCGAGGTCAGCGCCGCGATACCGATCGCCAGCGCGGAAAGCATCGCCGACGAAACCTGGGCCGTGCAAAAATGCGAGTTGGATTCAAACCGGCCCATCATTGTTCATTCGGTTGACTTGCTTTTGACAACGACACAAGCCAGCTCACGAGCGGGTCGCGATCAAGGAGGGGTTTGGATGTGGACTCGACGTTCGGCCCTCGCCGGTGGCGCGGCGATGGCGCTGGCCGGGACCGTGGCCCGCGCCGATAGCTTTCAGCCCGCTTCACGAAGCGGCTTCGTCACCGTGCGCGGCCGCGGCTTCGAAATAGACGGCGCACACTACCGCTACGCGGGTGCGAACGTCTGGTACACCGCGTATCTCGGTTCCGACGCCGTCTATGGCGATCGCGATCGGCTGAAGCGCGAACTGGCCGCGATGGCGGCCAGCGGCATCACCAACATCCGCCTGCTCGGTTCGTCGGAAGAATCGCCCCTTAAGGGTGCGGTCACGCCGACCTTCAGCGATCGTCGCGGCAATTACAACCAAGAGTTGCTGAAGGGTCTCGACTTCACCCTCGCCGAAATGGGTCGGCTGGGCATGAAGGCGGTGATCTATTTGACCAACTTTTGGGAATGGTCCGGTGGCATGATGGCCTACGTCAACTGGACCACTGGTCGCTACGTCGACATGAACGATCCCGCGCACCCCTGGCCGGCGTTCCCGGACCATGTCAGCGCGTTCTACACCGACGAAAAGGCGGTGAAGCTTTATCACGACTATGTCCGTACGCTCGTTGCCCGGACCAACTCCATCACCGGCGAGCGCTACGCCGACGACCCCACGATCATGGCGTGGCAACTCGCCAACGAGCCGCGGCCGGGCGAGACCGCCGCGGTCGGCGCGCGAGTGATGCCGGCCTATCTCGCATGGATCGGCGGCACCGCCCGGCTGATCAAGTCGATCGACCCGCGACATCTCGTCTCGATCGGTTCGGAGGGGACTATCGGCTGCCTCGGCAGCGAAGCCTGCGTCACGAATAGCGCGTCGGTACCCGGCATCGACTACATGACGATCCATATCTGGCCGCAGAATTTCGGCTGGATCGATCCCAAGGACATTCCCGGCACCTGGGACAAAGCGGCGACCAATACCCGCGACTACATCGCCAAGCACGTCGTCCTCGCCCGCCAACTCGGCAAGCCGCTGGTGATCGAGGAGTTCGGCTTCCCGCGCGACGAGCGGCGCTACGATCCGGGGACGCCGACGTCCTACAAGGACCGGTTCTACAAGCTGATTTTCGACGCGGTCGCCACGGACGCCGCCGCGGGTGGGCCGCTCGCGGGCACGAATTTCTGGGCGTGGGGTGGCGAGGGGCGCGCGGCGCATGCCGACCACGTCTTCCGCCCGGGCGACACCAGTTACCTGGGGGATCCGGCGCACGAGCCGCAGGGTTGGTACAGCGTTTTTGCGAGCGACCGGAGCACGCGCGCGGTCATCGCCGAGCACGCGCGCGCACTCCGCGGGATCGCGAGTCCGCGAGCGTGAACGGGCCGACGCGCCGCGCGCTCCTCGGCGGTGCGGCCGTGCTGGGCGCGGGGCTGGCGCTCCGTAGCCGCGCCGTGATGGCGCAAGGCGGCAAACCGCCGCGGATCGAGCGGCACCCGCAAGGGTTTCGCGTCTTCGCGGGCGACGAGGTCACGTCGGTGCGGCTCCCCGTCGCTGGGGTGGTCAGCGTGGTGCGGTGCCCGTCGGCGCGACTTGCGCTAGGTGGCGGGCTGTTCGTGGAGCCTGACGGCCCGGCGGCCCCGATCGAGATCACGGAGGATGCGCGGGTGCTGCGCGCGAGAGGTCCGGGCATCATCGTCGAGGTCGACAAGGCGACCGGCCGCTTGCGCTTCCTCGACGACGCGGGCCGGGTCCGGGTCGCGGAAGGCGCGACGCCCGAGCCGATCGCCGGGGTTCGCGCGATACGGCGTCAGGGCTTCGAGATCGGAGCCGACGAACGGCTGCACGGCCTCGGCCAGTTCCGCGAACCGGTCGCCGAATACCGCGACCAGGACGTCTTCCTGGCGCATGCCAACAGCGACGCGGTCAATCCGTTCCTGTGCACCACGGGCGGCTGGGGATTGCTGTGGGAGACGGGCGCGGCGGCGCATTTCCGGTCGCGCGGACGCCGCGTCGAGTACCACTCGGCCGCTGGCGACCTGATCCGCTACCATGTCTGCCTGGGCGACAACATGGACGCGGTGATCGGCCGCTACCGCGCGCTGACCGGTGCCGCGCGCCTGTTGCCCAAATGGGCCTATGGCTATTGGCAGAGCAAGGAGCGCTACGGAACCCAAGCCGAGCTGACCGGGGTCGTCGACGAGTATCGCCGCCGCAAATTGCCGCTCGACGCGATCGTGCTCGACTGGCGTTATTGGGGCGAGAGCGACCAGTTCAGCGGGATGACCTTCGACCCCATCAACTTCTCCGATCCCGCGGCGATGGTGAAGCAGGTCCACGACCGGGATGTCCATCTGGTCGCATCGATCTGGCCCGCCTTCGGGCCGAACACCGCGATCCACCGCGAGATGGCGGCGGGCGGGCACCTGTTCCCCGGCAAGCACTGGAGCGGCGGACGCGTGTTCGATACGAGCTCTGCCCCCGCGCGCGCGATCTATTGGCGGCACGTCAAGCGTGGCCTGATCGACATCGGGGTCGACGGGCTGTGGACCGACGGCAACGAGCCCGAGTTCCTGTCGACCGGGGAGCGCTACGGGACGACGGCCTCCCACATCGCGAACGGCACGTCCGCCGCGGGGCTGATCGCGGAACACCTGCTGACCTACTCCTTTAATCAATCCAAGGGGCTTTCCGAGGCGCTGGCGCGCGACGTGCCCGGGAAGCGACCGTTGATCCTGAGCCGCTCAGCCTATGCCGGGCAGCAGGCGTTCGGCGCGATCACCTGGTCGGGCGACATCTTCGCCAGCTGGGGCACGTTGTCTAACCAGATCGTTGCCGGGGTGAACTTCGCGATGGCGGGCATTCCGTGGTGGACCTGCGACATCGGCGGGTTCCTGATTAATCATCGCTATCCCGACGGCCTGGCCGACCCCGCCTTTACCGAGCTTTACGTCCGCTGGTTCCAGTTCTGCGCGTTCCTGCCGATCTTTCGCGCGCACGGGACGCACATACCACGCGAACTATGGCGCTTCGGCGAGCATGGCACGCCGGTATACGATGCATTGGAGCGGACCCTCAGGCTGCGTTACGCGCTGATACCGTACCACTACGCGTTGGCGGCGGAGGCGGCGCACGCGGGCGGCACGCCGCTGCGCGGGCTGGCGATGGATTTCCCCAACGATCCGGGCTGCCGTGATCAGCACGCCTCGTTCATGTGCGGTCGCGACCTCCTGGTCCGGGTGGTCGATCGCCCGATGCTCCACGCGCCGGCCAACATTCAGGAGTTCCTGCCCAGCCGCGCGGTGCGGGGGGTGGATGCGCCCGCCGCGACCGTGACCTTCTACGAAGGCGCGAATTTCGATCGTCGCGTGTCGTCGCGGTTGACCGACGACCTCAAGATGACCTGGTCGGGCGATCTGCCGGCCGAGCTCGCCGGCAAGGCCTATTCGGTGCGCTGGACCGGTCGGATCGAGGCGCAGGAGAGCGGCGCGCACACGCTGGTGGTGATGGGCAAGGGCGCGGTCCGGTTGGTGCTCGACGGGCGCACAATCGTCGATGCGGTAGCCAAACCGGTCTCCGCCGACGGTGCGGACGGGGCGGTGTCGTTCAAGGAGCATGCCGGCGACGCGCGGGTCGAGGCGTCGATCACGCTGGAGCGCGGACGACGTTACGATTTCCGACTGGAGCAGCGGCAACCGACCGCCGACGCGGTCAGCTTGTGGGTCGAGTGGATCACGCCATCGCATCGCCGACGCATGACGCCACCGGCGGCCAAGGCGGTCGACGTCTACCTCCCCGCCGGACAGGACTGGTACGAGCTCGACACCGGTGTCCGCCATCAAGGTGGCCGGACGGTCGTCGTGGCCGTTCCGCTAGCGCACATCCCCGTTTTCGTGCGCGCTGGCGCGATCCTACCGATGACGCCGGGAATCGACCGGACGTCCGCGCGGGCCTCGGTCATCGAGGTCCGCGTCCATGCCGGTCGTGATGGGGAGTTCACGCTTTACGACGACGAGGGCGACGGGAGCGGATATCGGCGCGGGGCTGCCTCCCGGGTCGCCCTTCGCTGGGACGACGTGGCGCGCGTGCTGCACGTCGGGCCGCGGCGCGGCGAATATCCGGGCATGACGGACATATCGCGGTTGCGCGTGTCGCTGATCGACGGCGTTAGCGATTACCCGGCCAGGACAGTGCGGATTAGCGGGCGGCGGCAGCAGGTAAGTTTTTGACGGGAGCCGGCGAAACCACGCCAAGGCTTCGCCACCGAAGTTCGAAATGGACCGATCACGCTCTCCGTCGAAGGACGGCGGGATGACGCGAACGCACATACAGCAGGACCAGCCCGCCGATCCCCACGACC
>CAXTRJ010000003.1:0-44223 GCA_964246585.1 uncultured Sphingomonas sp. | reverse complement strand
CGCAGCCTGGTAGCGCATCTGGTTTGGGACCAGAGGGTCGCAGGTTCGAATCCTGTCTCCCCGACCACTTTATCGCGAAAGCGACGGATTTCCGCCACTTTGCGTGTGTTTTATTCTGGTCTGTGCACAGAGCTGTAGCACACGACGGAGGCACACGCGGAAAAGGCGAAGACCTCCGTGTGCAATATCCCTCATGCCCATCGCCGTGCCGGCCGCTACACCTTCCGGCGGCGCGTCCATTTTCGAGATCTTATCTCGACCCCGCTATCGGTAGCGTTGGGCACCGCCGACCCGAAGGTCGCGCGCACCCGCGCGGCGATCCTGTCGGCGCGCTTCGTGCGGGTAAAGTCGAGCGTGGATGCGATGCTGGAAGACGGACGACGCCTGACCGGACCCGAGATCGAGGCGCTGTTCCGCGCCGAGCTTGAAGCCGAACTCGCGTCCTACGTCCATAGTGCCTATGAAAATGCGTCCTGGTCGTCGTCCGTGCCCGAGGTGGCGGCCCAGGAAGCCGAAGCCTACCGGATCATCCGCCGCCCTGACCGTCATCTCGGCCTGACCGACCAGGACCGCGCCGAACTGATGGGGCGCGGGCTTGCTGCCGACATCCCGGCAATCGAGGACTACGCGCAGCAGATCCGCGATGTGCTGACCGACGAGGTAGTCGCAATGCGCCTCGAAGCGATCGGTGCACCTGTTCACGCGCAGACCATCGCCGTCGCCCGGACACACCTGATCCGCGCTGCGGTAAGCGCCTGCACGCGGGTCCAGCGCATCTTTGATGACGACATCATGGACGCGGCCGATCCCATAGCCGCATTGATGGCGGACCTCGGTCCGCCGACCAATTTGCCCAAGCTGACGCCGACCGACGATCCGGTGCTCGTTCCGATCACGCCGTCGGTCGACAGCCAGTTTCAGGTCTATGACCCGCGTCCGTTCAGCGCCGTGATCGTTGACATACTCAACGACCTGAAAGCGGACGGCATCTGGAGCGGCGACCTCAGGCAGCAGCGCCGCATCATGGAAACATTCGCCTGGGTCACCGGCGACAAGCCACTCGGCGCCTACACCCACCTGGATGCGGCGGACTTCAAGAAGGGGATCCAGAAACTGCCCGCCCGCTTTTACTACGGCTCGCTGACGGCGGGCGCCATGTCGCGCCCGTTCGCAGAGGTGATCGCCGAGCTGCCGCCGGTTGCGCCCGCCGATCGGCGCAACCCCAAGACGACCAACCGTGACCTGTCGACGATGGCAACGGTCGCCAAGCACTTGGCAACAACGTCGTGGAAGCCGCGCATGCCGGGCGCGACGGTGATGGACTTCGGTGCCGGGCGGATCACGATCAAGGTCGATCCCAGTATCGACACCCGCCCGCCCTGGACGACGGCGCATCTGGAGCATCTGTTCCGCTCTCCGATGTACACGGGCGGCGGTGGCGCGCTCAAACGCCTGCGCGACGATGGGCTGCGCTGCCAGGTCTGGCACGACGCCGCCTACTTCCTGCCGCTGCTCTGGTTCTACCATCACAGCTGCCGTGAGGAGACCGCAGGGCTTGAGGTCGCCGACGTCATCACGAACCACGCTGTCCCGCATTTTCATATCCGCGATAACCTGACCCGCGGGCGTGATGGTGAAATGGCAGGTGAGAAGCGCGGCGCGCGCAATCGCAAACTTCCTATCCATGCCGAACTGATCCGGCTGGGGTTTCTGGACTATGTCGAGGCGATCCGCGCCGAAGAACATGTCGCGCTCTTCCCCGAGCTCTATGTGAACGAGGAGAAGCGCGGCGGCGCGCACTTCTACGAGCGCGCCTGGCAGCACATGGTCGATTACATCGCTGAGCGACTGCCGCTGCCCGTCAACCCCGCCGGCAAGGGTCCAGACATCCATAGCATCAGGGCGCTAGGCAGCAGCTTTTACGAGATCGACGGCGTCAGCGAAATCATGCGCGCCGACGTCATGGGCCACGCCCGCGAGGGCACGAACGCGAAACATTACTCAAAACGTCTGGCGACCGAAGGGATTGATGTCGTGCTCCCCGAGCGGCGCGACTTCATCGCGCGCTACGTCCCGACGATCACCCGCGACATCGAGCCGCATCCTATACGACTGCTGCCGCTGGAGAAGCGTTCCCGAGTCGGTGCCGGCATCACCCGCAAGCGTCGGAGTGATGCCGGGGTAACCCGAACCGGCGACGGCGCCGATTGATGAGGCTGTTACTCGCCGAAAAGGTCGGCGTGTGTTCCAGCCCTGACGAAGACGATGGTGCCGCCCTTACCGGCACCATCGTCGGCCTTGTAGATCAGCAGGAAGTCGCCGCCGACATGACATTCGCGGTGGGAGGACCGTTCGCCCTTGAGCGGGTGATCCTTCCATTCCGGCCCCAGCGGCGTGTCGTTAGCGATGAGCAATAGCATGACGGCCTTCAGCCGGTTCATGTCATACCGGCCGGAGCCGGACAGGCGCGCCCAATCCTTGCTGAACGCCTTCGTGTAGTCACAGGCACGGGGATGAGAAGCGCGCTTAGTCTGCGCGCCCTCAGCCATCCAGCGTGCCGATCATCGCCTCGCCGTTATCAAACCGGTCAGCACGCAAGGCGATAATAGCGTCGGCTTCGAGCATCGCTTCCCGGGTGATGGCGTTCGGCACCTTCAGTTCGAGCGGGAGCGCCTGCTCGGCGACGATGCGGTGATAGAGAAGCCGCACCGCATCCGCCGCCGACAGGCCCATCGCTGCGAGCGCTGCGTTGCCCTTGGTCTTGATGTCTTCGTCCAGCCGGACGTGAAGCATGGTAGAGGCCATTGCCGACTCCTGTATCTCAATTGAGATACATAGAAACATGACCAGCATGGTCAAGGTGCATATATGATGCAGACGGCTGCTGACCATCGATCGGTTGACCCAGCCTTTCCGCTATGTCCGCATATACCGGCCGACTGTGTGGAACTCGGCAAGCTGCCGGGTCGCCGACCGTCGCCGCTACGACATGATCGGCAGAGTCGACCATCGCAAGCCCGCCTGCGCCATCAGCCGGGTCGTTGCGCACCGCCGTCGCCAAGCCGCGCTGAACCGCCGCTGCTGCTCCGAGGACGCGATCCAGGCCGGATGACGTTCGCCCTTTCCCGCGCCCGTCTTCCACCGCCGTGCTGTGACAATGGCGTGGCCATGGGGAGAAACGAGCCAGTCGCCATCACATCCCTCGAGAGCATGTATCGCCCAAGCCACGGCGGCGCCCCTGCCGGACAACTCTTGCTGAAGGAAGCCCGTGAACATCCAGCGCCAGTGCAACGGGGACACCGTCTCCGGAATCTGCGCCATGACGTGCCAGGCGCTGACGGCGGTCGGATCACCGGTGGCGAATGCCGCCTCGTCGGCGTCCTGCCAGATCCGGTAACGCTCTGTAGCCCATAGCGGTGCGTTCGATGGAGGAAGCAGACCGGCGCCTCGCAGTTCGCACCGGCGCTCGACAAACTTGCCCGGCATGGGACCGAAGCGGTCGGCCACGTCCGAATCCCTCCAGATGTAAGCCGTGTTGCACGTTGCCGTCTTGTAGCTCGGCATGCGGTGGACGAGCCGCCAGTCCTCGGAAATCGGTCGAACCTTGAAGTCGATCGCGTCGGCCGGGCGGCGATCGCGCGGTGGCGAAGCGAAAAGAGCACGACGCGCGTCGGCGAGCTCGGCTTTGGTGATGAACATGGGCGTCTCCTTGAGACGACGACGCCGCCCGGATCAGGGGCGGCGTCGTCGTGGGCATCGTGGCGACACGATGCAGATGGTGATGGGTGTCAGGCGGCGACTTTGAGCCGCTCGTGCGGAATGGCGTCCGCGAAGGTGCCGCCCGGTGGCACCCAAACCGACCCGCTCAGCGTCAGCGGTGCCATCGTGGCGACCGCGTGCCGCCACCGACGCCACGCGATCTCCTCGCCCTGCGAACGGCGCGCTTCTCGCGGCAGCTCGGAAGCGGTAAGGCGGAGAAATGACCCGATGAACCACCGATCGTCATCCGCAAGAAGCTCGATCGGTGAGGTTTCGGTCGCCGCGTACAGGCGGACTCCAGGGATCCACGTCACCCCCGCTTTCTGCCGAACCGCCAGAGACACGCTCAGCGGTTCGTCGATGTCCAGCGCGAAGGCGACGTGGACGAGGTCGGTCCCCTTATCAGCCGCGACTTGTGTCAGTTCCACTGCCCGGAAGCCGTCGCGCGGCGAGCTGGAGCACCAAGCGATGGTGGGGAACGGCGGCGCGTAAGCCGGGTAATTCATCAGGGTGCGTAGAGCGAAGCACCAGTTCTGCGCGCGCGTGAGATATGGCGATGTCATTGTCTTCTCCTGTTTGCTGAAGGCCTGCTGGCCGGGAGCTCTTTTTCCGCTCTGCAACGGAGCCCGCTTTCCCTGCTTCTCGTCAGGCAACGCTGCCGGAAGGTGCCATCGCGTTCATCCGCTGGCGCCGCAGGACCCAGGCGTCGGTCGCCGCCTCGGCGCCGAGCCCGGTCACCCCCGCCGAGCGCACGAAAATTCGCCATAACGCCAGCGCCTCGTCCGCGAGATCGCGGCGAAGCTGGTCGATGGCGCCGACTGCCCAGGCACCCGCGACCGCGTCCACGTTCCAGGCGGGGGCATAGATCGCCATGTCGGCGGCGACGGCGGCCAGCGTTGGTGCGCCGGCCCCGCCATGCCCCAGCGCGATGTCTACGACTCCGCCGCTCAACAGGCGGAAGAGCCGGCCGATGAAGCGCTGCGCGATCGTCGGCGGAGCGGTTGCAGCGGCGTCGAGCAGCGACGGGACAAGTCGGCGATCGACATTCCAGCCGATGATTATAGCCTCGCGCGGCAGGCGGGCGGCCGCCCATTCGAGCAGCGCGCCTTCCGACTCACCGGCCGGGATCGCGTGGACGCGACGTGCAAAGCGCCAACGGCCTTTGCGATCGCGTTCCGCGATGAACAGCGCGAGGCCGATAAGGTGCTGGCCGGCGGCGTGGACGCCGTCGGTCGAAGCCGGCATCGCGACCGTTGCGGCGGTGACGGCGATGTAGGTGGGATGGGAGATCATGCGTGCTCCTGAACACACGTCATCGCGCCACCGGCCTTGCCGGCAGCGGATGACGAAGTTGATGAATGGTCCGGTCCTTGGGACCTGACGAATCAGCGTGCGCTGGCGGCGAAGGCCTGTTCGTCACGCTCTTGGGCGAGCCGACGGTCGGCCTCCGCTGATGCCCTTGCGGCGCGAAAGCCCGGTGCATGTGCCAGCGCCCAGCGGGCAGGTGGGCACTCGGCGAACCCACGGAAGGGCTCGAGGGCCGGCATCGTCTGCAGCCAGACGGCGAAGTCCGCCAGCGGCAGCGCCAATTCGCTCGGATCAGCCTTCTTCCACGCGGCCCAGTGTAGCCAGCACATCCAGGTGGCGATCGTGTCCTCCGCCACGTAGCGCATGACGGCGTCAACATCGCCTGCCCGCCACAATGCGCCGACGTCGGACCCGTGCGTCGATGTCTTCACCGGGATCTGCAGGGTTTCGCACACGGCGGCTAAGGAGAGCGTACGGGACGAGCCATAGGAGGAGAATTGGTCGGCCAGGTCACAGTGCGTGGTGTCGTAGCGCCTTGCCTGAGCCTGCCGCGCAAGACCTTCGAGCCCAAAGGTTCGATGGGACATCGCCTGGAGGCGAAGAACCGCTAGGTCGAACCCCCGCGAATTCCAGCCGATGCCGACCACCCCGGCCGGGAGGCAGGCGTCGACCTTGCGATAGAACCGCTCCTCTTCACCGGGGCGGCAGACCAGCACGTCGAGGCGGAAGTCGTGGCTGCCGTCGGCAGCCCGCGTCGCACGCAGGAAGGCCGCCGTCACCGGCTGGTGCTGGGGGATCGGCGGGAAGCTGTCGTCCGCCGGCTCGTTCTGGACGATGGTTTCGATGTCGAACGCGACCACCAGCCCTGTGGGGTGATCGTCGCGGGGACGCTGTTGCCAGATACCCATATGCTATTCCTCGTGTCGAAGGTCGCACCGCCAGACGGCGGTGCGGATCGACCGGAGCGGCGGCCGCGACATGCAGCTTTTCCCCAACTCCTGATCGATCACGAAGCCCGCCGGAGACGCGGTTCTGCGCAGGACGAACGCCAACCAAGGAACGCCGCACCCTAACTCCCCTTCACAGCGCGGTGAGCACCATCTAGGCATAACCCGGCGTTCGGCCCGGTCGTTTCCACCGGCTCGACAGCGATTGCGGTGCCACCACGCAGGTGTCCGATCATCAGACTTGGTCGCGCACCGGCAGTCGAAAGGGGTTCCAGAATGGATGACGCTTTCCGCCCGGACCGCGCATATCCGCAGCTGTGCGAATGGGCGGCAGCGCCTCGAGGCGTTGCTCGACTTTGCGGCGGATATACCGCGCGATTGCCTCGATCTCGACGGGGGTCAGGACGGTGTAGTTGCCTCGCGCCACGCCATGTCGGTGCAGCGCGTTGATTAGCGGACCATACTCCGCGCTCTCATCTTCCTGCCGCTCCGCCGCACCTTGCTCCTTCCAGCGGCGACGTTTGGCGGCGTCCACTTCCGCGATCAATTGATCGGCCAGTTCGATCGTGACGATGTGACCGAGCGCTTCCGCGAGCGGCTTCTCGAGCTTGCGTATCGCGTTGGCGCGGTCCGTTCGGAGGCGATCACGACTGTCGTCGACGTAGGTCTGGACGCGGAAGGCGTTCACGAGCATCCGCCGCGCAGGCTCTCCGGCGGCCGTTAGGCGGTCGCCGTCGTTCGCGCGAATGCGGGCGAGTGCATCATCGATGGCACTCCACCGACCATTGAAGCGGCGGGCCAGGTATTTGAGGGCGGCGGTAAGGTCCTTCACGATTGATCTCCGACAGTGTCGGCTGTTATATGTTCGCTCATTGTTCGCGCCAAGCGAACGCTCAAAGCCCCGATACGGTCGAAGACGCAGCGGGGCGCCCGAGGACGTCGCGCGTCCGATCAGAGGCGCTCCAGCGCCGGCCCAGACGAGCGACAGCGAGGACACCCGCCCCCAGGCGGCGCAGTAAACGTGATGCCCCGCATGACGTTTACGGTATTGCGCCTGAGCATCAGCAACTATTCAAAGTATGCTATTACGTGATGTAGGTCAAATTGTCGTTTGGCTTGCACCACGAAAGCGTATTGGCTGTAGCTCTTACCTGTCAGAAAACGTTTCCGCATACGCAAGTAAGTTCTTGCGAGACACGCCGGATTTAGCAACGTAAATGGATCTCCGCCTGAGATCGGACTGCTTCCGATCCGGCGGAGGACTTTACGTTGCAGCATCTTCAGTCGGCCCTTGATGCACTGATCGGCGTCGCAACGGACGTCGTTGTCGGCGCCGCCGCATCATCCGCGCGTGGGTATAGGTCCGCGCGCGACACCGCGACCGACCTCCGGAGCGAGGCTGCGCTTCGGGAGATCGTCGGCCCCGCGCTGTATAAGCTCGCCCTCGGCATGTCGGCGGAGGTCGAGCGTCGTGCAACGCCGCGCTTCAAGTCGATCCTCGCGCATCCCCGCCACGGCCGTGAGCAGCTCATCGACGAACTCGATGACGCGGACACCGAGCTCAACATGGCCATTCATCAGGTCGGGCCGCAGCCCACCGCCGCAGCGGACCTCCGCGTCGCGCTCGCGATCGTTCGCGTACGTGCCATCACAATGGCGTTGGGTGAGCGGGCGTTCGCGGATCCCCGCGGACCCAAGGACGGCGGCGGGCCAACGCCGCGTCGCCGGGTGATCAAGGTGACCGATCTCGGCGAGGACGTGGCGCGAGGCGTGATCGCTGCAATCGACGCTGGCGATCAGTGGCATGCGGCGTTGGAGCCGTTCCGCGTGCTGGAACCGACCGGCGCGAACCGCAACGGCGTTGCAACCAAGATCCTGGCGTTCGCGGACATGGCGGATGGCCACGCCATTCTGGAGCGCATCGCCGCCAACGCGCGGCCGCACTTCCCGCCGCTGGTCCAGCCGGCATCGGACGATCCGTCCGCGACTGGCAAATTGGTCGAGGAAGTCAACGCGCCGATCGAGATCGTCAATCCGGATCGTGTCGTAGCCGCCGAACGTCATTCGATGGTCGACCAGAAAGACGGCCGATTGTCAGCCGCTGAAATCGCGCGCCGCCAGAGAGACGAGCGGCGGCGGCGATGAACTTCCGCATCTCGCCCTTGGCTCGAGCGCCGCCCAAGCGGCGTGCCGCGAGTTTACAACAACACAGTGGAGACCCATGATGAACATGAAGAACTATTATCGCTACCTGCACCTGTTCGAAAAAGAAAAGGGCGGCGTCGGATCGACGGGGAGCCTCGTCACGGCCGCGCATGCCGTGATGAAGCGTGGCGAGCCCGTCGTCTTCGTCGAGTGCAGCGTGACCCAGGCAGACGTGTTGAACGCCTATTCGGACCGCCACACGGTCCATGAGGTCGACCTGAAGAGCGACGACGCTGCGGACCAGATCCTCAGCGCCGTCCAGCAGGCAGACCCCGGCGCCCGTATCTTCGTCAACGTGCCGGGCGGCCGCCTCGACGATCTCGATCGCGTCCACGATCTTATCCGATATGTGCAGAACAAGTACCCCGATCTCATGCGGGTCGCCGTCACGTGGACGATGGGCCTCGATGCCGCCTCGCGCACGACGCTGGATGCGCTGCGGATGTCCGACATCCCGGGTCAGCTCATCCTGAACCTGCCGCGCTGGCACGGAGACCTGGGCAACTACAGCAACGTCGATCCGGATCTGCTCGACAGCGTCCGGGCAGAAGGGGGCATCGTCCTGCAGATGCCCGAGCTGACGCCGCACCTCTATGACCGTTTCCGCAAGGACGAGATCGGCCTGGACGTGCTGCCGCAGGCCCCGCGCATGACGTTCGGAAACATCGCCGCATTCGAAATGTGGCAGGACCGGATCGTTGCGCTGCTGGCGGATATATACTGATGTCCGGTGGCACGTCGGCGATCGTGAACCTGTACATCGCGATCTACGGACACGCGCCTTCGTCTCAGACGACGGAGGCGCTGATCCGCGCCGAGCAGGTGCTCGGCATCACCGAAGGAGATGCGCTCGCGCGGTTCTACGTCGTCCTGCTGCACTCCGCCGATCGCATCGACGAGGCCGTCGGTCGCCGCACGGCGGACGAGAAGGAATTCATCAACGGGCTGCGCGGGGTGACGGCGAATCTGGCCAAGATCGTCCGCGACGTCGACGATGCCGGTCGAAAGGTGATGCGCACCGCGAAGCGGCGCGGATCGGTCCTCTCGGACAACGATGTGGTTGCGGTGGATCGGTCGGCATCCCCGTTGTTCGCCTATCTGCGTCATGCCTTCTACTTCACTAGCCTCGGCGATCAGGACGCAGAGCGGATCATGGCCGCGCGCCTCGACCTCCTCGCGACAACGGTGCTGCTGGCCCTCGTCGCTGTTGCGACCTGGGGGATGTTCCGGCTGGTCCCCATGTGACACCGCGACGGCACGTCCCAGAGCGGATACGGCCGTGCATTGATTATATTAAGTCACCGGGGGGGCGCTCTACCGACGAAAACCGGGTAGCCGAGGTGTTAACGGGTGCACGTTAGCATGGAGGCGTGTGGCGATCCTCCATGACCCCCGGTGTGGCCCAGCTGCCCAAGGGTACGTGCCTGCGTCCGGAAAGCGCCCGGTCGCTGCTGCATGCCGAGCGGTTCGCGCGCAAGGCCTTGTCGCCCATCGACACGGCGATCACCATCGAATTCAGCTCGGCGCTGGCCGGCAGCGTGCAGCCGTATGAACTGTTCCGGAAAATCTGGGAGAACACGCGACGCGCCTGGAACTACCGCGTGAAGCAGGGCACGGCGCGCGGCACCTTCGATGCGATCGCCGTGTGGGAGCGGCCGCCGAACGGGCCGATCCACGTGCACTTGCTGCTGCGCTGGTCGCCGCTCGACCGCAACGACCTGGAGAAACGCATTCGGCGCGCGCTGACGAAGCTCGCCCCCAATATGCCCAACCGCTGCCTGATGGTGCAACCCGCGACGACCACGAGCAAGATCGCCAAGTATATGGCGAAGGGCATCGACGCTCCTTACGCCGACCACTTCTACCTGAAGCACGCGCCCCAGGGCCCGATCAATCATCGTCGAATCATCATCTCCCGGTCCCTCGGCCCGACGGCGCGCAAGATCTATCGGCAGAAGACGGGGCTGTCGCCGATCTGACACCCGCGCCGATCGAAAGCGGATTGCATGTCCCCATAGCGGACAGGCAAAGCTGTCGGCATGAACGCCGTCGAAATCGAAGAAGCCGTGTCCGATCTGGCGCTCCAGCCGTTCGACCCCGCGGAGTTCGCGTTCCAGTTTCTCGCGGCGTTCAGCGCGCGGGACACCACGCTGAAGCGGTTGCGCAAGGGCGACTCGAACCAGTCCGACATTGCCGGTGGCGTGTTGTGGCGGGGGAACATCCATATCGCCGTCGCACCGGCGGGAGAGGTCGGCACCGCCCTAGCCGCCCTGCGCGTGAGCCCCAGGACGACGGCGCAGAAGGCGAAGTTCATCTTCGCCACCGATGGCGAGACGGTGGAGGCGGAGGACCTGATTGGCGGCGACGTGATCGCCTGTGCCTACGCGGACCTGCCACGCCAGTTCGCGACCTTCCTGCCGCTGGCTGGCATCTCCACCGTCAAGGAGATCAAGAACAACCCCATCGACGTGAAGGCGACGGGGCGGCTGAACAAGCTGTACGTCGAGCTGCTCAAGGACAATCCCGACTGGGCGACCGAGGAACGGCGGCACGAGCTGAACCAGTTCATGGCGCGGCTGATCTTCTGTTTCTTCGCCGAGGACACGGGCATCTTCCGCGAAAACCAGTTCACCGCCACCATCACGCAGATGAGCCACGCCGGCCACGGCAGCGGCGACGAGCAGTGGGGCAACACGCACGACGTGCTGACCGAGATGTTCCGCGCGATGGACACGCCGGTCACGCACGACGGCAATCTCGACCCTCGCCACCGCATTGCCGCCAGCATCCGGCCCTATGCCGACGTCTTCCCCTATGTGAACGGCGGCCTGTTCACCGGCGCGACCGAGAGCCCGCGCTTCAGCCGCACGGCGCGCGCGTACCTGCTGCGCGCGGGCGAGCTGGACTGGAAGGAGATCAACCCGGACATCTTCGGCTCGATGATCCAGGCGGTCGCCGACGATGGCGAGCGCGGTGAGCTGGGCATGCACTACACCAGCGTGCCAAACATCCTGAAGGTGCTGAACCCGCTGTTTCTCGACGACTTGCGGGAACAGCTGGAGGCGGCGGGCGACAGCCGGCAGAAGCTGCGGAACCTACGCAAGCGGCTGGGTAGCATCCGAGTGTTCGACCCGGCCTGCGGCAGCGGCAATTTCCTCGTCATCGCCTACAAGGAGATGCGCGCCATCGAGGCGGCGATCGTCGCGAAGCTGGGCGGCGAGGACAGCCTCAAGCTGGCCGACCGCCGCAGCGTCATCCAGCTCTCCAACTTCTACGGCATCGAGATCAAGGGCTTCGCCGCCGAGATCGCCCGTCTCGCGCTGCTGATTGCCGAGTTCCAGGCGGACTGCCTGTACCTTAGCCAGCAGGAAGCGCGTGCGATGGTGCTGCCGCTGCACAAGACGGGGCAGATCACGGTGGGGAATGCCTTGCGGGTAGATTGGTTGGAGGTGTGCCCACCGATAGCCAGCCGCCTGGTAGCGGAAGAAGATCTTGCCGGCCCAACGGGTCGACTGGCGTTAGAAGCGAATGGCCTTGGCGACGCGCAGGTTGAGACGTTCATCTGCGGAAACCCGCCTTACAAGGGAAGCCAACAGCAAACGCTCGAACAAAAGCGGGATTTGGAAGGAGCATTTGGCGCCGACGCCATCGGGGCAGCATCTGCTGACTATGTCGCGGGTTGGCCGATTACCGCTGCAAAATACAGCAGGCACACGCAATGCGAAGCGGCCTTTGTGATGACAAATTCGATTTGCCAAGGTCGTCAGGTTCCAACCGTCTGGGGAGCGATCTTCGAGGAAGGCTTGGAGATACGGTTCGCTTACACTTCTTTCACTTGGGCCAATCTCGCGAGCCATAATGCTGGCGTGACAGTCGTAGTCGTGGGAATTTCGCGAAATGCTGGTCAGTCTCGTCGCTTAATCGCTGCATCTGGTTCAGAACTGAATGTGCGGGACGTAGCGCATATCAACGCTTACCTCGTCGCGGGTCCCGATATTCGGGTGCTTCCCGAAAGGCGCCCGCTTTCAAACTTGGCCGAGCTACAGTTTGGGAACATGCCAAATGATGGTGGAAACCTTCTGCTTACTGCGGAGGAGGCGAGAGAAGCGATTGATGCGCACGGCGTCGATGCAAAGTTCATCAAAGATTTCATTGGATCGCAGGAGTTTATTCACGGCCTCGAGAAGCGCTGCATATGGGTCGATAAAGGCTCTTACGATGTGGCACGTGCCAACCAATGGCTTGCAGCGCGATTTGAAAATGTCCAGAAGCTCAGAAGTGGTTCTAGTCGATCAACAACGAAAGAGCTGGCAAGCGTGCCGTATCGCTTCGGCGAGGTCCGTCAAAGGGGAAGTGAAATTGCCGTTGTTCTCCCGCGGATCATTTCTGAAAGTCGTCAATATCTCCCGGTGGGCTTAGTTAAAGCGGGCGCAATAATCAGCAGTCAAAACTTTGCTATCTACGATGCTCCACTCTGGTGCTTGTCAATATTGGCGTCACAGCTCCACCGAGCGTGGATTGCCGTTGTCTGCGGAAGAACTAGAACCGATTTCGCTTACTCGAACACTCTCGGCTGGAACACCTTCCCCGTCCCCAAGCTGACCGAGCAGGAAAAAGCCGACCTCACCCGCACCGCCGAAAACATCCTGCTCGCCCGCGAGGCGCATTTCCCCGCGACTATCGCCGATCTCTACGATCCCAAAACGATGCCTGACGAATTATGCCGCGCACATGACGAGAATGACGAGCTGCTGGAGCGCATCTATATCGGTCGCCGCTTCCGCAACGACACCGAACGGCTGGAGAAGCTGTTCGACCTATACACCAAGATGACCGCCAAAGCGCCGAAGCCGACCAAGGGAAAGAAGGCCGCATGACCGAAAATCGTTCGATCCCCGCCGTCCGCCTCGTCACCGCGCGCACCGGCGCATCGTCGAGCGCCAACGAACTCGGCATGCGCGTCATGCAGGCGCGCGCCTATGCCCATCGCGGCGAGCAATATCTGCTCATCAAGTCGCCGCCCGCCTCGGGCAAGTCCCGTGCGCTGATATTCGTTGCGCTCGACAAGTTGCACAACCAGGGCGTCCCCCAGGCGCTCATCGTCGTGCCCGAGCGGTCGATCGGCAGCAGCTTCGCCGACGAGCCGCTGACCAGGGGTGGCTTTTATTGGGATTGGACGGTCAAGCCGCACTGGAATCTGTGCAACACCCCCGGTGCCGACGATGTGAAGGTCGCCAAGTCCAAGGTGAAGGCGGTCGGCGAGTTCCTCGCGAGTGAGGACAAGGTGCTCGTCTGCACCCACGCCACGTTCCGCTTCGCCATCGACGAGCTGGGGATCGAGGCCTTCGATGGCCGCCTGATCGCGGTGGACGAGTTCCACCACGTCTCGGCCAATCCCGACAACCGGCTGGGCGCGCAGCTGGGCCAATTGATCGCCCGCGACAAGGTACATCTGGTCGCGATGACCGGCAGCTATTTCCGCGGCGATTCCGTCGCGGTGTTGACGCCCGAGGACGAGGCGCGCTTCGTCACGATCAGCTACACCTATTACGAGCAGCTCAACGGCTATCAGTGGCTCAAGACGCTGGATATCGCGTACAGCTTCTACACCGGCCGCTACGTCGACAAGATCAACACGTTGCTCGATCCAGCGGTGAAGACGATTGTCCACATCCCCAACGTCAACAGCCGGGAGAGCACCAAGGACAAGCACCGCGAGGTCGAAGAGATCATGGATCACCTCGGCAAGTGGAAGGGCACCGACGAGACCACCGGCTTCCACCTGATCGAAACGGCGGCGGGCAATACGATCAAGGTCGCGGACTTGGTCGACGACGATCCCGCCCGGCGCGACCGTGTGGCGGCGGCATTGAAGAGCCCGGCGGCGAGGACGGATCGCGACCATGTCGATATCATCATCGCGCTGGGCATGGCGAAGGAAGGCTTCGACTGGATCTGGTGCGAACATGCGCTGACCGTCGGCTACCGCTCCAGCTTGACAGAGATCATCCAGATCATCGGCCGCGCCACCCGCGACGCGCCGGGCAAGACGGTCGCGCGGTTCACCAACCTGATCGCCGAGCCGGCCGCGGCCGACGACGTGGTGGCCGAGGCAGTGAACGACACGCTCAAGGCGATCGCCGCCAGCCTGCTGATGGAGCAGGTGCTCAGCCCCCGCTTCGAGTTCACGCCCAAGGACGCCGGGCCGTGGGACGGCTATGACTATGGCCCCGACGGCTATGTCGAGGGCCGCACCAACGTCGGCTTCAACGAGGAACGCGGCCAGTTCCATTTCGAGCTGAAGGATCTGGTGCAGCCGACCACGCCCGAGGCGCGTCGGGTCTGCGAGCAGGACATCAACGAGGTCATCACCAGCTTCATCCAGGACAAGCAGGCGATCGAGCGCGGCATGTTCGATCCGGAAGTTGTACCGGAAGAGCTGACCCAGGTCCGCATGGGCAAGATCGTGCGCGAGCGGTATCCCGAGATGAGCGAGACCGATCATGAGGCGATCCGTCAGCACGCCATCGCCGCGCTCAACATCACCCAGCAGGCCGCGAAGATCGTGACCGAGACGGCGACCGAGGACGCAAGCGGCGAGCTGAAGGCCAATACCACCTTCGTCGACGGAGTCCGCAAGTTCATGAATGTGCGCGAGCTGGACATCGACCTGATCGACCGGATCAACCCGTTCGATGCCGCCTACGCCATTCTCGCCAAGGCGATGAACGAGGGCACGCTGCGCCAGGTGCAGGCGGCGATCTCCGCCCGCAAGACCACGCTGACCGAGGACGAGGCCCGCGCCTTCGCCGTGCGTGCCGTCCAGTGGAGGCGCGAGCGCGGCCGTGCGCCGGAGGCGACGTCGCAGGACCCGTGGGAGCGCCAACTGGCGGAAGGCGTCGCCGCCTTCGCCCGCTTCCGCCAGAAGGCAGCCGCTGCCAATGGCTGACATGACCGACGACGATATCCTCGCCGAACTGGGCGTCGATCTGACGCCCAAGAAGGTGCGCGCCCGCACCCCGCGCGAGGAACGGATCGTCGCGGGGTTCGAGGATATTGTGAGATTCCGCGAAGAGCATGGCCGTGCCCCGCAGCACGGTGAGGACCGCGATATCTTCGAACGGCTCTACGCCGTCCGCCTCGACCGCCTTCGCGCGCAGGCTGATTGCCGCGCGCTGTTGGCGGACATCGACGTGCATGGCCTGCTCGACGGTGTGACAGACGAGGCGCCGGTCAATGACCTCGACGACAATGCGCTGTTGGCCGAACTGGGCATCGAGGCCCAGGCAGCCGACGACATCACCCGGTTGCGCAACGTCCGCTCGAACGCCGAGCGATCCGCCGCCGACGAGATCGCCGCGGCGAGCCGTTGCGAGGACTTCGCCACCTTCAAGCCGCGCTTCGAACAGGTCCAGGCCGACCTCGACGCCGGCACCCGGACCACGCGCCCCTTCGTCCGCGACCTCGGCATGTCGAAGGCCGACATCAAGCAGGGCGAGTTCTTCATCGTCGGCGGGCAGATCGCGTACGTCGCGAGCGTGGGCGATCCGATCGCGGCACCCAATGGCGAGGTTGATGCCCGCCTGCGCGTCATCTATTCGAACGGCACGGAGAGCAACCTGCTGCTCCGCTCGCTCCAGCGCGCCCTGTATAAGGACGAGGGCGGCCGTCGCGTCAGCGAACCGACCGCCGGCCCGCTGTTCGGCGGCCTCTGCGGGACCGAGGACGAACCCGACCGCTTGCCGACCGGCACGCTCTACGTCCTGCGCAGCCGATCAACGCACCCGACTATCGCGGCCCATCGCGAGCTGATCCACAAGATCGGCATCACCGGCGGCAAGGTGGAAACCCGGATCGCCGGGGCCGCCGACGACGCCACCTACCTCCTCGCGGATGTCGACGTGGTCGCCACCTACACGCTGCACGACGTGCATCGCGCGCGACTGGAAGCCCTCATCCACCGTGTCCTCGCTAGCGTGCGATACGACGCGGAAATCCCCGACCGCTTTGGAAGGCCTGTCCGCCCGCGCGAATGGTTTCTCGTTCCGTTGACGATCATCGACGAGATCGTCGACCGGATCGGCAACCGGACGCTCGCCGGCATGACCTACGATCCAAAGACGGCCAGGCTGTTACCGGAGGCGTCGATCTGACCACTGTTGGACGACCGTGACGTCCTCCGCCGGCTTCGTTACCGGCATATGCGCGATCGGTGGGAGGCCGGCACCCGCGCATGATGGTCATCCGCCAACATGCGTCCATCCTTCGTCGCTAGTCCAGCATCACGACAACGCCAGACGCAACGTTGCATGGTCAAAATGTGATACCTTTTCGGAACACATTCTGATCGCTTGCCTCCGACCGGTTGGACCCATCTCCGGCCGTTCAGGGTGGTTTGAGCGTTCCCCAGAAGCGGACGTCCGTTCAGGTTGGATTGCCCGCTCTTTCAGAGCTTCGATCGAGCTCAAGCGCAATGCATCGAACCTGCACCGGCTCGGCGGCAACCTATGGTGCGCGCGACGCCTTAGCTCCCGTCGCGGGCTGCGCGCGCCGCCATGACGCGCGAGAGCTGGGGCTCCAGCAGCTCGACCATGCGGTCGACCATGTCCGGCCCGTCGCGGCGCGGCGGCGGGCCTTCGACGTAGGCGTCGTGCGGGAGCACGCCGCTGTAGGTGAGCGCGCCGGCGCCCAACCCGACGAGCTCGGCCACGAACGGGTCGACTTTCCTACGCTGAAGGGCGGGCGCGAACTTAGCGCCGAGCCCGGCCAGCACGTCGCAGAGCTGGATCGCGGGCGAGTCGTGCGACGCCGCAGACGCGGTTGAGGTAACTCGCAGCGGGAACTCCACGAGCGTGCCGTTACCCTGCGGCTGGGGCGGCGACACGAAGTCGTCCCTCAGCAGCGTGTCCCAGGTAGCGCGCTGGCGCAGGAAGTTGCTCGACTCGTCGTGGACGAGGCGGAAGTCCTCGGGCCGGTGCTGCCGCCACCAAATCACCGACGAGAACACGGACGTCAACTGAATCTCGCTCGAGTCGCCGAAGTCCTCCAGGCGGTCGTTAGACGCGAGGAAGTCGGAGAGGCCCATCCGCGCGGCCGCGTAAAGGTCGCTCAGCGGCGGCGACGCCTCCCGCGCCGTCCGGTCAAGCAGCCGCCTGAGCGCCTCCACCGTCCCGGCGCCGGGCGCGCGGGCGAACGCGTCCCAGGTGCGCACGGTCTCCTCATAGAGCGCCTCCGAGCCGTGCGCGAGGATGTCGCGGTGCGCCGAGTTCATGAAGCGCTGGGCGTAGCCACCGGTGTAGAAGTCGCGGCCCATGTCGTAGAATACGGGCTCGATCAGGTAGTCGAGCATCTTGGTAAGAAGGCAGAAGCGCTTGTCGATGATCCAGAGATAGACCTGGTCCTGTAACGCCGGGACCTCGCGCGCGAGCGCGCGGAGGCCGTCGCGGCTGGTCGGGCGCTTCCAGATGTTTGAGAACTTGTACTCCCGCCCCTGATAGCGCGGGAAGCAGCGGCGCAGGATCGCCGCCGCCTCGGCATCGTCGATGACCGAGGACGCCACCACGAAGAACGGCTGCTCCGCGTTGGCGAGGTCGTCGCCGGTGTAGCCGGACTCGTCCAGGTAGATCGTCGTCATGCCGCGCAAGATGGTAACGGGGTGGCCGCGCCGCCACAGGCGAGGCACTCGCGCCCGATGCGCACGAGGCGCGCTCCACACCTCCGGGGGTGCAATCCAGCCCCTCCGGCGGCCCAGCCCTCACCTTGCGAACGTCACGTCCGACGCCGCGCCCTCGCGTGTTCACGCCGAGGCGCAAGCGGGAGTCGAGCGGCAGAACCCCACGCGACGGTCCCCAGCAGCCCTATCGAGCGCGGTGCCCTCCCTGGGCGGAGACCAAGCCGTTGCAGAGCAAGCCTCCAGCAACTCGGTCCTCGACTTTACAAGCGCACGGCTTAGTCATAGTAATATATCACTACTCTTGTGCAGGAGGTGGACCGTGGGCAAGATCGTCAAGCCGCTCAAATCCTCGCGTGCTCTGGTGCCGCTCCCGGGTGACGGCGACCTGAAGGCGGACGTGATCGCCGCGGTGCAGTCGCTCGCCGACAACCGCAGGGTGACGGAGTTCTCTTTCTCGGTGAACAAGCGCACCGGTGTGGGAAAGATCAGGGCGGTCGGCCGGGACGGCCAGAACGTCGTGCACGAGTTCATCGGTCCGGGGCTGACCGAGACTTCCACCTTCCGTCCGACGGGCGACACGCCTATCGAGCGCCGCCGCGCACGCGACGAGAACATCGTGATCCATCATCGGAAGGGGCTCAGCCAGGTGGAGACCGCCGAGCGGCTGAACTGCTCGCAGTCGCTCGTCTCCAAGGTGCTGCGCCGGGAGGGATACCGCTGACGGGTCGACCGATGACCCTGTCGGCACTTCGGGGACGTGTGGCCCAGGCCTCGGCCGACGCCGCCGCCGAGCGCCTGACCGCAAGTGGCCTTCCTCTCCCTCGGCGGTCGGGATACAGTTGTGAGCAAGGAGGCGACCATGGCTTCGCACGGTGAGATCTTCGGCACGGCGTTCGATGTCCATGGCACCTGGTACGCCAGGGTGCAGGACGGCGGCGGCGTGCTCCTGCCCATCGCCGCCGACAAGGATCTGAAGACGGAACTGCGCGACAACCAGGCCTACTCATTCGACGGCCGGGTGGTCTCGGACCATCGCGGTCACCCGCGCGAGTTCGCGGCCAGCGTGGCGCGCGTCATCGGCACGGCCGGCGGCGCGAGGTGACGGCGGACGAGGTCACCAGACGCAAGCGGGTCGCGGCGGAGCTCGAGAAGGGGCGGCCCGACTGGAAGCTGATCGAGGACCTGAGCCGCGAGGTCGTCGACAGCGACCCCGACAGCGTGCGGTTCTCGGTTGACGCGGCCCACATCCAGCGCCTGGGCCAGCAGCTGGTCGGGAAACAGGAGACGGCGCTTTCCGAGCTGATCAAGAACGGCTTCGACGCGGATGCCACCACCGTCTCGCTGACCTTCGAGGGCCAGAGGGCCCCCGGCGGCACGCTCGTCATTGAGGACGACGGCCTCGGTATGACCGAGGAGGTGATCCGATCGTCGTGGATGCGCATTTCGACCAATTCGAAGTCGGAGGAGCCGCTGTCGACCCGCTACGGCCGCGTTCGCGCGGGCAAAAAGGGCATCGGCCGTTTCGCCGTGCAGCGGCTGGGACGAAAGCTGCTGGTCGAGACCCGGCCGGCCGGTGGCCGTCACGGCTACCGCGTCACCTTCGACTGGGACGCGGCGTTCACCGCCGGCCGCGACCTGAACGATGTCTTCAGCGCGATCGAGCGCTTCGACAATCCGGAAGGCGACCATGGGACAAGGCTCAAGATACTCGACTTGCGCGACGCATGGCCGCAGGGTTCGATCGAACGCGTCTGGCGCGCCGTGGTGCTGCTGCAGCCCCCGTTCGACCTGTCTCGACCCACGGCCGCGACGTCGTCGGACGGCGCCGACGCCGAAAGCGTCCATGCACCCGGTGAAGACGAGGGCGATGAGCAGTCGACGACAGGGAGTGCGGCCACGGACAGCGACGCCGAGGCCGACGCAGACGAGGCGATCGACGGCGCAGGGCCCGATCCCGGGTTCCGGGTCAACATTAACGGGACGACACAGCGCCAGCAGCAAGAGCTCTTCTCCATCGAGAAGTCCTTCCTCTCGCTGGCGGTGGCAAGGATCAGCGCGTCCATTGACGAAGCGGGCGTGCCGAGCGTGCATCTCGTCTCGGAGAAGCTTGGCATTGACGACAGGGCGACGGGCGACGCCCGCTTCCTCCTGACCGGCCCCGTCCGCGCCGATGCGCGCTATTTCATCTATCTGGGCGAGTACCTGTCCGGCGTCGGCTTGGACGTGGCAACCCGCATGGGCCGCGAGTTCGGCGGCGTCCGCGTCTACCGTAACGGCTTCAGGGTGCTGCCATACGGCGAACCGAAGGACGACTGGCTCGGCTTCGACGCGGACGCGGCACGACGCAGCACCCTGCTTCCCGCGACAAACCGCAACTTCTTCGGCGAGATCCGCCTCGCTGCGGACGTCAACCCGCTCTTCGAGGAGACCAGCAGCCGCGAAGGGCTCCTGGAGAACGAGGCGTTCCTCGAGCTGCGGACCTTCGTGCGCTGGGCGTTCGAATGGGCGGTCACGCGCATCGGCGAGGTGCGCAAGCGTAAACGTCGGGCGAACGAGCGGGACTTCGTCCCTGCGCCACGCCCGTCCGAACTGATCAGGCAGATCCGCGGCGGCCGCCCGGCCGGTGCCGCCGAGGGATCCCAGGCTCCCGCGACGGAGGATCCATCTCCCCAAACGTCGCCGCCGGCGGCGGACGACGACCAGCTCGCGGCGGCGGAGGCCGCGGCGATCGAGTTCGAGCGGCGGGTCGACGCGGAACGCGCCGCCTCTCTGGAATATGAGGAGATGCTCCGCATCCTAGCATCCCTAGGCCTCTCGATCAGCGTGTTCGGCCACGAGGTGAAAGGGGCTCGCGGCGCGATGGCGGCCAACATCATGCTGATCAGGGACTCGATAGAGGAACTGCCCGAAGGTAGCGCACGCGCGGAGCTGGACGACAGGCAGGCCGAGCTCTCACGGGCGGCGGACCGCCTATTCGACATCGGGGGCTACATCGCTGGGCTGATGACGAGCACCGAAGTGCGGGCACTGCGCGACCTCTCGGTGCTCGGCGCTGTCGAGCGTTTCGCAAAGCAATTCCACGCCTATATGCGCCGGCAGAAGGTGAACTTCACCATCGACGTGCAGCCCGAACGCCTCCGCACGGCGCCCATGCACGCGAGCGAGCTGGACTCGGTGCTGCTCAACCTTCTCACTAACTCGATCAAGGCGATGGTTAAGGCCCGGGTCTCGCAACGCGAGGTCAGGCTTGAGGGTAGACTTAACGGCGACCACGTACTGATCGCGTTCGAGGACAACGGCATCGGCATCCCCGAGGAGAACCACGACCGCATTTTCAACGCCTTCTTCACGACGACGGGCGGCTCCGACGAGGACGGGGTGGCGGGCCCGGGCACCGGCCTAGGCCTCAAGATCGTGTCGGACATCGCGAGCAGCTACGGCGGCGACGTGAGGGTCGGCACCCCGTCAGAGGGCTACAACTGCCGCCTCGAGTTCCGTGTGCTGGCCCATGGGATCGATTCGGAGAAGACGCCATGACGATGACTGGCGTGTTCGTCGACGACCAGGACAAGAACTTCGCCGCGATGATCAGCACGCGCGGCGAGCTCGAATTCGGCTACCTGCCGATTGACACGCTGACGAGGCTCGCTGGCCAGGTGCTCGCGGCGGCCCCGCTCGTCGTGGCACTCGACTACAGGCTCGACGAGGAGTTCGACGGCATCGACCCGGCGGACGCCTACAAGGGCAGCGCGCTTGCACAGCACTTGCGCGACGCGTCTATAAGCGAGCCGTCCCGGGACTTCGGCATCGTGCTCGTATCGGCGGAGATGAAGATCAGGCAGGTCTTCGCCCCGGACCGCACGGCCCACGACCTGTTCGACAGGGTGTACAGCAAGGAGCGGATCGAGACGGCGCGGCCGGAGGTCAGGAGGGAGCTCGTCGCCCTGGGTGACGCGTACCAGGCCCTTCGAGCCCCCCCCGGCCAGTTCGACCCCGGAACGATACTCGCCATCGATCCGGACGAGGCCGACACGGTGCTGTCGCAGGAGCTGATGCACCCGATCGAGACCGCGGCGGCCCCCCACATCGTGGTCCGCACTCTCCTGCGCACGGTGATCCTGCAACCCGGCCTGCTCGGCGACGATGCGGACGCCGCGGCGATACTCGGCGTCGCCCCGTCCTGCATGGAGGCGCTCGCCCCCGAACTGAAGGAGGCGCGGCTCGCCTACGAGGGTCTACTTTCGGGCGGGTGGCGGCGCTGGTGGTCGCATCGGCTCGAGGCGTGGGCTGAGGAGGCCTATGGCGCTCGGCCGACGTCGTTGCCGGCATCGGAGCGGGTCGCCAGGCTGCAGAAGCGGACGGCGGTGACCCTTGCCCCGGCCCTGTCACCGTGGAATCATTCCCCGGACGAGCTCGTCGCCCTGGCCTGCGGCAGCTGCCGCAGGCCGGTCGAGATGCGCCACACGGTCGCCGCGTTCGAGCCAAGGCTGCCGCGCTACGCGGTCCGACGGCGGATCTGCTGGGATTGCGTACAGAAGGACAGCTACGGCCATGCCGACCTCCAGATCGACGAGAGCGACGCGGACCTGATCGACGTGATCAAGGGCGCGGACCGAACGTGAGGCGGCAGAGGACGGACGGCGTCCGGTGGTGAGCGCAGAGGAGGTCGGGACGGCCCTGCGGCGTATCGCCGACCGCCTCGGCGCCGCGGGCATTCTGACCCCGGAGGGACAGGGCGTGCTCGAGGGGGAGGCGGGCAGGATCAGGCGCGGCCGCGACAGCCATGCCTGGCGCCTCGCCATCGACCGGGGGCGACCGCTCACGTTCACCCGCACGCTGGACAAGAACGGCGTCGAGGTGACGCCATCCATCGTTGTCGACAGCATTGAGGCAGCCGCGCCAAGCGAGATGGCCCCGCCGTTCGCTCGCCTCGACATGGCGCTGGAGGTCCACGACCTCGCTGGCGAGCCCGTAGCCCGGTGGCACCTCGATCTGGCGAACTCAGGTCCCGTGGGAGTTCAGGACGGTCCGCTGTTCCATCTCCAGTATGGCGGGCACAATCACGGCGCACGCCACCTCGACCATCCGCTGAAGGGACCCCGCTGGTGCCACCCGCCGATGGAGGTGGGCCTGTTCTGCGAGGTGGTGGCCGCCAACTTCTTCTGCGAGATCTGGAAACGCAACCTGCGGGACGACGGCGGCTGGTGCTCGGCCGTCCAGACGCTGCAGCGGCTGTGCTACGGCTCCTATTTGGCGATGCTGCAGGCGTCGCTGGGGAGGAGCGCCTCGACCGCGCTTGCGGATATGTGGGCGGACCGGTGGCCCCCCACCTGAACTCACCTGGCGCGCCGGCGGTCCGGCCTGCGGCGCATCCTGACACCCTCCAACGCGCTGGCGAGCAGGGGGATCGAAGCCAGCGCTCCGGGGGCGACGGCGCCGATGACGATCTCGTCTGCGATCCGGGTCGCACGCGCCTGCTCGCCTTCGCGCAACGCGGCGTCGACGGACTCGAACGCCGCGAGCACAACGTCGTCCGAGAGGTCGGGCATGAGCAGGCGGATGCGCTCCGCGTCGCGGGGCTCGTGCTTCAGCACGCCCGAGCCGTAGCGGCGGCCGACGATCTCCCCGGAAAGCTGGGAGAAGGTCGTCAGCATGCTGACGCAGGCGAGCCTGCGGCGCACCTCCGTCACATCCGCGCCGAACATCACGCGGTGCACGGTGTTGGTGCTGGCGCAACCCAGATCGTTCAGCACCAGGCGAGGACCGGCGTGGTGCATGACCGGCAGGAAGGCGGTCGGGATCCTGCCGTCGCACGGCTCCGACCAGGACGCTCGCTTGCGGAACGTGCTTATCGTGCCCAGGCGCTCCTCATCGAACGTCGCCAGGTAGGCCGCGAGTCGCGGGTTGTCGGCGCGCCCACGGGAACTGACGAGCAGCGCCTTCGCGCCTCCGGCGAGATAGGCCTCGTGGTCCGACGCAGTGAAGCGCACTCCCGGCGCCGCCCTGAACTTCGGGAGCACCGGCGCCAGATCACCCCCCGCCAGGCCGGCCGCCACGGCCTGCGCGGACGACAGGACGAAGAAGTCGTTGGCGCCCGTGACGAGCCCGATCGAGACAGCAGCCATGTCGCCGAGGGACGCGGCACGGCCATCGAGCTCATCGGACAGCGCCCGCGCGCCCGGGGGCCAGCCGATCAGCGCCGGTGCCAGTTCCCGCCCCTCGCGCTCCCACTCTCCGGCGTCCCAACGGGATATCAGCGCCCGCAACTCCTCCAACGTGGTCGCGTCGTCGACGTCGAGCCGGCCACCCTCCCGGTCATTCGTGCGAAGACCGTCCGCCAGCACGATCACAGTCTCCTCGTCGGTGCCCTCCTCTAGGAACAGGCGCTCGTGGACCACGAACGCCGCGCAGCGCTCGAAGCGTCGTGCGAAGAAGTCGCGGATCGGCCGGGCGTAGTCGGCCTGCATCATCGCTCCGGGCAGAACCCACGCCATCCTGCCGCCCGTTTCCAGCAGCGCGACCGCATGGGAGATGAAGTAGGCCCAGAGGCCTGCACGGCCCTTGACGCCGGGAACGCCGCCAACCCACCCGGCCAGCCTCTCGCGAGCCTCGGAACCCAGTTTCTGGTGACGGATATACGGGGGGTTGGCCAGCACCGCGGTGAACGCGGCGGGCCAGCCGTCCACCCGCTCGCACTCCAGAAAATCGCGGAGGACGAGTCTCGCGCCCGCTTCCCATCCAGGGAGATCATCGGACAGGTGGCGGAAGGCCACGGGATCGACGTCGCAGCCGTAGATCAGGTCCCGGGGCGCGACCGCCCCCAGATGCGAGAGCCTGTCGCGGGCCGCCGCGAGGAAGCCGCAGCCACCGAAGCTGGGCTCGAGCACGGTGTCGGTCGGAGATCGGATCGCCCAGTCGGCCAGCATCGCACTCAGCGGCGCCGGCGTGTAGAACGCCCCGATCCGCCGCCGCTCCTCGCGCGGTCGGACCGCCGCTCCGCCGGTGCCGCCGTCGACCACGATTTCCCACTGGTCCTTCAAGCCTGCACCCGCGAAATCCCGCCCTATCGTCTCCCTGATCCGTTGGAACAGAACGGTGGCGAGGATGCGGCAGCCGTGCGCACCGGTCAAGACATGCCGACGGATCCTTCCCGGCACGCGGCCAGCGCGAGGCCGGTTCCAAGGGTGTCGCGGCCCTGCTAACGTCGGCCCACGACGGGGGGACAACGGTGTACGCCAAGCGACTGACGATCACCGATTTCAAATGCTTCGGACGGGCCGTGCTCGACCTGCAGCATCCCGGGCGATCGCGGCTTCCGGTGTCCAAGGTACCCAACATAAACCTGGTGCTCGGGGACAATGGTGGCGGCAAGTCGTCGGTCCTGCGCGCCGTCGCCATCGCGATGCTTGCGCCAGCGCTGCTCGAATCCGGCTTCGTCCCTTACCGGCTGGTTCGCCGGCCCGCGCGCGGGGAGCGGCCTGTCGCGGAGGCCATCCTGAAGGTGCTCGGCGTTCCAGTCGAGGCGGGCGGCCGCGATCGCCAGGGAACGACGGAGCTGACCGCACGCCTGGAGGCGAAGGGCGGACGCAGCAGCCTCGATCGGCTGATGCAGGAGGGCGATCCCGCGGCGCCGTTGACCCACCTCCTCGACGACGACTACTCGCCTTCGTTCTTCGTGGCGGGCTATGGTGCGACGAGGCGCGTCGAAACGGGTGGATATAGCGAGAGCAGCGCGCGCCGCTCGCGCGGCCTGCGCTACCAACGAGTCGCCGGCCTGTTCGAGGACCATCTGGCGCTCAGGCCGCTAGAGAACTGGCTGCTGCTGCTTCGCGACGAGCGAGCCGAGCTGTTCGACGCATCGGTCAGGCTGCTCGGCTCGGTGCTGCCCTCAAACGTCCAGTTCAGGGGCGAGTTCGACCGTGACGAGCGGCAGTTTCTGTTCGACTTCGATGGCGTGCCGACGCCGTTCAGCTCGCTGTCCGACGGCTACAAGGCCTTCATCGGCTGGGTCGGGGACCTGATCGGCCATCTCGCCGACGTCGCGCCCGCCGGGATGCGGCTGGATCAGATAGCCGGCATCGTGCTCGTCGACGAGATCGACCTCCACCTACACCCGGCATGGCAGCGCGAGATCGTGCCCGTCCTCGGATCCGCCTTCCCCCGCATCCAGTTCATCCTATCCTCGCACAGCCCGCTAGTGGCGAGCACCGTCAAGCGCGAGAACGTGTTCGTGACCCAGCGCGCCGAGGACGGCACGGTGACCGTCGGACAACTGGACGAGTTCGTCTTCGGCAGGAGCATGGAGCAGCTGCTGCTGTCTTCCTACTTCGGCCTGAGCACAACCCGCCCGGAGGCGTTCCAGGAGCGCGCGGCCGAACTCTTCGAGAGGGTGGCCGGCGGCGACTCCTCGGCGGCTCTCGACTACCTAGAGAGGCTGACCGCCCCGCCAAGATCCGGGGGGGAGGAGCCACAGCCGTGATCCGGTACGGCGTGACCGCCGCCGAGATCGAGGCCGCAGTGGACGCGATTGATGCCCGGTGGCGCGCGAACGCGTCTACCAGGGCCGAGCGGATCCGCCGCGCGGGATCATACGACGAGCCGAGCTCGACCTGGAGCGCGGTGAAGCCCGTCTTCATCGACATCCAGCGCAACAAGTGCGCATTCTGCGAGCGGCAGCTGGAGAGCGTCGAGTACGGCCGGATCGAATACGATCTGGAACACTTCAGGCCGAAGTCCGCGGTCTTCGTCTGGCCGGATCCGAAGCGTCACCCCGAGCTCGCCTATGCCTTCCCGACCGGAGCCGCCGGCAGCGGCTACCACTGGCTCGCCTACGAGCTGTCCAACTACGCCGCAGCCTGCAAGATCTGCAACTCGATTTTCAAGCACGACTTCTTCCCTGTCGAGGGTGACCGGGCCCGCGCCCATCAGACCGCAGCCGAGCTCGCGCCGGAACTCGCGCTGCTGTGCCACCCGATCGGCGATGCCGACGACGATCCCGAGGATCTGCTCAGCTTCGTCGCCACCACCGCACGCCCGCGATCGACCGAGGGCCGCAGGGGCAGGCGCGGTAGGGTGATCATCGACCTCTTCGGGCTCAACGTCAGGGAGGACTTACACCGCGAGCGTGCCCGGATGATCGCCCTCATCGGGCCGGCCCTGCTGAACGTGGCGAACGGCACCGGCGATGCCACGGACGAAGCCGTGCTGAAGCTCGCCGAAAATGCCAGGGTCCCTCACGCCAACTGCGTCCGGTCGTTCTGCCGGCTGTGGGACGAGGACCGTCCGACCGCGCTACGCGCCTATCGCCTCTGCCGAGTCTACGGGCTGCAGGAGCCAGGAGCGCCTCCGCCGCAGCTCTGACAGCGCCCAACGGGGTTGATCGGTACCGTCCTGCACCCCCGCCCAAGTCACGTGTTCCGACCTTGCATGGAAGCGGCCAGAACCGGCTCCGCCCGGCCGCCCCGTCTGAATTTCGGTTGTTAGCAAGCTAAGGTGCTAACTGAAGGGGTCTGAACGAATGGTCGGTTGCGTCATTGGCACACCCGAAACCGGACAGGCCGCTTTCCACCGAGGCTGTGTGGAAACGCGCTGATGTGGTAGACAATGCGCGCTGATGGAGGTGCTGGGATGGGGCGTTTCATCGAGGGTTGCGACCGCCGACAAAGGTTGCTGCTGCCGGACTGCATCGACGACTATGTGGGCGAAGACAGCCCGGTGCGCGTGGTTGATGCGTTTATCGACGAGCTGGACCTGGCGACGCTTGGCTTCGAGGGCGCGGCGGCGACAGGGCGACCGGGCTACCATCCGGCGACGCTGCTCAAGCTCTATGTCTACGGCTATCTCAACCAGGTGCAATCGAGCCGGCGGCTGGAACGCGAGGCGGGTCGCAACGTCGAGCTGATGTGGCTGACCGGCAAGCTGGCGCCGGACTTCAAGACGGTTGCCGACTTCCGCCGCGACTATGGTGTCGGCATCCAGGCCGCGTGCCGCCGTTTCGTGCTGGTCTGCCGGCAGCTCGGTCTCATCGCCGGCGGCACGGTAGCGGTGGACGGCAGTCGCTTGCGGGCGGTGAACGCGCGCGACCGCAACTTCACAGCCGTGACGATCCGGCGCCGGATGGAGCAGGTGGACGCCAGCATCCAGCGCTACCTTGACATGCTCGACACCGCCGACCGGCAGGAGGGCGAAGCGGCCGAGCTGCGCACGGCCCGGTTGACGACGCGGCTCGACGCCTTGCGCCGGCAGATGCGCGAACTTGAAGCCATGGAGCAGGCGGTCGCGGCCACGCCCGACCGGCAGATCTCGCTGACCGACCCGGATGCGCGTGCGATGGCGTCGGCGGGCACCGGCACAGGGCTGGTCGGCTACAACCTTCAGGCGGCCGTTGACGCCAACAGTCACATCGTCGTGGCGCATGAGGTGATCAACTTGAGCCACGACCGCACGTCGCTGGCGAGCATGGGAGAGCAGGCCCGCAAGGCGACGGGCATCGAAACGCTCACCGTGCTTGCCGACCGCGGCTACTTCTCAGGGCCGGAGGTGCTCGCCTGCGCCGACGCCGGCATCGCGGCCGTGTGTCCCAAGCCGCTTACCTCCGGTGCCAAGGCAGGCGGGCGCTTCGGCAAACAGGACTTCGTCTACCATTCCCAGAGCGACACCTATCGCTGCCCAGCCGGCGAGACGCTGACCAGGCGCTTCTCCAGCCTCGAGCACGGCATGACGCTGCACGGCTATGCGACGCCCGCCTGCCGCTCCCGCTGCACGGTCAAGGCGAACTGCACCGCGGGCATCGAACGCCGCACCAAGCGATGGGAGCACGAGGAGGTGATCGATGCCATGCAGGCCCGTCTCGACCGCTGGCCCGATGCCATGCGGGTCCGACGCCGCACGGTCGAACACGTCTTTGGCACCCTCAAGGACTGGATGGGACGAAGCCACTTCAAGACGCGAAGGCTCGGGAATGTGGCAACCGAGGCAAGCCTCCACATCCTCGCCTACAACTTCAAACGTGCCATCGCCCTCGTGGGCGTGCCCAAGCTCTTCGCAACGATGCAGGGCTGAGCCGCCGCGCCCCGCTTGCTCCACCAAAACACCCCGCCCAGCCGTTCTCACACAGCCTCCACCAATAGGCACCGCAGATCGTTGTTGCAGCGCTGGTCCATTGTGGCAACACCACGGAACGGTAGGTCAGGATGTGAACCGAGGAGGGATCAGATACTAATCGACGGATTGCGCGACGCCCGCCGAGCATTGGGTTTGTCGCAACGGACTTTGGCTGACCGCATTGGAGTGGATGCCCAGACCGTCAAGAGGTTGGAGGGAGGCGTTGGCTCATTGGCTACGTTGGTCGCGGCGATGACGGCATTGAATTTTCGGGCAACGGGCGTTGGTCGTGGTGCCTCGCTGTCCGAACAGCTGCGGGATTGTCGAAGCAAGCGCGCGTGGTCGCTGGAGCAGGTGGCGGCGAAGGCCGGCCTGTCGAGGACTACCGTCGCCAGCCTGGAGCGCGGCGGCGGATCGGTTGCGAGCCTAGTGAAAGTGCTTGCGGTCCTCGCACCAAACGCCCGCCGGCAAGCGCCCGAGCGATCGTACTGGGGACAGGGAGACAAGGCCGATCGAGACAGTCGCTTCACGCCGCCTGACTTCATGAACGGCATCTACGCAGCCTTCGGCGCCGTCGATCTCGACCCATGCGCTGACCTGCGTAGCCCTGTCATAGCAGGCCGCCGAGTCTTGTTGAGCGAGGGCGGCGATGGACTCGCTGAAGACTGGTCAGGTGAACTGGCCTACGTCAATCCGCCCTTTTCCAGCATGCTAGCGTGGTTACGACGCGCCCACGAGCAATGGCGCGCTGGAAATGTCACGTCAGTGGTCTGCCTCGTTCCGGTCCGAACCGACTCAGCTTTCTTTCACGAGACATTGATCGCAGAAGCTGACATCTTTCTTCTACAAGGCCGGGTGAAGTTCTTGAGCCCCCAAGGCAAGTCACAGCACACGCCCTTCTCACTCATGATCGTAACGTTAGGAGCAACAGCCGAGCAGCGTCGCCGGTACGCAGAGCTTGCGCCAGGACACTGGTTCGCGCGCATCTGATTCGTCACAACCGCGGATCGACCGGTTCGCTCTCCATCGCCAGCACACCCACAACACACTGGTGCACGCGGGTCAGCGGCGCATGATCGATGAAGCGGTGCAGTGCCTCTAGCCCAAGCGCGGTTTCGCGGATCGCCATCTGCCGCTTCAGCCCGAGCCCGCGCTTCTTCAGCCGCTCCAGGTTCTCCGGTCGATCGTAGTCTGGCCCGTAGATGATGCGCAGGTATTCCCGTCCCCGGCACTTGATAGCCGGTTGGAGCAGGCCGCGCTTGCCGCGCGCCAGATAAGCGAGTGGTTTGACCACCATTCCTTCACCGCCGGCGCCTGTCAGCGCCTCCCACCACGCGATCGCGTCCGCGACCTGCGCCGTGTCGGTCAGGTCGATGCGCCGATGCCCGGTGGCGAGCACTAGAGTCGGATCGGCAGCGGCAAGCCGGTGCGCGTGCGCCATGTGCCACAGGTGATCTCGGTCGGAATGAACCGAGCCTTCGGACGCGAGCAGATGGAAAGGTGCAAAGCGAACGTCGTCGATTCCCGCTGCTGGGCCGACATACCGATTATACGCCGCCCGGTAGCGGGTCGCGTCGTCGGCCCGTGCGCGGGTCGTTGCCAGTAGATCACCAATGGCGACCCCACGCGCTTCCGCCAGCGCCAGCACTTCGGTCGCGGCATTCGTCGCGGCCACCGCGGCGGCACCAACCGGCGCGTATTGGCGGCTGACCAGTGCCCCGGCCTTGAGGTTCCACGGCAGGATTTCGCTGTCCCACAGCACCCAGTCGCTGGCGAGCTCGTCCCACAGCCCACTCGACGCCATCGCAGCGTCGAGCCGGTGGAGCACCGCCGCCTCGATCTCCGGGTCGGTGAAGAAGCGGCGTCCCGTGCGCGTTGTTACGACGCCGCGGCTGCCATCGGCGATGCCGAAACGGCGCTCAGCCACGGCCTGCGTGCGCGCGAGCATCACCAGCGCGCGCGATCCCATGTGCTTCTCCTCGATCACTACCGACGTGACACCCTTGGTCGCATAATAGGCGAACGCCTCCTCCGGCCGCTCAAGCCAGCCGTCCATCGCGCTGGTCTCCGCTGGCGCCATCGTGGGCGGAAGGTGGATCAGCCAGCGCGGATCGACGGCGTGTCGACTCACCACCTCAAGCGCTGCTGCCGCGTTCGCCTCGGGCACCACGACGATGCCCAGGTCACGCGTCTCGATCGCCTGGCGGCCAAGTACGTCGGCGATGTTCAACTGACCCGATTGCACCTCGCCGGTTGCAACCGGAGGACCCCCGAGCGGGCGGATCGGCTCGTAGTATGTCGCTTGGGCGGCGACCTCTACCATATCCATCTCAGGGTAGCGGAGCGCGGTCAGCTTGCCGCCGAACACGCAGCCGGTGTCGATGCACAGCGTGCCGTTGACCCAGTTCGCGTCCACCACTGGAGTGTGGCCATAAACGACCTTGGCGATGCCCTTGTAATCGGCGGCCCAGTCGTAGCGCACCGGCAGGCCAAACTCGTCCATCTCGCCGCTGGTCTCACCGTACATGGCAAAGGAACGTACCGCACCCGAGGCACGGCCCTGCATCTCCTCCTTGAGCCCGGCGTGCGCGACGACGAGCTTGCCGCCGTCGAGGACGTAGTGGCTGACGAGTGTGTCCAGCCATGCCCGCATCTGCCCCAGAAACTCGGGCGGCTCCTCGGCCAGCTGGGCGATCGTCTCGGCGAGGCCATGCGCGACCTTGACCTGCTTGCCGGACAGATGGCGCTTGAGCTTGTCATCGTGGTTGCCGACGACGGCGAGCGCGGTGCCCGCCTCGACCATCGACTTCGCAATCCGCAGCACATCGGGCGAGCGCGGCCCCCGGTCGACGAAGTCGCCGAGGAAGATCGCGCGCCGGCCCGGCGGGGGCGTGACGGCGACGTCCTTGCCCGACCAGGCAACCTCGTAGCCAAGGTCGGCCAGCAGCACCTCCAGCTCGTCGGCGCAGCCATGCACGTCGCCGATAATGTCGAACGGCCCAGTCTCCCCACGCTTGTCGACCCACAGCTTGGCGCGCGTGATCGTCACAGCGTCGACCGCCTCGACCGAGGTCAGCTTGTGGACGTAGCGCAGCCCCTCACGCTCCAGCCCGCGGAGCGAGCGCTTGAGCGTCTGCATCTGCCGCCGGACCGGGCCGGCGCCGAACTGCCTGTCCGGCCGGGCGGCGTTGCGGGCGATCGCGACTGCCTCTGGCAGATCGAACACGACCGCGACGGCGAGTGCGTGCCACTTGCGCGCCAGTGCGATCAGCGACTTGCGTGATTCAGGCTGCACGTTGGTCGCGTCGACCACGGTCAGCCGGCGCCCCTTCAGACGCTTCTCGACCACGAAGTGGAGCAGGTCGAACGCATCGCCGGTCGCCGCTTGGTCGGTCTCGTCGTCGGCCACCCAGCCGCGCATCCGGTCGGAAGAGACGATCTCGGTGGGCAGGAAGTGCCTGGCCGCGAAGCTTGACTTGCCGGTACCTGACGCACCGACGAGCAGGACGAGCGCGAACTCGGGAATCTCGATGTTCATCGCGTGAACACTCCCATCTGGGTCGGGCACCCGTGGTCGGCGTCTTCCGCGCCGATCCCCTCGATACGCAGTTCGTAGCCGTGGGGGGCGGCGACGCTCTCCGCCCAATGGCGGAACTCGGCCCGGCTCCATTCGAAGCGATGGTCCGGGTGCCGCATCGTGCCCGCCGGCAGCGTCTCGAACATCGCGTTGTAATCGCGGTTGGGCGTCGTCACGATCACCGCGCCAGGCCGCGCGTGACCGAATACCGCTGCCTCAAACGCGGGCAGCCGCTCCGGGTCCATGTGCTCGATCACCTCCACCACCGCGGCCGCGTCGAAGCCCTGCAGCCGGTCGTCCCGATAAACGAGCGAGCCCTGGAGCAGCTCGACGCGCTTGCGCTTGAGATCGGGCATCTCTTCCAGCCGCAGCCGGTCGGCAGCGCCCGCCAGTACGCGCGGAGCGACCTCCACGCCGACGATGCGACGAAACTGGCCATGGCGCAGCAGTTCACGCACCAGCCGTCCCTCGCCACAGCCCAAGTCGAGCACCGTCGCGGCCCCGAGCCCCTGAAGCGTCTCGACGACGCGGGTCATGCGCTGATCGTTAAGGCGGATGGGCTTCTCCACGGCCTCCTCGGTCGCATCGCGCGAGGCGATATCCTCGGCCGACTCGGGCACGACCTGCTCGTCGAAGCTGGCATGGGCGGCGTGAACCAGCGAACCGAAGCGCAGGTAGCGACGGACGATCAGCTCCCGCTCGGGATGCGCCTCCAGCCAGCCATCGCCGCGGCGGAGCAGCTTCTGCACCTCGTCGTCGCCGATGTAATAGTGCTTGGCACCGTCGAGGACCGGGATGAGCACCGTCAAGTGGGTGAGCAGCTCAGCCAGCCGCACGTTGCCGGCGAGCCGAAGCGACACGTAAGGGCTGGCACCCCATTCGGGATGCGTGGGATCCAAGGCGACTTGTTCAGCCACAACCGTGTAGCCCAGCGGTGCGAACAGCCGCTCGACGAGATCGGGGCTGCCGCGCACCGGCGTAACCGTAACCTCGAACGGGAGCGGTAGGTCGGCGAGTTCCTGGCGATGCTTGGAGCGGCCGCTCATCGCGGTGCCAAGCGACCGTCCGATCGCGACTGCCATCAGAGACGAGGCAGCATAGGGCCGGTCATTGACGTACTGGTCCTCGATGCCGGGCGCTCCGCCGCGGCCGCGCACCAGCTCGATCGGGTCGACCTCGACCATCAGCGCCGCCGTGCATCGTGCCTCGCCCGCCTCGGGATAGAACAGCGTCGCTTCCCCGAAAGCGAGGTCGGCGGTGTGGACGTTGTCCGGGTGCTTCATCAGCAGGAAGCCCAGGTCGGTTGCGGGCGTGTGGGTGGTGCTGAGCGTCAGGAGCATGGCGGTGTGCGTCCGGTATGAAAAAGCCCTTCCGAGGGGCTCGGAAGGGCTGTTGCGATCGTCAGGAAAGAGAGATCCTGGCTAAGGCGCAGCCCACAGGCGAGAAGGATGGTGATTGAACGGGCACGCGAAAGCGTTCGCCCCCGCGTAGCGGGCGGCGCGCTCGATCAAGCAGATGGTGCCGGCGGCGATCATCGGACGAGCATCATCGGAAACATCGCCATCGTCAAGTCGATGAAGGCCTCGCTTGGCAGGACACTCACGCGTTGCCGCAAAGCCTTGGGGCCAAGGTGCCGCCCGAGCCGGGCTCGAACCAGCGTCCAGTCGGGTGCAGAGCCGACCGCTCTACCACTGAGCTATCGGGCGGCAGCACCAGCGTGCCCGACAGGAGCGCGATGTTCAAGCGCGAGGGAGGTGCCACCCGGGCTGGGCTCGAACCAGCGTCCAGTCGGTCCACGAGCCGACCGCTCTGCCACTGAGCTACCGGGTGGCCCGGCCATGTCGCGCACCGCTGCGGCTGAGGTCAACCCTGCTCCAGGTCGCGCAGCATATCCTCGCGAAGCGGTCGGCCGCTGAATGCGCCCAGTCGCTTCAGGTAGCTGGCCATATATGGGTTGCCGACGTTGACCCCATGCACGAGCTCAGGCGTCGGCCGGAACGCCTGAACAGCAGTGCGCGGCCTTGCCGCCGACCAGCCGCTCTTAACCGGGTCAACGCCGACGCGTCCGCATACCGCTTCGACCGTCGCGCGATTGCACGGCGCTTCCAGCCGCAGCACCTCCCATGGTTTGGGCAGTTGGGCCCAGATGAGGGTGTCGGGATGCACATCGCTGCCTTCCTGGCGGTGCCATGCAGCGACGTCGGCGGCCATAAGCCGCATCACCTTACCGGGCAGCATCTCGTCGAGCAGTGCATCGATGCCGAGCGCCTCGACCAGCGCGATCCAGTGATCGCGCGCCCGGTTCCAGGCACCGGCGAACAGGTTCCAGGTCGAGGAGTCGTTGCCGCGCCGGACAATCATGGTCGAAAGGTCGATGTCGGTGCGCCGCCAGGCATCCTCCAGCCGATCGGCGAGCTCGCTCAGGATGCCGAACCAGCGCCCAAGCAACTGACCCTTCTGTTCTTCGGTCAGCCGCGCCAGCACATCGGCGCGGGGAAACACATGCGCGACGGCGTACCAGCTGGCGTCGGGATCCTCCTCGCAGAGTCGGAGCAGCGCGGCGGCCATGTCGTCGAACGGCTTCTGCTGGCCGGCGATCGTGAACTCGCTGCGCAGCTTCATGCGCGCGGCGTAATAGGCGACGAACGCCGTCGTCGGCACGCTGCCGCCCAGTTGCTCGATGGTCAGCTCCGGCGCGAGTCCCGCCTTGGCGACGAACAGCAACCGGTGTTTTGCTTCCTCGACCCGCAACTTCGCCAGCTTGGCTTCGAGGCGGCCGGTCAGTCGGAACAGCTTGTCATAGCGCCGCCGCGACAGGACCAACCCGCGGGCGCCGCGCTGCGATCGGTCCAGCCGGTCATCCTTGAAGCCTGCTGCTCCAGGGCGCTTGCCGATCAGCGCGTTCAGGTCGGCGAGCAGCCGTTCCACCTCGTCCGGGTCATCGCCTTCAGGCAAGCGAGCCTGCAGAAACAGCAGCGCCAGCTCGCGCGCTTTATTGAATCTGCTGGTCGGCGGCACCGGCGCCTTGAACACGGTCGGCATCGACGTCCACCCAAACAGGCGTCTGACGGAAGCGGCCACGCGTGCGCTGATCGGGGCCTCCAGACGCCGGGCGAGCGGGGGCGGGAGGACGCGGCCGATCAGCTCTGCCACCGCCTCGGGCGTGTCGCGGCGCACCAGGGTCGCGTGCAATTGAGCGATGGCGTTCGCGGGCGGGGTGTCAAAGGACATGCCGGCAGCCTAGGTCGCGCGGCGCAGCGGTCAAGATTCCCCCGATCACGGCGGTGCTGACGATGCCGTCATCGCTGTTCGGGAGCTCTTTCAGGATAGCACTGGACAGATACACACAGCCGATTCACAAGGGCGCCGCGATCCTGCAAGAACAGCGGGAATCCGTTGGTCTGGGCGGCCGGTATTCTGGGTTAGAATCCTGTCTCCCCGACCATCACACCTATTGGCCGGACAACCCCGCCAGCGCCGCCGTACGCTGCTCCGCCGCGACAACCGGCAGCCACACCGCGCTCGCCGCATCGCCACCGCGCTCGATCGTCACCGTCGCCTTCTGGTAATCCTCCTTCTTCGCCAGAAAGATGTTGGGGACGTAGCGCTGCGGGTTGCGGTCGTAGAGCGGGAACAGGCTCGACTGGACCTGCACCATGATGCGGTGCCCCGGCTTGAACACGTGGTTCACCGTCGGCAGGCGGAAGCGGTAACGCTGCGTCCTGCCCGCCGGCACCGCGCTCGGCCGCTCGAAGCTGTCGCGGTAGCGACCGCGGAAGATGTCCAGGCTGATCGGCAGTTGATACCCGCCCATCTTGCGGTCGCTGGCGACCTCCTCGGGATAGACGTCGATCACCTTGACGACGAAATCGCCGTCCGTACCCGTCGTCCTGGCGAAGATGTCGGCGATCGGCGCGCCCGACACGCGCACCGGGGCGGTCAGCACCTCGGTCTGGTAGGTCATCACGTCGGGCCGGCCGTCGGCATGGCGTTGGTCGCTGACCAGCCAGTCACCCCAGCGGCCGTCGCCGAAGTTCACCGGCCGCGGCAGGTGCGGCACCGGCTTGGCTGGGTCGGACACATAGCTGTCGCCACCCGCGCCCGCCTTCGTAAAACCAAGCGCGCCGCCCGCCCGGAGGTAGATCGGCGTCATCGGCGCGGCGCAGCCCGTCTCGCAAGCCAGCGGCCAATCGGCGAACCGCTCCCAGCGATTGTCGCCGGTGTTGTAGATCGTCGCCGCTGGCAACGTAATCGCCGGGCCGTCTTTCAGATGCTGGTTGAAGAAGGGCAGCACCATCTCCTCGCGAAATTGCTGGGCGGTGTCGCCGTTCCATTGGAACGGGCCGAGCGAGCGGCCCTCGCGGTTGATCTGGCTATGCCGCCACGGCCCCATCACGAGATGGTTGTTGCCCATCTTACCCTTGGCCTTCAGCGCCTCCCAGGCGATGATCGCGCCGTACATGTCCTCCTGGTCCCACAGTCCCTGCTCCCACAGCGTGGGCACGTTGGACGGGTTGGCGGCGAGCAGCTTGTCGAGCGCCTGGCCGGACCAGAAGCCGTCATAGGCGGGGTGGGCCACCATGCGTTGCCAATAGGGCAACTGGTCGTAGCCCGACGCCTTGGCCCAGTCGCCGGCCGAGCCGACATTGCGGAAATTGTCGTAGTCGTCGTAGCCGCCGGTCGGCGGCGCCTCGCCCGCGCCCTTGTAGCCGGTCTGCGAGCCCAGCCAGGCGATGTTGGCGAGGCGGAACGCGCCATAGTGGAACCAGTCGTCGCCCATCCAGCCGTCGATCATCGGGCTCTCGGGTGCCGCGACCTTCAGCGCGGGATGTGGGTTCAGCAGCGCCATCGCGACGGTGAATCCCTCGTAGGACGACCCGATCATCCCGACGCGGCCGTTGCCCTCGGGCAGATTGGCCTTGTTCACCAGCCAGTCGATCGTGTCGTACGCGTCGGTGACGTGGTCGACCTTAGTCGGGTTGAGCGGGCCGATCACCGGCCGCGTGACGACGTAATCGCCCTCCGAGCCGTATTTGCCGCGAATGTCCTGATAGACGCGGATGTACCCCGCCTCGACGAACATCTCGTCGGCCAGCGGCAACGTCGACATACCGCGCGGGCTGGTCATCCGGGTCGCGCGCGACGCGGCGTTGTACGGCGTGCGCGTCAGTACGATCGGCGCGTTCGTCACGCCCTTGGGATGGACGATGACCGTGTAGAGCTTGGTCCCGTCGCGCATCGGCACCATCGCGACGCGCTTGACGAAGTCGTTGGCGGTCGTCGGCGGCGTGAACTTGGCCGGGATGTCGCCGCCCGCCGGCGCCACCTGTTGCGCGGCGGCGCTTACCGTCAAGGCGACCGTGGCGAGAAAGGCGAGCTTGAGCGTCATGGGCGAGAACTCCGGTGCGTGACCCCCTGGAGACTAGGGCGGATCGAGTCCGTCGCCAATCGCCCGGTCGCGGCCCAAACGAAAAAAGGGCGCCCCGTCGGGACGCCCTTTCCTGCGATCAGCAGCGCTTCGGACCCGTGGGTCCAAGGCGGTCTTACTGCATGTTGTCGGCGACATCCTCGGCGGCGTCGCGCGTGTTGTCGGCGGCGTCCTCAAGGTTATCGGCGGCGTTCTCGAGGCCGGCGTCGGCCATCGCGTTCGACGTGTTGTCGGCCATGTCCTCGAGGTTGTCGGCCTGCATTTCCATGTTGTCGGCCATCATGTCGGCGTTGTTCTCGACAGCGGCGGCCTCGGGCGACTGGCTGTTGCAGGCGCTCAGCGACAGAAGGCTGGCGGCGGCGATCAGAGCGATCTTCTTCATGTGAATGCTCCCAAGCATCATTGATCTCGCGGCCGACCCCATTGTCGCCCTCGAAGCCGTGCTCAATACCCTACTGAAAACGTGGGTCAATGTAAATTGCGCGACGATGCGGTCGATCGTCGCGCCAAGCGGCAGGTTCGACATGGAACGGGTTAGCGTCTTGGGGTCACCGGCCCGATCGTCTCGGGCGCGTCGGCGACGATCGCCAGCATCGCGGTCCACGCCGCGACGTTCTGCCGCAACTGCTCGGGATCGACCTTGTCCAGCGTGTCGTCGGGGGTGTGGTGCAGGTCGAAATAGCGCGTACCCGACTGGCTGAGGTCGATCGCGGCGGCGCCAGCGCGCATCACCGGGCCGACATCGGCGCCGTCGCCCGCGACCCCCGTGCCGCGCGCGATGCCGAGCGGCGCCAGCGCGCGGGCGAGCTGATCCGCCACCGCGCCGGCCCCCGGTGCCAGATTGGTGTCGAATTTCCAGATGCGATCGGCGCCGAAGTCCGATTCGGCGGCGGCGACGTGCGGATCGCCCTTGTGCGCGTCGAAATAGGCGTTGCCGCCGAACACGCCGACCTCCTCCGCGCCGAACCAGACGACGCGGATCGTTCGGCGCGGGCGTCCGGCGTCCATGATCCGCTTCGCCGCCGCGGTCGTGATCGCGACCCCGGCCGCGTCGTCGATCGCGCCGGTGCCCAGATCCCAGCTGTCGAGGTGCCCGCCGATCAGGACGATGCCCGCCGACCGATCGCGCCCCGGCACCTCGGCGATGACGTTGCCCGATTCGCGCATGCCCGTCTGGCGCGGCGTCAACACCAGCTTCAGCCGCACGGGCTTGCCGCGCTTGACGATCCGCTCCAGCTGCTCGGCGTCGGGGAGGGACAGCGCCGCCGCCGGGATCGCCGCCACGCCGTCGGGAAAGCTGGTGCCGCCGGCGTGCGGGTTGCGGTGATGGTCGGTGCCGATCGAGCGTATGACGATCGCCGCAGCGCCTTTTCGCGCCGCCACCGCCGGACCCACCCGCCGCACCTGGCCGAACTGGCCATAGCTCGACCCGTCCTGCGTCGCGGTCATCGCGTGGCTGACGAAGGCGATCCGGCCGGCCAGGCTGCCGTCGGGCGCCGATTGCAGGTCGGCGAGCGTCGGAAAGTAGCTGATCTCCGCTTCCAGTCCCGTCGCGGGCGTCGCGGCCGAGTTACCCAACGCGGTCAGCCGCAGCTTTTGCGGGAAAGGCGAGACCACTTCGGCGGTTTCCTCGCCGCGGACCCACACGGGCATTTGATACGTCTCGATCCGGACGTTGCGAAATCCTAGCGCCTTGAGCTTGGCCGCGCCCCAGGCCCGCGCCCGCGCCTCCGCCTCGGTCCCCGCCAGCCGCGGTCCGATCTCGGTCGTCAGCCCTTCGGTGATCTCGTAGGCGAGGTCGTCCTTCAACGCCGCGTCGCGCAGCCGCTCGACGCGCGGATCAACCGGGACGGGCGGGGTAGGAGGCACCTGGGCGAGCGCCGGCGTGGCGAGCGCGGTCAGCGGAAATGCGAGGCTAGCCAAGCTAAGGCGAAAACTCATGTGGTTCTTCCAGTCAGCGGATTGATCGCGGTGATCCCCAGAACCGCCGCGGCGCGAAGCTGTTGTTGGTCTGTCGAGGCAAGAGCCACGTCGAGGCGTCGCGCTATCGCCAGATAGATCGCATCCGGCAAGCGCAAGGCCAAGCTGAAGTCCATGATCATCGAGGTCGCATCATCGACGTCGCTGGGAACGAGCGTGACGAACGACCACGGCCTCATATAAGCCGCAGTCTCCAAAACAACTCGCGCGCCGACTTCCGGGGCTAGGCCGGTCGCCCGCACCCGCCGGCCGAGTGCCGACACGAACTCTCCCCATCCGAAATTGCTATATAAGGGTGGCTCGCGTTGCCCACCTATCCAGGTGTCGACGGCCTCATGACCTTGATCCTGAAGCACCAGGGTCGTGAAAACGCTTGCATCGCGATACGCGCTCAATGATCGTCCGCGTCGCGCATCTCACGTACCAGGAGCGTGGCGTCGGCGACGCGCAAGGGACTGGCGATCGCGCGCAGACGTTGAAGCGCATCGTGACGGCTTTGGTCGGTCCTGGGGGACAAAGGTGCCGTTTTCACCTCCGCGACGACCTTGCCGGCTCGCGTGATCATAACCTGGTCACCACGCTCAGCTGCCTCGATGGCGTCGGCGAGTGAGCGATCGTCGGACAAGTCTATTCGTTCCATGCTCCGTACTCCTACCGCGCAGCCTAGGTATCCTCGGTCGCGTTGCCAATCCGGTACACGCTGTCTATGTCGCCGGGTATCACCCGCACCATAGTCATTCGGAGCCGAGCGACCGCCATGGCCGTCCAGTATACCTACGTCATGAAGGGTCTGACCAAGACCTTCCCCGGCGCCAACAAGCCCGTCCTCAACAACATTCACCTGCAGTTCATTCCGTCCGCCAAGATCGCCATCATCGGCCCCAACGGGTCGGGCAAGTCGACGCTGATGAAGATCATGGCGGGCATGGATCCCGATTTCACCGGCGAGGCCTGGGCCGCCGAGGGCATCAACGTCGGTTACCTGGCGCAGGAACCGCAGCTCGATCCGTCGAAGGACGTGATGGGCAACGTCAAGGACGGCGTCCGCCCGGTCGCCGACCTGGTCGATCGCTTCAACGCCATATCCGCCGAGATGGGCGACCCCCAGGACGACACCGATTTTGACACGCTGATGGAGGAGATGGGCGATCTCCAGGCCAAGATCGACGCGGTCGACGGCTGGAGCCTCGACAGCCAGCTCGAACAGGCGATGGAAGCGCTGCGCTGCCCGCCGGGCGACGCCGACGTGTCCAAGCTGTCGGGCGGCGAGAAGCGCCGTGTCGCGCTGTGCAAGCTGTTGCTGGAGAAGCCCGAAATCCTGCTGCTCGACGAGCCGACCAACCATCTCGACGCCGAGAGCGTCGCCTGGCTGGAGAACTATCTGGTCGAGTACGCCGGCAACGTCATCCTCGTCACCCACGATCGCTACTTTCTCGACAATGTCGTCAACTGGGTGCTCGAGCTCGATCGCGGCCGCTATTACACCTACGAGAGCAACTACTCCGGCTATCTGGAGAAGAAGGCGCAACGCCTCAGCCAGGAGGAGCGCGAGGAGGCCGGCAAGCAAAAGGCAATTGCCGACGAGCTCGCCTGGATGCGCCAGACGCCCAAGGCGCGCCAGACCAAGTCAAAGGCCCGCATCCGCGCCTTCGACGAGCTGATGGAAAAGCAGGAAAGCCGCGTCGCCGGCAAGGCGCAGATCCTGATCCAGCTGCCCGAGCGATTGGGCGGCAAGGTGATCGAGGCCAAGGGGCTGACCAAGTCCTATGGCGACAAGCTGCTGTTCGATGGGCTGGATTTCGTCCTGCCGCCGGGCGGCATCGTCGGCGTCATTGGCCCCAATGGTGCCGGCAAGTCGACGCTGTTCAAGCTGATCACCGGCCAGGAACAGCCCGATAGCGGCTCGATCGACGTCGGCTCGACCGTCAAGCTCGGCTATGTCGACCAGAGCCGCGACGACCTCGATCCCAACAAGAACGTGTGGGAGGAGATCAGCGACAAGCTGGAGGTGTTCCGCTTCGGCAAGCAGGAGCTCGGCACGCGGGCCTATGTCGGGGCGTTCAACTTCCGCGGCCCAGACCAGCAGAAGAAGGTCGGCCAGCTATCGGGCGGCGAACGCAACCGCGTCCACATGGCAAAGATGCTGAAGGAAGGCGGCAACGTCCTGCTGCTCGACGAGCCGACCAACGATCTCGACGTTGAGACGCTGCGCGCGCTGGAGGAGGCGCTCGAGACCTTCGCCGGCTGCGCGGTGGTGATCAGCCACGACCGCTTCTTCCTCGATCGCTTGGCGACGCACATCCTGGCCTTCGAAGGTGACAGCCACGTCGAATGGTTCGAAGGGAACTACGAGAGCTACGAGGAGGACAAGCGGCGGCGGCTGGGCGATGCGGCGGACCGGCCGACCAGGCTGGCGTATAAGAAGCTGACGCGGTGACTTGGAAGCTTGACGCGTTTGGCGAATATTTTGCGACGGTTCTAGGCGGTAAAGCAACGAGCTTTGCCAAGTATCGCAGCTTCCTGAATCGTACTGACCAGCTCGCGGGGGGCTTGGATGAGCTGATCGCCAGTACGGGTATTGATGGCACCCGCGCGTGGGCGCGCAATCAAACCGAAGGTCCGTTTGAGAAGTTCACGTCGGATGCGCGCAGCATCGTAAATTCTTACCTCGGGTTTGTTCAGGACAACGGCCAGAGCATAAGCGCGGATTTCGAATTGCCGGTTGCGGTGGAGCAGCAGGCGATCACGGGTACGGTGTTCAAAATAGAAAAGGAAATGCAAGCAGCGATTCGGAAAGACTTGAATGCCCTTGAACCCGGTCTCAGCGCGATTGATGAAGGTGTTGAGGTGACGACAACGACAGGACGCGTCGACATCTTGGCCCGCGACGCATCAGGTACGTTGACGATCATCGAATTGAAAGCCGGCCTATGTCCACCAGGGGCCCTGGAACAGACGCTTGGTTACGCTCAGGCACTCGCCGACGAACGCGCTGAGCCGACCAGAGCCATTCTGATCGCATCATCGTTCACCCATCGCCATAAGGCGGCTGTGAAACGTATGGTAGGCCTTACCTTACGGACTTACAATTATCAGCTTAACTATTCGGAGGTTTGACGCCGGTTACAGTGCTTCCGTTTTGACAATCAGGTCGATGATCGCGGTCGACGTAAGGTGTTTGCCAAATGTCACTTCCCTTCGTTCGCAGTAACCGTCGACCTCCGGCATCCACATTTGATGGATCATCCGCGCGTTCACGTCGGCGATCCAGTGTTCTGGTACTCCATGCCTGGCGTACATCGCCGCCTTCGCACCCGCGTCGAAGGAGAACGTCGACGATGACACCTCCACCAGCAACACGACCCACTCGAGTTCTACCGCCTTCTCTCCTTCCAGCCGGCGCATGACGATGATGTCGGGACGCGGTTGATCGACGTCTGAAAGCGCGACGCTACCGCCCGTTCCGATGAACAGGTCGAGCTTTTTGGCTTCGATGGCACGACGCAATCGATAGGCCAACTCGTCCTTGACCCGCATGTGAGGAACTTACTCGGGACTCATGACGATCACGTCTCCATCGACTAGCTCGGTGGCCTGCCCGCCAAACGCGCCGGCGTCGTCGAGCATAAGGTAATCGGGTACGCGCAGCTTATATCGGCCTGCCGGGATGACGGCGGACCCGATCCGATCCCTAGTCGCGGGAGCGATGCCGACAGGTACATTCATGGGTGCGACGTAGCGTTTATCGGGGGCACTGACCATCATCGGTCGCCTGATCAAGATGCCGCCCGGCTCATCGCGGCGGTAGCGCGGGTATCTCGACCAGCACCTCGCGCGCCAGGAAGCCGATCGGACCGACCTTACTCGCCGCCATGCGCCCGGCCGCTTCGTGCAGCCAGACGCCCCAGCCGGCCGCGACGAACGGGTCGGCGCCGCGGGCGAGCAGCGCACCGATGATGCCGGCGAGCACGTCGCCCGATCCGGGGATCGCCAGCCCCGGGCACTCGCTGCGATGGTCGAGCAACTCGCCCCCCGGCGAGGCGATCACCGTGCGAGCGGCCTTGAGCACGACCACCGCGCCGAACTCGCGCGCCACCCGCGTCGCGACGGCGGCGGGATCGTCGGCAATCGCCTCGACGGACTCGCCGATCAGGCTCGCCATCTCGCCGTGATGCGGCGTCAGGACCACCGCGCCGTCGTGCGCGCGGGTGACGGCGGCGAGATCGTCGGCGCAGCTGACCGC
>CAXTRJ010000002.1:52765-53871 GCA_964246585.1 uncultured Sphingomonas sp. | reverse complement strand
TACCCGCGCCGCCTCGGCCGCGTCGCGCCCCAGCGGCTTCTGGCAGAACACCGCCGCGCCCGCGTCGAGCGCCCGGATCGATTGTTTGGCGTGGAGCGCGCTCGGCGTCGCGATGACGACGCCGTCAAGTCCCATCGCCAGCATCGCGTCCAGCCCGTCGACCACCGCAGCGCCGGGCGCGAGCGTCACGGCCTCGGCGACCATCTCGACCGACGGATCGCTGATCGCCACCGCCTCGATCGCGCCGGTGTCGATGGTCGCCGCCATCCGGTGCCGCCCGATCCAGCCGACGCCGAGGAAACCGATACGGGGTTTGGTCATGCAAGAACTCCAAGATTTCCGTCATTCCCGCGAAGGCGGGAATCCACACCGCTGGACTGTCGGAGTTTATGGATCCCCGCCCTTCACGGGGATGACGGAAGGGGTCAGTACGTGATGAGCGCCTTCAGGAACCCGTCCGGCTTGTCCCTCGTCGCGTCCAGCGCCTCGCCCAGTTGATCCAGCGAATAGCGATGCGTGTAGAGCGGCGCCGTATCGAGCCGCCCCGACGCGACCGCGTCCACCGCCTCGCGCAGTCCGCGCAGGCACACCGCCGGGTCGCGCTCGTGCGCGTTGATCACGTCGATGCCCTTCCAGTTCCACATCTGCATCGACACCTGCCTGGGGCCGTCCTGATGATAGCCCGCGACGACCAGTTTGCCCCCTTCCGCGACCAGCTCGCCGGCGAGGTCGAGCGGCCATTGCTTGCCAACCGCCTCGATTACCCGCTCGCACAGCCGCCCCTCGGTCAGCCGCGTCACTTCCTCGATGATCGCGTAATGGTCGTGCATCGGCACCGTCTCGGCGGCGCCGTACGCTCGCGCCAGGTCGAGCGAGAAGTCCCGCCGCGAGATCGCGATCACCCGCGCGCCGGCGTCGGTCGCCAGCCGGGTCAGGATCGCGCCCAGGAAGCCGACGCCGACGATCGCCACCGTTTGCCCGGCGCGGATGTCGCTTCGCCGAAAGATGTTCATCGCGCATCCCAGCGGCTCGCCGGGGAACGGCTTGCCGGCCAGCTCGGGCGGCAGTTTCACGACCGAATCCGCCTTGGCGACATCGTATTCGGC
>CAXTRJ010000002.1:0-52755 GCA_964246585.1 uncultured Sphingomonas sp. | reverse complement strand
GATAGGAGAGGGCGGCGACGCGGTCGCCCACGGTCATGTCCGCGACCCCGTCGCCGACCGCGTCGACCACGCCCCAACCCTCATGCCCCATGCCGCCGGCCTCGCCCGGGAACACGCTCCACGGCTGCCCGGCATAGGGCTCGACGTTGGACGCGCACACGCCGCACCCCTCCAGCCTGATCCTGACCTCGCCCGGTCCCGGCTCGGGCGCCGCCACCGTCTCGATCCGCATCTCGCCGGGTCCGGCGAGCACCGCGGCCCGCATCGTCATCGTCACAAGGCAACTTTCCTGGTTAGGTGCGCGTCATGCGACGCGAAAAGGGGACGTTCCGAATGGCCGACACCGCGCCCACGGGCATGAAGGACACGCTACGCGACAATATCGAGCGCCTCGCCGCGCGCCGCCGCCAGGACGAGGCCGACGCGCCGCTGAGCGAAAAGATCGCCGACCGCATCACGACCTTCGCCGGGTCGATGAAGTTCGTCGTCCTGCATCTGATCGTGTTCGGCGGTTGGATCCTGGTCAACCTCGGCTGGTTGCCGATCATCGCGCCGTTCGACGAAAGCTTCGTCGTCCTGGCGATGATCGCGTCGGTCGAGGCGATTTTCCTGTCGACCTTCGTGCTCATCAGCCAGAACCGCGACTCCGCCGCCGCGTCGCGCCGCGCCGATCTCGACCTCCACATCGGCCTGCTGACCGAGCACGAGCTGTCGCGGCTATCGACGCTGATCGCGCGCATCGCCGAGCATCTGGACGTCCCCGCGCATTCGGACGATCTCGACGAGATCGCCGAGGACGTGCAGCCCGAAACCGTGCTCGACGCGCTCAAGGTCAAGCCGTCCTAGGCCGCCGCCGTGACGGTCGCGCGCGCCGGGGCGTAGCGCTCGATCGCCCAGCCGCAGAAGTCGGCGAACGCCTGGGGGTCGCGCGCCGGGCTGGTGTGGTGCGGCGCCACCCCCAGCTCCTCGGGCGTGAAGCAGAACGTCACGGTGGTGTCGAACGGCTCCAGCGCGCCCATCATCCGATCGAACCATTCCACCGCGTTCGGCCGGAGGCTGTCAGCCCAGCTAAGCCCGGTCCTGAGCTTGCTCGTCCCCAGCCGCCGCATCACCTCCACCGCCTGGTCGAGCCGCGGATCCTCGAAATGGAACCACTGCATCAGCCCCATGTCGGCGGCGTGGCGGGCATAATGCTCCAGCGCGGGCTTGGGCGTCCCGTCCTCGCGGATCAGCCCCATGTAGAAATGCCGGTAGTAGCTCGACCCCTCCGCCTCGCGGTGCCGCGTTTCCGCGCCCCACGCCATCGGCAGGTCGAACAGCGAGTACCAGAAGATGCGCGGCACCCGCCCGATCAGCAACTCGGCGGTGCGGTCGACGCCGAACACCTGAACCTCGTCGGCGCCGAACGATCCGACGCCGACCTCGGTCACCCAGATCGGCTTGTCGGTCACCGCCTCGATCTCGGCGATCTTGTCGGGCCAGGCGTGGATCGGCCACAGGTTCCAGTCGAGCGGGAAGCCGTGCACCGCGACGACGTCGACCGCGTCCAGCGCGCCGTGCCCTTCCATCCGCCGGAGCCACAGCGGGTCGATCGGCGACATCCCGCCGAGCACCCGCAACACCCGGGGATTGGCCGCCCGGATCGCCGCCCCGGCGCGGATCACGTGATCGGCATAGCGCGACCAGTCGGGGTCGAGTTCCGGATCCCAGTGCGACTTGTTGTTGGGCTCGTTCCAGATCATCGCCGCTTCGATCAACGCTTCCGCTCCCCGCCGTTCATTGAACTTGGTGCCGGATACACCGCCGACGGCCCGTACTCGCCGAACGGCACGGGGGCTACCCGGCACAGGAACACCTCGTCCTCCGGATGCGCCTCGATCGAGAAGCCCGCCGCGCGCAGCATCGCCGCCGACGCCGCCGCGTTGGGCGCCCACCAGTTGGTCCAATCGCCGGCGAAATGCCGCTCGATGAAATGCATCTTCGGGTAGCCCGGCTCGCTGAACATCCGCGGCCCCTCGTAGCTCCCCGGCTCGTGGAAGGGATGATCCTCCGGCACGTCCACCACGTCGTTCGACCCCTGCTGCATCGTCTGGAACAGCAGCAGGTCGCCCGCGACATGTTCGCGGATCAGGTCCAGCGCGAGGAGCGGATGACGCAGGTGATACAGCACCCCCATGAAGATCACGACGTCGAACTTCTCGCCCAGCGCGCCGACATCGTACACGTCGAGCTTGCGGAACTCGACGTCATCGAAGCCCAGCGCCCCCGTCACCAACCGAGCCTGCTCAAGATAGCGGTCGTCGGCGTCGATCCCCAGCACGCGCCCCGCGCCACGCCGCTTCATCTCGACCGAGTAGAAACCGGCGTTGCAGCCGATGTCGAGCACCGACTTGCCGGCGAGGTCGGTGGGCAGCGCGTCGGCGAAGCGCGCGAACTTGAACTGGGGATAGTCGCCCAGGAAGTGGTCAGGCGCGGTCACCAGCCCGCCGCCCAGGTCGATGTTGTGGAACCACGGTGCCAGCCGCTCGACCTCGTCCCGCAAACGCGCGCGGTCACCAACCAGGGTCGCCATTCAGTCCATCCTCTCGTTGAGCCCCAGCAGCCGGGCGGCGCCGTCCTCGACCGTTAGCCGCGTGACCGACGCCGCGTCGACCTCGAACCGCAACAGCCGGTCGAGCGGCAACCCGATCGCATCGGCGACGGCGGCGCGGATCATGTCGCAATGCGTGACGATCGCGATCGTGCGCCCGTCGAAGCGCCTGGCCACATCGCGCAAGTGCCCGACGATGCGTCCCTGCGCCTCGGCCATGCTCTCGCCGCCGGGCACCCGCGCGGTGCCGCGCTCGGCGTTCCACCGCACCCACGCCGGATCGCCGTCGAGCTCGACGAAGCTTCGCCCGGTCCAGTCGCCGAAGTCTATCTCGATCAGCGCCTCAACCTCCTCGACCGCGCAACCCGTCGCCTTCGCGATCGCCTCGGCCGTCGCCACCGCCCGCGCGATCGGACTGGTCTGAACCAGCGCAACGCCCTCGCCAGCAAGCCGCGCCGCCAGCCGCGCCGCCTGCGCCATTCCAGCTTCGCTCAGCGGGATGCCCGATGCCCGTCCGGACAGCGTGTGCCCCAGATGCCCGTGCGCGGCATGGCGGATGAGAAGGAACGTCGTCGTCATCGGTCTGTCGATCCGCTTCCCTTCGCCATTCCCGCCTTCGCCGGGATAGCGGGGAGGGACGTCGCACGTTCTTTGTACGTTTGACTCCGCCCGCGCAATAAAGGAACAAAGAAGAAGCTGCCCCGTTCGGTAGCGCAACCAGGGGGCAAGAGCCGAATATGGCCGACAGCTGGCTTCGATCGCCGCATTCCAACCGCCAAGTCAAGGGCGGCGCATGAGCGAAACCGTCCTGATCACCGGCGGCGCGGGCTTCATCGGCCGCTTCGTCTGCGACGAACTGCTCGCGCGCGGCCACACCGTGCGCGTTCTCGACAGCCTGATCGAGCAGGTCCACGGCGACGTCGATCGCCCGCCGCTGTTGAGCGACTATGTCGAGCTAATCCGCGCCGATGTCCGCGACGGCGACGCGGTCGCGGGTGCGCTGAAGGGCGTCGACTCGGTCGTCCACCTCGCCGCCGAGGTCGGCGTCGGCCAGTCGATGTACGAGGTCGAACGCTACACCTCGACCAACGACGTCGGCACCGCCGTCCTGTTCGAAAAATTGATCGACCAACCGGTCCGCCGCGTCGTCACCGCCTCCTCCATGTCGATCTACGGCGAGGGGCTCTACCGCGACGCCGACGGCAAGCTGGTGGAGGACGCCGAGCGCCAGGGCCTGAAGGACGGTCTGGCCCAGTGGGATCCGATCGACGCGCGGGGCCGCCCGCTGTCCCCCGTCGCGACGCCGGAATGGAAGCGCCCGAACCTGTCGTCGATCTACGCGCTCAACAAGTTCGTCCAGGAACGCACCACCCACATCATGGCCGCGCCGTACGGGATCGAGGGCGTCTGCCTGCGCCTGTTCAACGTGTTCGGCCCCGGCCAGGCGCTGTCGAACCCCTACACCGGCGTCCTCGCCATCTTCGCCTCGCGCTTCCTCAACGGCCAGCGCCCGATGATCTTCGAGGACGGCGAGCAGCGCCGCGACTTCGTCCACGTGACCGACGTGGCGCGTGCCTTCGCCGACGCGCTGATCCTGCCCGCCGCGGTCGGCGGGACGTTCAACATCGGCTCCGGCCACGACCGCTCGGTGACCGAGGTCGCGGTCGAATTGGCGCGCGCGATGGGCAAGAACGACCTCGCGCCCGAGATCGTCGGCAGGGCCCGCATCGGCGACATCCGCCACTGCTTCTGCGACACCGGGCTCGCGGCGCAAGCGCTCGGCTTCCACGCCCGCCAGGACTTCGCCACCGGAATGCTCGAATTGGCCGAATGGGTCGCCCAACAGACCGCGTCCGACAAGGTCGACCAGATGCGCGCCGAGCTCGAACAGCGAGGGCTGGTCGCGTGAGGCTGATCTTCTCAATCCTCCCCGAGCTCCGCTCGGGGAGGGGGACCGCCGGCCAAAGGCCGGTGGTGGAGGGGCGGACCCACGCAAGCCGCCTGCCTCCATGCCCCTCCACCAGCTTCGCTGGTCCCCCTCCCCGAGCGAGCTCGGGGAGGATTTGCGCATGACCACCGACCGCCCCGTCCTGATCACCGGCGGCGCCGGCTTCATCGGCTCCAACCTCGCCGATCGCCTCGCCCGCGAGGGCCACCGCGTCCGCCTCTACGACGCCTTCACCCGCGCCGGGGTCGAGCGTAACCGCGAGTGGCTCCAGGCCAACCACGGCGACCGCGTCGAGGTGATCCGCGCCGACATCCGCGACCGCGACGCGCTGACCGAAGCGGCCAACGACGCCAAGGTCGTGTTCCATCTCGCCGCGCAGGTCGCGGTCACCACCAGCATGGCCGACCCACGCGAGGACCACGACATCAACGTCGGCGGCACCTTCACCCTGCTGGAGGCGCTGCGCCAGGCGGGGCAGGGGACGCCGCTCATCTTCGCCTCGACCAACAAGGTCTACGGCGACCTCGCCGACCTCGATTTCGCGCTGGAGGACGAGGCCTATGTCCCCGTCGACCCGGCGATCCGCGCCCACGGCGTCGGCGAGGCGCGCCCGCTCGACTTCCACACCCCCTACGGCGTGTCGAAGGGCGCCGCCGACCAGTACGTCCTCGACTACGCCCGCAGCTTCGGCGTCCCCACCGCCGTCCTCCGGATGAGCTGCATCTACGGCCAGCGCCAGATGGGCACCGAGGACCAGGGCTGGGTCGCCCACTTCCTCATCCGCGCGCTGGAGGGCAAGCCAATCACGCTGTACGGCGACGGCCACCAGGTCCGCGACATCCTCGACGTGTCGGACGCGGTCGACGCCTATGTCCGCGCCTGGGATCGCATAAACGAGGTCAGCGGCCGCGCCTTCAACCTTGGCGGCGGCCCGGCCAACGCGATCAGCCTGCGCCAGCTCCTCGCCGAGATCGGCCGCCTGATCGGGCGCGAGGTCGACCTCGGCTTTTCCGACTGGCGCGCCGGCGACCAGCGCTATTTCGTCGCCGACACCCGCGCCGCCGAAGCCGCGCTCGGGCTCGGGCCCAAGGTGCCGTGGCGCGACGGCGTCGCCACGCTGGCGCGGTGGCTGGCGAGCGAGCGCCAGCTCAACCTTCCGGTCGGCGCCCCCGCGCTGGCAGGCGCGGCGGCTGTGTCGTGAAGCGCCTGCTAATGACCGCCGACACGATCGGCGGCGTATGGCAATACGCGACCGACCTGGCGACCGCGCTCGCGCCGCTGGGGTGGGAAGTGACGATCGCGGTGCTGGGGCCGGCGCCCAATACTCTGTCCTCACCCTTCCGCGGCTACGCCGCTCCCTCCCTCTCCCAAGGGGAGAGGGACAGTGGTCGCGCCTCTATCTCCCTCTCCCATTGGGAGAGGGAAGGGGCCCGCCCGGCTAAGCCGGGCGGGAAGGGTGAGGACAGGGCAGGCACCAACGTACGGGTCCTCGAAACCAACCTCCCCCTCGACTGGCTCAGCACCTCTCCCGACCCCGTCCTTGCCGCCGGCGAAGCCATGGCCCAGCTCGCCGGCGACCTCGACGTCGACCTCGTCCACCTCAACACCCCCGCGCTCGCCGCCCACGCGCGCTACCCCGTACCCGTCGTCGTCGCCGACCACGGCGGCCTAGCCGCCTGGTGGGAAGCCGCGAACAACACCCTGCTCCCCGCCGACCTCGCCTGGCAACGCGACCTCGCACAGGCCGGTCTCCACGCCGCCGACGCCGTCATCGCCCCCAGCCACGCCTACGCCTCCACAATCGCCCACCACTACGGCCTGTCAAACGTCACCCCGATCCACAACGGCCGCGCCCCGCTGCCCATCCGGGCGAACACTACCCGCGCCGACCGCGCCTTCACCGCCGGCCGGCTGTGGGATCAGGTCAAGAACACCCCCGTCCTCGACCGCGTCGCCGCGCGCCTGTCCGTCCCGTTCCACGCCGCGGGCCCGCTGCGCGGCCCGCACGGCCAGGAGCAGGCGGTGACCCACCTCCACCACCTCGGCCAACTCTCGACCGAAGCCCTCGCCGCCGAACTCGCCGCCCGCCCCGTGTTCGTCTCGGCCGCCAGCTTCGAGCCCTTCGGCCTGGCCGTGCTGGAAGCCGCCGGGGCGGGGTGCCCGCTGGTCCTCGCCGACATCGCCACCTTTCGCGAACTATGGGACGGCGTCGCGCTGTTCGTTCCCGTCGTCGACGACCGCGCCCATGCCGACGCGATCACCCGCATCCTCGCCGACCACGATCTGCGCGCGTCGATGGAGCAAGCGTCGCTGACCCGCGCCGCCCGCTACACCCCCCAGGCGATGGCGACCGCCACCGCCGCGATCTACGACCGCCTGCTTGGCGGCGAGCGGAAGGCCGCCGCATGAAGATCGTCTACTTCACCCACTCGCTCCAGAGCTGCTGGAATCACGGCAACGCCCATTTCCTGCGCGGCGTCTTCCGCGAACTCCGCGCGAAGGGCCATGACGTCGTCGCCGCCGAGCCCGCCGGCAACTGGAGCATGGCCAACCTTCTCGCCGACGCCGGCGAGGCCGGGCTCGAGCCCTTTACTCAGGCCTATTCCGAGCTGTCCGCCACCGTCTACGATCCCGTCGAGCCGGTCGACGCGCTGCTCGACGACGCCGATCTGGTGGTCGTCCACGAGTGGAACGACCCCGCCCTGGTCGCGGCGATCGGACATGCGCGCATCGTCGGCGGCGCCTTCCGCCTGCTGTTCCACGACACCCACCACCGCGCCGTCAGCGATCCCGACGCCATCCGCGCCTTCGACCTATCCGGCTATGACGGCGTCCTCGCGTTCGGCGAGGCGTTGTCGGAGGTGTACCGCCGCTGGGGCTGGGGAGGGCGCGTCTGGACTTGGCACGAGGCCGCTGACACCCGCCTCTTCCATCCGCCCGAGGTCGAGGGTCCGCGCGAAGGTCTCGTCTGGATCGGCAATTGGGGCGACGGCGAACGCACCGCCGAGCTGGAACGCTTCCTCTTCGCTCCCGCCGCCGAAGCGGGGTTGCCGCTCGACATCTACGGGGTCCGCTATCCGGATGAGGCGCGCGCGATGCTCGCCCGCCACGGCGCCCGCTATCACGGCTGGGCGCCCAACGCCCGCGCCCCCGCGATCTTCGTCCGTCATCTGGCGACGGTCCACGTGCCGCGCCGCTACTACGCGACGATCCTGCCCGGCATTCCAACAATCCGGGTATTCGAGGCACTTGCCTGCGGCATTCCGCTGATCTCCGCCCCGTGGTCGGACAGCGAGGGATTGTTTCGACCCGGCGACGACTTCCTGGTCGCCTCCGACGGTAAGGCCGCTACGTGTCAACTTAGTCAGGTTCGAAACGACGCGGACCTCCGCAGGAGCCTCGTCGCGAGCGGCTTGGAGACGATCCGCGCCCGCCATACCTGCGCCCACCGCGCCGACGAGTTGCTCGCCGCCGTCGCCACCCTGACCGACCAAAGGACCGCCGCATGAAGATCGCCTTCTACGGCTCCAGCCTGCTGTCGAGCTACTGGAACGGGGCCGCGACCTATTATCGCGGTGTGCTGAAGGCGCTGGCGAGCCACGGCCACGACATCACCTTTTACGAGCCCGACGCCTTCGATCGTCAGCAGCACCGCGATATCGACCCGCCGGCCTATGCGAAGGTCGTCGTCTACCCGGCCACGACCGACGGCCTGCAAGGCGTCCTCGCCCAGGCCGCCGCCGCCGACATCGTCGTCAAGGCGAGCGGGGTCGGCGTGTTCGACGCCGAGCTGATCGCCGGCATCGTCCGCCACGCCCGCCCCGGCGCGCTGAAGCTGTTCTGGGACGTCGACGCCGCCGCCACCCTCGACGAGATGCGCGGCGACCCTGACCACCCGGTGCTCCGCGCGCTCCCCGATCTCGACCTCGTCCTAACCTATGGCGGCGGTCCGCCGGTAATCGACGCGTACCACGGCTTCGGCGCGGCAAGTTGCATCCCCGTCTACAACGCGCTCGACCCCGACACCCACCATCCGGTCGCCCCCGACGATCGCTTCGCCTGCGACCTAGCCTTTCTCGGCAACCGCCTCCCCGACCGCGAGGCGCGGGTCGAGGAGTTCTTCCTCGGCCCCGCCGCCGCGCTGGCCGACCAGAGCTTCCTGATCGGCGGCAACGGCTGGGAAACGAAGGCGATGCCGCGGAACGTCCGCCACCGCGGCCACGTCTACACCGCCGAGCACAACGCCTTCAACTGCACGCCCCGCGCCGTCCTCAACGTCGCCCGCGACTCGATGGCGCATATCGGTTTCTCCCCCGCGACCCGCGTGTTCGAGGCCGCCGGCGCCGCCGCCTGCCTGATCACCGACGCGTGGGAAGGGATCGAACAGTTCCTCATCCCCGACCGCGAGGTGCTGGTCGCCCGCGACGGTCAGGACGTCGCCGACCACCTCGCCCAGCTCACTCCCGACCGCGCCAAGGCGATCGGCCAGGCGGCGCTCGCCCGCGTCCTCGCCGAGCACACCTACGCCTTGCGCGGCGTTCAGGTCGACGCGCTGCTCCGCGAACGCGTCGCCCGGGCGCGGGAGGCCGCGTGAAGCTCGTTGTCCTCGGCCTGTCGCTGTCCTCCTCCTGGGGTAACGGCCACGCGACGACCTATCGCGCGCTGTTGAAGGCGTTCGCCGCGCGCGGCCACGACGTCCAGTTCCTCGAGCGCGACGTGCCCTGGTACGCCGGTCACCGCGACCTCGCCGATCCCGACTGGTGCACGCTCTGCTTCTACCAGGACGTCGATGACCTCGCCCGGTTCACCCCGGAGATCGCCGGGGCCGACGCGGTCATCATCGGCTCCTACGTGCCCGACGGCGTGGCGGTGGCGCACTTCGTCCAGGAGGTAGCGGGGTTCACCGCCTTCTACGACATCGACACGCCGGTGACCCTCGCCAAGCTGGAACGGGGCGACTTCGAGTATCTCTCGCCCGATGTGATCCCCGGCTACGACCTTTATCTGTCCTTCACCGGCGGTCCGACGCTCGACCTGATCGAGCGCCGCTACGGCTCGCCCGCGGCGCGCGCGCTCTACTGCTCGGTCGATGCCGAGGTGTATCGCCCGCTGGACGGCGCGAAGCGCTGGGACCTGTCCTATCTCGGCACGTACAGCCCCGATCGTCAGCCGACGCTGGAGCGCCTCCTGGTCGAGCCCGCCCGCGCGCTGCCGCATCTCCGCTTCGTCGTCGCCGGGCCGCAATACCCGCCCGGGATCGACTGGCCGGCCAATGTCGAACGGATCGATCACGCCCCGCCGGCGAGCCACGCCGAATTCTACTCGGCCTCGCGCTTCACGCTCAACGTCACCCGCGCCGACATGATCGCCGCCGGATGGTCGCCGTCGGTGCGCCTGTTCGAGGCTGCCGCCTGCGCCACCCCCGTCATCTCCGACCGCTGGGACGGCCTCGACCGGATTTTCGCTCCCGATCGCGAGATCATCCTGGCCGACACCGCCGCCGACGTGGTCGCGACGTTGCGGCGCGAGGATGGCGACGACATCGGGCGTGTCGCCCGGACGCGCGTCCTCGCCTCGCACACCGCCGACATCCGCGCCGGCGAACTCGAACACCACCTGATGACGGCCGCCCGGTCGCGGCCGGAGCGCCTCGTGCTGGGGGCCGCATGAGCAAGAAAGGACGCACCATGGCGCGCGACGACCGAGACCTGATCCTCGTGGCCGGCGGGGCCGGCTTCATCGGCTCGCACCTAACGGCCCGGTTGCTCGACGAGGGCGACGACGTCCTCGTCCTCGACAACCTCCAGACCGCGCGCCCGTCCAACCTGCGTTTGCTGGAGGGGCGTCGCGGCTTCACCTTTGTCGAGGGCGACATCGTCAGCCCGCTGCCCGAAGCGGTGACCGCCCAGGCGCACCGCCTTCGCCGCATCTACAACCTCGCCTGCGCCGCCTCGCCGCCGCAATACCAGGCCGATCCCGAACACACGATGCTGACCAACGTCGTCGGCACCAACCACCTGCTCCGCTTGGCCGAGCGCTCGGGCGCGCGCTTTCTGCTGACCTCGACCAGCGAGGTGTACGGCGATCCCGAGGCGCATCCCCAGCGCGAGGATTATCGCGGCTCGGTCAGCTGCACCGGTCCGCGCGCCTGCTACGACGAGGGCAAACGCGCGGCCGAGGCGCTGACCTTCGACTATGCCCGCATGGGCCGCGCCGACGTGCGCGTCGCCCGCATCTTCAACACCTACGGACCGCAGATGCACCCCGACGACGGCCGCGTCGTGTCGAATCTCATCTGCCAGGCGCTGTCCGACCGCGACATCACCATCTTCGGCGACGGCAGCCAGACGCGCAGTTTCTGCTACGTCTCCGACATGGTCGACGCACTGATCCGCCTGATGGAGTCGGGCATCGACGGGCTCGAGCCGGTCAACCTCGGCAACCCGGTCGAGCTGACCATCAACGAGCTGCTCGACCGCGTCGTCGCGCTGACCGGGACGCGCAACCCGGTCGTCTACAAGCCCTTGCCGCAGGACGACCCGCGCCGCCGCCGCCCCGACATCGCGCGCGCGCAAGCGCTGCTCGGCTGGTCGCCCAAGGTCTCGCTGGAACAGGGCCTGGTCGACACTTGCGCCTGGTTCGCCGCCGAACTCGGCCGCGCGCCGGCTGTTCTGTCCATCCGGTGCGAACAGGCCGCCTGACGCACAAACCGCTTGCATCGCGCGGCCCTCATGCTAATCGCCGCCTCCCGATCGCGGGCGGTGTCTTGGACGCCGCGCCGGCCAGGTCACGGACGCATAGCTCAGTTGGTAGAGCAGCTGACTCTTAATCAGCGGGTCCTTGGTTCGAGCCCAAGTGCGTCCACCACCGCCATCCGCGCTACCACCCGGTCGTGCGCCGGTTCTGCCGGTCGATCGACATCAGGATGCCGATGCAGCCCAGCACCGTCATCTGCGCCGATCCGCCGAAACTGACCAGCGGTAGCGGGATGCCGACCACCGGCGCCAGGCCCATGACCATCATCAGGTTGATCGCGACGTAAAAGAAGATGGTCGACGCCAACCCCGCCGCGGTCAGTCGGGCGAAGCGGCTTTCGGCCCGCTCGCCGACGCCGACGCCCCAGCGGATGACTAGGAAGAAGGCGAGGATCAGCCCCAGCCCGCCGAGCAAGCCCCATTCCTCCGCCATGGTGGCGAAGACGAAGTCAGTGTGCCCCTCCGGCAGATAGTCGAGGTGGCTTTGCGTCCCGTTGCGAAAGCCCTTGCCGAACAACCCGCCCGACCCGATCGCGATCTTTGACTGGCTGATATGGTAGCCGGTGCCGAGCGGGTCGCTTTCGGGGTCGAGGAAGATCAGCACGCGGTTGCGCTGATAGTCATGCAGCAGAAAATTGACCGCCAGCGGCACCGTCACCGCGAACGCCAGCGCGCCGCCGATGAACAGCCTGAGCGGCACCCCCGCGAGGAACATGACGGTGATTCCCCCGGCGACGATCATCAACGCGGTGCCGAGGTCCGGCTGGAGCATGACCAGTACGCCCGGCAACCCGATCAGCACCCCCGCCGGCCAGATCGCGGCGAAGCGCCTGGTCTGGTTGGGCGGCAGCATCTCGTAGAAGCGCGCCATCGCCAGCACGATGCACGGCTTCATCAGCTCGGAGGGTTGCAGGCGGATGAAGCCCAGGTCGAGCCAGCGCTGGCTGCCGCCGCGCACCGCGCCGAGCAGCTCGACCAGCACGAGCGCCACCACGATCAGGACATAGGCGGGCAGGGCGCCCGCGCGCCACACGCTCTCGCGCACCCGCGAGAGCGCCAACGCCACGCCGACAAAGACCAGGAAGCGCACACCCTGCGAAAAGGCCCAGGGACGCAAATTCCCGCCCGCCGCCGAATACAAGACGACCAGCCCGAAGCCGCCGATCGCCAGCACCAGCAGGATCACGCGCCAGGGCAGCTGCGCCAGCGGCTCGGGGACCACGCGCCAGACGCTCACGGCTCGAGCCCGCCGGCATCGCTCGCGGCGGCGGTATTCCCCGCCGCGAGCTGGTCGGCGACAACCGCCGCCTCGCCATCGGCCCGACCGATCGCCGCCGTGACGGCCGGGGCCGCGGTCGGCCCCTCGGCGTCGGTCTTCGTCGCGACCGTGGCGAGGGTAGTCGGGCCGGCCTGACGCGCCCGGTAAGCCACCTCCTGCGCCGCCATGCGCGTCGCGATGTCGCCGCCCCAACCTTCCTCCAGCGCCGCGAGCGTGGTCTGCGCGCGTTCGCGATCGAACAGCCAGGTGAGCACGTCCTTGGCCACCGGCGCGGCGGCGCGAGCGCCGCCCATGCCGTGCTCGATCACCACGGAGGCGGCATAGCGAGGGGCGTCGACCGGCGCGAAGCAGATGAACAGGCCGTGGTCGCGATACTTCCAGTCGCCGCTCTGGCCGCGTTGGCTGCCGGAGATGCGGCGGACCTGGGCGGTGCCGGTCTTGCCGCCCATGCGGATGCCGTCGAGCGGCAAGCGCGAGGCCCCGGCGGTGCCGGCGCCGTTCACCACCTCGTCCATGCCCGCCCTCACCGCCGCCAGATGCTCGGCGGGGAAGGAAAGCGGCGGCGCGAGGGCGCGCTCGCGGGCGAGGAGATGCGGCTGGACCGCGCGGCCCGAGGCGATGCGCGCCGTCGACAGGGCGAGCTGGAAGGGGCTGACCAGCACATATCCCTGGCCGATCGCGGCGTTGAGCGTGTCGGCCTGCGTCCACGCCTGATCGTATTTACGCTGCTTCCATGCGGTATCGGGAACGGTGCCGTACCGCTGCGAGGGCAACGGCAACGCGTGCTCGGCGCCGAAGCCCAGCTTGCGCGCCGCGTCGGCGATGCGGTCCACCCCGATCTCGCGTCCGACGGTGTAGAAATAGGTGTTGCAGCTGCGCGCGATGGCGGTGTGCAGGTTCATCGGCCCGTGCCGCCCGAGGCAGCCGAAGCGGCGGTTGCCCAGCCGGTAGCCGCCGTTGCAGTGGACGACGCGCGCGGGATCGACTCCGGCGCCCAGCGCGGCCAGCGCGGTGGCCGGCTTGAACGTCGATCCCGGCGGGTACAGCCCTTGCAGCGTCTTGTTCATCAGCGGCAGGTGATCGTCGTCCGAGAGCATCCGCCACTCGCCCGTGCTGATCCCGTCCGAAAAGCTGTTCGGGTTGTAGGCGGGCATCGACACCATCGCCAGGATGTCGCCCGTCAGGCAGTCGAGCACCACCACCGAGCCGGAATGATCGCCAAGCCGCCGCGCGGCATAGTCCTGCAACCCCGCGTCGATCGTCAGGCGTTGGGTGCCGCCGGGGGTGTCGGGCCGCGTCGCCAGCTCGCGCACCAGTCTGCCGCGCGCGGTTACCTCGATGCGTTTCGCGCCCGGCTTCCCTCGCAACGCCGGCTCCAGCGATTTTTCCAGCCCGTCCTTGCCGAGCTTGAAACCGGGAGTGACGAACAGCTGGTCCTTGGTTTCGCGGAACTGCTCGGCCGTGGCCGCGCCGACATAGCCGGTCAGGTGCGCGACCGCCGCGCCCGCGGGGTAGTAGCGCGCGAAACCACGCGTCGGCTGCACCCCCGGTAGTTCGGGCAGGCGGACGCTGACCGCGGCGAACCGGTCCCAGTCGAGCCGCTCGGCGACGACCACCGGCTGGAACCCGGCGGCGCGCTCCAGGTCGACCGTGATCCGCGCCATGTCCTCGGGGGTCAGCCGCAGGATCCCGCGCAGCAGCCCAAGCACCCGCGCCTCGTCGCGCAGCAGGTCGGGGATGATGTCGACGCGGAAATCGGTCCGATTGTTGGCGATCGGCACGCCGTTGCGGTCGACGATCCAGCCGCGACGGGGCGGCATCAGCGTCAAATTGACCCGGTTACTCTCCGCCAGCAGGTTGTATCGCTCGTTCTCCGCGATCGCCAGCCAGCCCATCCGCCCGGCCAGCGCCAGCCCGACCGCGCCCTGGCCCAGCCCAAGCGCGAAGGCGCGACGCGAGAAGGTGTAGCGTTGCTGCGCCTCGGTGACGATCGGCGGTTGACGCCTCATGCCAAGCCCCGCTTGCGGTCGAGCCACGCGACGAACCGGGCGGCGAGGGGGAACAGCAGCGCCGCGGCGACGAGCTGGAGCATCAGCGCGGTATCGACATGGGCGCCGAACGGCGCGGCGATGGCCCTGCCGCCGATCAGGCAGAACGCCAGCGCGCCGGCGGCGATCATCCAGTCCTGCCAGAAATCGCGAAACACCAGCCGCTGCTCGACCACTTCGATCCCCAGGAACGCCACCGACCAGAGCAGCACCGCGCTGCCCAGCGGTTGCCCGCTGACGAGGTCGTCGAACAGTCCGAGCGGCGCCGCCGACCATGGCCTTAGCGCATGTCGCGCGAGCAGTCGCCAGGCGAGCAGCACCAAAAGCCCGAACGGCGGCAGCAGCGGCGCCGTCGCGACCAGCGGCGCCGCCGTCAGCAGCGACGCCGCCGCGACCGTCGCCATCGGCAAGGCGCGCGCGCGACCTTGCGGCAGGGTCGGCGCGAACGGGCGATATTCAAGGTCGCTCACGGGAGAGGTGTCGGGGCGGGCGGGGGCAGGGGCAGGAACACGCGCTCGACCAGCGCGAAATCGAGCGCGTCCGGTTGGGCGAAGGTACGCGCCACCGCCGTATCGCGCGCCGCCGCCGTCACCCGCGCGACGGGGACTCCGGGCGCGTAGAGCCCGCCGGTGCCCGAGGTGACGAACGCGTCGCCGCGCGCGAAGGCGACGTTGGTCGTGTTGACCGAGCGGATATCGACCGCGCCGTCGCCACGCCCGGCGGCGATCGCCGGCAGGCCGTCGCGCAGCCGGCGGACGGGGACGATGCTCTCGGGGTCGCTCAACAGCAGGACGCGCGCGGCGTTCGGGCCCGTCTCGACGACCCGGCCGATCAGGCCGTCGGGACCGCGAACCGGCTGGCCCGCGCGGACGCCGTGCCAGCGACCCGCGTTCAGCAACGCATAGCGGCGCGTGCTCGACGCCGTCGAACTCACCAGTCGGGCGCTGACGACCGGCGCCGGCGTCCGGTCGCGCACCGCGAGCAGCCCGCGCAACCGGCGGTTGTCGTACAGCACCGTGCGGGCACGCGCAACCAGAGCGCGATCGCGCGCGACTTGGGCTCGAAGCTCGGCATTCTCGCCCTTGACGCGGAAATGGTCGCCGATCGCCCTCGGCACCGACGCGACCGCGCCGACCATCCAGGCGAGCCCCGACGACACGGGGGTCGTCACCCCGGCGATGCTCATCCGCGCCGCGGCGAAGGCGGCCGGATTGAAGCTCGACAGAACCAGCAGCACGGCGCCGAACACCGCGCCGAACACCGCCAGCACGTAGCCGAGGAACACGCCATATTGTCGACGCCGCGAGAACCCCGGCCGTCGATCGCGAGCAGGCGCCATGCGCCCGTTCCCCTATCTATCAGCCGTTCATCAGGACGCCGCGGTACATCGGGTCCTCCAAGGCGCGGCCGGTGCCGAGCGCGACACAGGTCAGCGGATCGTCGGCCACCGTCACCGGCAACCCGGTTTCATCACGCAGCACCTCGTCGAGCCCCTCGAGCAGCGCGCCGCCGCCGGTCAGGACGATGCCCTGGTCGACGATGTCGGCGGCGAGCTCGGGCGCGGTATTCTCCAGCGCGACGCGGACCCCCTCGACGATCGTCGCCACCGGCTCGGACAGCGCCTCGGCGATCTGGCCCTGGTTGATCTGGATCTCCTTGGGGACGCCGTTGACCAGGTCGCGACCCTTGATGAAGATGACCTTGCCGATGCCGTCGGCGGGCGGCTTGGCGATGCCGACCTCCTGCTTGATCCGCTCGGCCGTCGCCTCGCCGATCAACAGATTGTGGTTGCGCCGGACGTAGGAGACAATCGCCTCGTCCATCTTGTCGCCGCCGACGCGCACGCTCGTGGTGTAGGCCAGCCCGCGCAAGCTTAGCACCGCGACCTCGGTCGTGCCGCCGCCGATGTCGACCACCATCGACCCGATCGGCTCGGTCACCGGCATGTCGGCCCCGATCGCCGCCGCCATCGGCTCCTCGATCAACCATACCTTGCTGGCGCCGGCGTTCGACGCGGCGTCGCGGATCGCGCGACGCTCGACCTTGGTCGATCCCGACGGCACGCAGATGACGATCTCGGGCCAGCGCGCGAAGCGGCGCGGCCCGTGGACCTTGCGGATGAAGTAGCTGATCATCTGCTCGGCTACGTCGATATCGGCGATGACGCCGTCGCGAAGCGGGCGGATCGCCTCGATCGAGCCGGGCGTCTTGCCCATCATCATCTTGGCGTCGTCGCCGACCGCCTTGACCTTTTTCTGGCCGTTGATCGTCTCGATCGCGACCACCGACGGCTCGTTTAGCACGATGCCGCGCCCCCGGACGTAGACCACGGTGTTCGCCGTGCCGAGGTCGATCGCCATGTCGTGCGACATGAATTTGAAAAAGCGCGAGAAGATGGAAATCGTCTTGATCCATACCGGTTGCCGCGCCGGGGAAGCGCGGGCGAGTCGCAAATGATCTCGCGAGGACCGCCGCCAAGCCGTCGCGGCTGGCGCTCCTTGGCGTTTGCGGGTCGCGGGACGCCGCCGCTTGGGCTAGGGCTTGCGCCATGTCAATACGACGGCTGCCCCTCCATCTGGTCAACCGCATCGCCGCCGGTGAAGTGGTGGAAAGGCCCGCCAGTGCGTTGAAGGAGCTGGTCGAGAACGCGCTCGACGCCGGCGCGACTCGCGTAGCGGTGGTGCTGGCCGAGGGCGGACTGTCTAGGGTCGAGGTGGCCGACGACGGTTGCGGCATGACGCCCGACGAGATCGCCCTGGCGTTGGAACGGCACGCCACCTCCAAGCTCCCGGACGAGGAAATCGAGGCGGTGACCACGCTCGGCTTCCGCGGCGAGGCGCTGCCGTCGATCGCCAGCGTCGCGCGCCTGACGATCGAGAGCCGCCCGCGCGGGCACGACGGCTGGTCGCGGACGGTCGACAATGGCGCGCTCGAGCGCGAGGGCCCGGCGGCGCTGCCTCCCGGCACCCGCGTCGTCGTCGCCGACCTGTTCGCCCGCGTCCCCGCCCGACGCAAGTTCCTCCGCACCGCCCGCGCCGAATACGCCGCCTGCGTTGATGTCGTCCGCCGGTTGGCGATGTCGCGGGCGGATGTCTCGTTTACCGTCGAGCATGACGGCCGACGCGTATTGGCCGCGACCGAGGTGGAGGGGCGTCCGGCCCGGGTCGCGACGCTGACTGACCGGGCGCTGGTCGACAATTCGGTCGCGGTCGACCTAGCGCGCGACGGCTTCGTCCTGGGCGGGGTCGCGGGGCTGCCGACGTTCAATCGCGGCGTCGCCGATCACCAGTATCTCTTCGTCAACGGCCGTCCGGTGAAGGACCGGCTGTTGATGGGCGCGATCCGCGGCGCCTATGCCGAGATGCTGCCGCGCGACCGCCACGCGGTGGTCGCGCTGTTCCTCGACGTCCCCGCGTGGGAGGTCGACGTCAACGTCCACCCAGCCAAGACCGAGGTCCGCTTCCGCGATCCCGCGCTGGTGCGCGGCCTGATCGTGTCCGGCCTGCGCCGCGCGCTCGAAACCGCTGGCCACCGCAGCGCGCGGCCGAGCGCCGCCGCGCTGGCGATGTGGCAACCGTCTCCTCTCCCGGCGGTAGAGGACGGGGCGCGCCCGCGAGGCGGGTGGGAAGGCGAGGGCGACTACGCTACCGGCGTCTTGGAGCGAACCTCGCTCAACGACCGTCGCGCCACCTTTTTTACCCCGCCGCCCCAGGCCCGCGCCGAACCCGCCTACGCAATTCCACCCGAGGCGACCGACTTCCCCCTCGGCGTCGCGCGAGGGCAGGTCGCCAAGACCTACATCGTCGCCGAGACGGAGGACGGCCTGATCCTCGTCGACCAGCACGCCGCCCACGAACGCCTCGTCCTGGAGCGGATGCGCGCGGCGATGGCGGAGGGTAGAGTCGCGGCGCAAAGCCTGCTCATCCCGGCGGTGGTCGAACTGGACGAGCCCGCCTGCGACCGGCTGGAGGCGCGCGCCGCCGAACTCGCCGAGTTCGGCCTCGACCTCGAGCGCTTCGGCCCGCGCGCGGTCCTGGTGCGCGCCACCCCGGCGCTGCTCGGCTCAGGCGATCCCGCCGCGTTGGTCAACGACCTGGCGGACGAACTCGCCGCCTATGACGAGGCGCTGTCGTTACGCGAGCGCCTCGACGCGGTCGCGGGCACGATGGCTTGCCACGGCTCGGTCCGCGCCGGCCGCGTCCTGTCGGTCACCGAAATGAACGCGCTTTTGCGCGAGATGGAGTCAACACCGCGCTCTGGCCAATGCAATCACGGTCGCCCGACCTGGGTGAAGCTGGCGCATGGCGATATCGAGAAGTTGTTCGGGCGGCGGTGAGGGGCTCGGTAAGCTACCAAACACTCGATCGACGGATGTCACGACTGATCGGTTTTCGACCATCCACGACCTTGTCCTTCTATTCGCCTTTCAGCAGTAGGATTCGATGCGCAAACTGCTCGCCTTCGCTGGCCTTGCTTTCGCCTCCATGTCCCAAGCGGCGGGTGATCCGTTCACAGCGCGGGTGCGGTATGATGACGTGGACCGGTTCTATCGGGTCTATGACGCGGCGCGGAGCCGGCCGAGCGCCGACCGGCTCCGACGCGATTACATCGACGCGGGCAGCCCGGGCGTGCGCGACTTCGTTCCAAACCGCATCGTTTCGCCCGAAGCTCTGGCGGTCAAGATCAGCGAGGATCGGGCGATGTATGAGCGAGCGCGCCGGTGCCGCGCCGCGCTTCCCATGGTGGGCCGCCGGATGCGAGCCGCGTATCTCGCTTTCCAGACGGCCCTGCCCGAAGCCGAACTGCCCGACACCACGATCCTGATCGGTCGCGGCAATTCGGGCGGTACGGCCATGTCCTCCGGCGTGCTGATCGGCTTGGAGGTGATCTGTGCCCCGACGCCGGGCGCCACGCCGCTCGACGTGCGGCTGACCCACCTCGTCGCCCATGAGCTTGCCCACACGCAGCAAGCGTTCTTCGGCGGCGATACGCTGCTGGCGGCGGCGCTGAACGAGGGCGTGGCCGAGTTCGTGGGCGAGCTCACCTCCGGCGCGCCGCTCAACGCCGACATGTTCGCCAAGGCGGACGCGCGCGCGGCGGAGATCGAGCGGGCGTTCGCCGCCGAGATGGTGGGAACCGACACGAAGCGATGGCTCTACAACGGTCCCGGCACGGATGCCTGGCCGGGCGACCTGGCCTATTGGGTCGGCTATCGTATCGCCAAGAGCTACTATGACCGTACGCCGGATAAACGTGCCGCAGTTTGTATCATGCTGAAGAGCACGGACGCGCGGGCGTTCCTCAAGGCGAGCGGCTGGGCTCCGGCGAGAAGCTAAGTCGCGTCATAACCGTTCGGTTCCGACCCTTGCTGCCCACCAACGGCCTGTGATCGCAAGGGTGGTCCGTCGTCCCGGCATGCGATAGGGCGCGGCCGCGTTCGTTCACCCGCCGGAAACCTTTTCGCCTCGCGCGCATTTCGACCGCATACCCCTCACCACCAACAAAGGTCGTGGCCATGAAGCAGATCGATCCCATCGTTTTCTCTTTGATCCCGCTGGTCGCAATGGTGGGTTGCTACGTCGTTACCTGACCCGGAGCGGCTGACCGTAGAATACAAAAAAGAAGGGCCGCGCGGGGATGATCCGGGCGGCCCTTCCCATTCTGGCGATCAGCGACGAAGAGCCTCAGCCTTCCGTCGGCTCCCGCGCCGGCGCGTCGGCGGTGGCGCCAGGCTCGGCATTGGGGTCGTAGTCCTCGACGAAGCCCGCCTCGTCCTTTTCGAACATCGCGGTCATCACGTCGACGCCCGAAGCCTGCATCTCGGCTTCTTCCGGCGAGCGGGCGACGTTGACCTTCACCGTCACCACGACCTCGGGGTGGAGCGAAACCTTGACCGTCGACACGCCGATCGCCTTGATCGGCTTGTCGAGCACGATCGCCGACTTGGCGACCTTGTGCCCTTGCGCCTCCAGCGCCTCGATCAGGTCGCGCACCGCGACCGATCCATAGAGCTGACCGGTGTTCGACGCCTGGCGGATCAGCGTCACCGACGCGTCCTTAAAGCTTTGCGCTTCCTTCTCGGCCTCGCCGCGACGATTGGCGTTGTCGCTCTCGATGCGGGCGCGGTTGCTCTCGAAGACCTTGCGATTGGCCTCGTTGGCGCGCAGCGCCTTCTTGCGCGGCAGCAGGAAGTTGCGGGCGAACCCGTCCTTCACCTTCACCACATCGCCGATGGCGCCGAGCTTCTCGACGCGCTCAAGCAGAATGACGTCCATGTCCGGACTCCTTACTTAACGACGTAGGGCAGCAGCCCCAGGTGACGCGCGCGCTTGATCGCCTGGGCGAGTTCGCGCTGCTTCTTGCCGCTGACGCTGGTGATGCGGCTCGGCACGATCTTGCCGCGCTCGGATACGAAGCCCTGCAACAGGCGCACGTCCTTGTAATCGATCCGCGGCGCGTCCTTGGCGGAAAACGGGCAGCTCTTGCGGCGGCGGAAAAACGGGCGGGCCATTACTCTGCTCCTTCTTCACGGTCGCGACGCGGACCACGGTCCGGACGGTCGCCCCTGTCGCCACGATCGCGGTCGCCGCGGTCGGGACGATCGCCCCGGTCGCCGCGCTCGCCGCGACGCTCGCGGTCGCGCTCCTGCTTGCGCATCATCACGGTGGGGCCTTCTTCCAGCCCATCGACCTTGACGGTCATGTAGCGGATGATGTCCTCGTTGATCTGCGTCTGACGCTCCAGCTCGGCGACCACGCCCGCGGGCGCGTCGATCTCGAGCATGACGTAATGCGCCTTGCGGTTCTTCGCGATCTTATAGGCGATCGAGCGAAGACCCCAGGACTCGGTCTTGACGACGCGACCCTGGTTGTCGGTGATGATCTTGGTGGCGTTTTCCGCCAGCGCGTCCACCTGCGCCTGTGCCAGATCCTGGCGCGCAAGGAACACGTGCTCGTACAGAGCCATGCTTCTTCCTTCATTGGCCGATCGCTGACGCCGCCCAATGCGGAACGCCCCTCCGGCTATCGTCTAACAGCACAGGGCGGAGAGTCGCCCCTCCGCCCCGGCTGGTCCGTCCCATACCCGATCCGCCCCGAAAGGCAAGGTCGGGCTCGGCCTTACCGGATGGCGCCCGCGATCACCGCGCCGATAATGCCGCTGGTGATGCCGATCAGCACCGCGTCGTTGCCCGACTGGACATAGCGATAGCCGCGCGGCGGCGCCCGGAGCCCGCGATACTGGCGATAGTCGATCTGGCGATAGTTGCGCGCGTACCGGCTGTCGAAGCGCTCGCCCCGGCGCCAGTCGTTGCGGAACTGCTGACGACCGTTCTGGCGAACCTGCTGGGCGTAGCGCGGCTGGCGGACGACGGTGCGCTGCTTGACGACCGTGCGGCCGTTCGGGCGCTGGGTGACGACCGTCTCGGTGCGGCGCTGCGGCGCGGCCTCGGCGGCGGTGGCGGCGATCGGGCCGACCGCGACCAGGGCGGCGACGGCGCTCAGGATCAGCTTCTTCATGGCGTTCACTCCGTTGACGGCGCCTCGTTGGCGTCGAACACCTATCTAGGCGGCAGGTGTCGCAGGCCCGTGCCAACCATCCACGAAGTGGTCGCAAAGTGTATCGCTTGCGTCGCGCCCGCGCCCTTCCTAACCGGGCGACCAACGAAAAGGAGAGGTCATGCGCGCGTTCATCTTCCCCGGCCAGGGCAGCCAGGCGGTCGGCATGGGCAAGGCGCTGGCCGACGCCAGCCCGGCGGCGCGCGAGGTCTTCGCCGAAGTCGACGAGGCGCTGGGCCAGCACCTGTTCCGGTTGATGACCGAAGGGCCGGCGGACGACCTGCTGCTGACCGAGAACGCGCAGCCCGCGATCATGGCCAACGCCATCGCGACCTTGCGCGTGCTGGAGCGCGAGGGTGGCATCCGCTTGGCCGACAAGGCCGATCACGTCGCCGGCCATAGCCTGGGCGAATACACCGCCTTGTGCGCCGCCGACGCGCTGGATCTGGCCACCACCGCGCGGCTCCTGAAGCTGCGTGGCCGGGCGATGCAGGCGGCGGTGCCCGTCGGCGAGGGGGCGATGGCCGCGCTCCTCGGCGCCGACCTCGCCACCGCGGAGGCGATCGCCGGCGCGGCAGTCGACGCCATCCTGGCCGAGGGTGGCGCGCCGCTGGTCTGCACCGTCGCCAACGACAACGACCCGACCCAGGTCGTCATCTCGGGCCACCGCGCCGCCGTCGAACGCGCGGTGGCGCTCGCCAAGGACATGGGCGCGAAACGCGCGGTCCTGCTGCCCGTCTCCGCCCCGTTCCACTGTTCGTTGATGCAACCCGCCGCCGACGCGATGGACGACGCGCTGGTCGAAGCCGACCTGCGCGCGCCCTTGGTCCCGCTCTACGCCAACGTCGACGCCGCCCCCGTCGCCGACCCCGGCGCGATCCGCCGGTTTCTGGTCGAGCAGGTCACCGGCATGGTCCGCTGGCGCGAGTCGGTCCTGGCGATGCAGAAGGCGGGCGTCACCCGCTTCGTCGAGTTCGGCGGCAAGGTGCTCGCCCCCATGGTCAAACGCACCGCGCCCGATATCGAGGCGACGAGCGTCGTCACAATGGACGACGTCGAGGGGCTGGTGAAGGCGATTTAAGCAGGACTTTGGTTCACGCGGAGACGCGGAGACGCGGAGAAGAATTGAAAGATATCGATGAGATCAGTGGTCACGTCCTCGATGTCGCCTTGCGTTTGCATCGTGATCTTGGACCCGGATTGCTGGAAAGCGTTTACGAAACGGTGCTAGCCGGCAAATTGGGTGCCATGGGGTATGAAGTGGCGCGCCAGCGCGCCATCCACGTTGATTTTGAGGGCATGCGCTTCGACGCCGCGTTCAGGATCGACCTTCTTGTCGACGAGCGACTGATCGTCGAGATCAAGTCGGTTGAGCGCCTCAATACCGTCCATGCGAAGCAGCTCCTGACCTATCTGCGATTAGCCAAGCAGCCCGTCGGGCTGCTGATCAATTTTGGCGGCGCGACGCTGAAGGAAGGGGTGCGGCGGATCGTCAACGATCACCATCCCTCCGCGTCTTCGCGTCTCCGCGTGAACAAATTCTAAGGAGAAGAACGATGTTCGACCTCACAGGCATGACCGCGCTGGTCACCGGCGCGTCCGGCGGGATCGGCTCGGCGATCGCGCGGGCGTTGGCGGGGCAGGGTGCGCGGCTAGCGCTGTCCGGCTCGAACGCCGAGAAGCTGGACAGCTTCCGCGCCGACATCGGCGGCGATCACGTCGCGCTACCGTGCGATCTGTCCGACGGCGCCGCCGTCGACCGGCTCGTACCCGATGCCGTCGCCGCGCTCGGCAAGCTCGACATCCTGGTCAACAACGCCGGCGTCACGCGGGACAATCTGGCCATGCGGATGAAGGACGACGAGTGGGATCAGGTGATCCGCGTCAACCTGGAGGCCGCGTTCCGGCTCTGCCGCGCCGCGGCCAAGCCGATGATGAAGGCGCGGTTCGGCCGGATGATCTCGATCACCTCGGTCGTCGGCAGCACCGGCAATCCCGGCCAAGCGAACTACGCCGCGTCGAAGGCGGGGCTCGTCGGCATGTCAAAGGCGTTGGCTCAGGAACTCGCCAGCCGAAACATAACGGTCAACTGCGTCGCGCCGGGCTTCATCCGCTCGGCGATGACCGACGGCCTGCCCGACGCGCAAAAGCAGGCTTTGACCGCCCGCATCCCAGCCGGCGACCTGGGCGCCGGCGAGGACGTCGGCGCCGCGGTCGCCTATCTCGCCAGTCGCGAGGCCGGCTACGTCACCGGCCAGACGATTCACGTCAACGGCGGCATGGCGATGATCTGACGTCAGTCGTCGAGCGCCGCCTGGCACGCGGCGGGGTCCCAGCTGCTCTGACAATTCTGATACGCGACCTCGTCCTGTACTTCCTGCGGCGGCGCGCCGGTGGTGACGAAGCTGGCGAGGAGGAAGGCGAGGAAGGAGCTGAACATGGCGTATCTCCGTGTCCGGCGTGATGCCGATGACCAAGGTACGCCCGAACGCCGGCGACGGTTGCGCGCCGAGCAATGAATCGGGGCTTGGGCGCGACCAGTGGAGGGTTCGGGGCCACTTGCCACGTGAACACCCGCGTTCTAGGTGCGGAGAAGAACATCAAACCCGTCAAGCCTAAGAGGGAAATGCCATGAGCGAGACCGCCGACCGCGTGAAGAAGATCGTCGTCGAGCATCTGGGCGTCGAGGCCGATAAGGTCACCGAGGACGCCAGCTTCATCGACGACCTCGGCGCGGATAGCCTCGACATCGTCGAGCTGGTTATGGCGTTCGAGGAGGAGTTCGGCGTCGAGATCCCCGACGACGCGGCCGAGAAGATCACGACCGTCAAGGACGCGATCAGCTACATCGACGAACACAAGGGCTAAGCCCTTAATCGGCCCGCCCCGCCCGGCCGGAGTGAGCGGCTCCCCGTCCCGGGCTGACGTGGACGGGGAGCCGTTTCGTTATTGAGCGAATGGAGAGCGCGATGCGGCGTGTCGTCGTAACCGGCCTGGGCCTGGTCACCCCCTTGGGGGCCGATGTCGAGACCGTCTGGGCCAATCTGACGGCGGCGAAATCCGGCGCGGGCCCGATCACCCGCTTCGACCCCACCGGCTACGCCTGCCGCATCGCCTGCGAGGTGAAGTCCGCCGATCACGCCTACGGCTTCGACCCGAACAAGCGCGTCGACCACAAGGTCCAGCGTCAGGTCGACCCGTTCATCATCTTCGGCATCGACGCCGCCGGCCAGGCGCTGGAACATGCCGGCCTGACCGACATGACCGAGGCCGAGCGCTTCCGCGCCGGCTGCTCGATCGGCGCCGGCATCGGCGGCCTGCCCGGGATCGAAAGCGAGTCGATCGTGCTGCACGAGAAGGGCCCGCGCCGCGTCAGCCCGCATTTCGTCCACGGCCGCCTGATCAATCTCATCTCCGGTCAGGTGTCGATCAAATATGGCCTGATGGGCCCCAACCACGCCGTCGTCACCGCCTGCTCGACCGGGGCGCATTCGATCGGCGACGCCGCGCGAATGATCGCGATGGACGACGCCGACGTCATGCTCGCCGGCGGGGCCGAGGGCGCGATCTGCCCCTTGGGCATCGCCGGCTTCGCCCAGGCGCGCGCTTTGTCGACCGGGTTCAACGACACGCCCGAGCGCGGCTCGCGGCCGTACGACGTCGACCGCGACGGCTTCGTCATGGGGGAGGGCGCCGGCGTCGTCTGCCTGGAGGAGTATGAACGCGCCAAGGCGCGCGGCGCGACGATCCACGCCGAGGTGATCGGCTATGGCCTGTCCGGCGACGCCTATCACGTCACCGCGCCGCATCCCGAAGGATCGGGCGCGTTCCGGGCGATGGAGATGGCGATGCGCAAGTCGGGGCTGGCATTGTCCGACATCGACTACATCAACGCCCACGGCACCTCGACCCCGCTCGGCGACGAGCTGGAACTGGGCGCGGTCCGCCGCCTGTTCGGCGACGATCTCGCCGCGGTGTCGATGTCGTCGACCAAATCGGCGATCGGTCACCTGCTCGGAGGCGCCGGCGCGGTCGAATCGATCTTTTGCATCCTGGCGATGCGCGACGGCGTCGTCCCGCCGACGCTCAACCTCGACAACCCGAGCGAGAATTGCGCCGGCGTCGACCTCGTCCCGCACCAGGCCAAACGGCGCAAGGTGCGCGCGGTGCTCAACAACAGCTTCGGCTTCGGCGGCACCAACGCGTCGCTGGTGATGCGAGCGGTCTGAGCGGACGAATGCGCAAGTTCGGCTGTCTCGGGCTGATCGCGGGACTGATCCTGTCCCTCATGGTCGCCCTGCTGATCCGAAGCTGGGCGGGACAGGGGCCCTTGCCACGCGACACGACCGTGTTCGTTCGCGAAGGATCGTCGCTGGCGACCGCAACGGTCGAGCTTGAGCGCGTCGGCGCGATCCCTTCGGCGACCCGCTTCCGCTACCTCGCGCGGGTGCTTGGGTCGGACACGCCGATCAAGGCGGGCGAGTACCGCATTCCCGCCGGGATAAACCAGGCCGATTTGCTGACGCTGCTCCAAAGCGGTCGCGCGCTCCAGCGGTTCGTCACCGTGCCGGAGGGCTGGCCCGCCGTCCTGGTCCACGACGCCGTCGTGAAGGCCGACGGTCTGTCGGGCACGGTCGCCGTGCCGACGGAAGGCAGCGTCCTCCCCGACAGCTACAGCTTCGAGCGCGGCGATACCCGCGCGGAGGTGGTCGGGCGCATGCAACGCGCGATGGACGCCTACCTCGCCGCCGCCTGGGCCAAGCGGAAGCCGGGCATCGCGGTGCGCACCCCACGCGAGGCGGTGATCCTCGCCTCGATCGTCGAAAAGGAGACGGGCAAGCCATCCGAGCGCCGCACCGTCGCCGCCGTCTACGCCAACCGGCTGAAACGCGGCATGCCGCTTCAGGCTGACCCGACAGTGATCTACCCGATCACGAAGGGCCGCCCCCTCGGCCGTCGCATCCTGCGGTCCGAATTGCAGGCGAAAAACGGCTACAACACCTATGCGTCGGCCGGGCTGCCCGCCGGACCGATCGCCAACCCCGGCCGCGCCTCGATCGACGCGGTGCTCGACCCGGCCCGATCCAGCGCGCTCTACTTCGTCGCCGACGGCGCCGGCGGCCACGTCTTCGCCGACACGCTCCAGCAGCACAACGCCAACGTCCAGCGCTGGTACGCGATCAGGCGCGCACGGGGAGAGATGTAGCTATCCGTCACTCCGGACTTGTTCCGGGGTCCATCGTCGTCCGGACTCGGCCACCGCAGGGTTCGCACTACGATGGATGCCGGAACAAGTCCGGCATGACGTGATCAGCGCAACCCGCTCGCCACCCGCGCCTTCGCCTCGACCTCGGCCATTGTTCCGCCGGTGATCCAGCTTCCGCCGACGCACAGTACCGGCGCGAACGCCAGCCACTCGGCCGCAGTCGCCTCGGTGATCCCGCCCGTCGGACAGAACCGACATTGCGCGAATGGCCCAGATAGCGCCTTCAGCGCCTTCAACCCGCCGCTCGTCTCGGCCGGGAAGAACTTGAAGTGTGTCAGGCCGAGCTCCAGCCCGCGCATCACGTCGCCCGCGGTCGACACCCCGGGCAGGAACGGCACCCCGCTGGCGATGATCGGCTTGGCCATCTTCTTGGTCAACCCGGGCGAGACGATGAACTCGGCGCCGACGTCCATCACCTGGGCGAACTGGTCCTGGTCGACCACCGTGCCCGCGCCGACGATCGCGCCCGGCACCTGCTTCATCTCGCGGATCGCGTCGAGCGCGGCGGGGGTGCGCATCGTCACCTCGAGCACGCGCAGGCCGCCCGCGACCAGCGCCTCGGCCAGCGGCCGCGCGGTCGCCGCGTCGTCGATGACCAGCACCGGGATAACCGGCGACGTTTGCATAATCGTCGCGATGTCGGTCACTTGGCATACTCCTGAGCAAAGGCGGCCGCGGCACCGAACAGGCCGGGCTGGGGATGGGTGATCAGCTTGACCGGAATGCCGGCCATCAATGTCTGGAACCGCCCCTTGGCGATGAAGCGCTGGCCGAAGCCCGACCGCTGCAGCGCGTCGCGCAACCTGAGGCCAAGCCCACCGGCGATGACGACACCGTTCGCGCCATGCGCCAGCGCTAAGTCGCCCGCGACCGCGCCGAGCGCCAGGCAGAACCGGTCGAGCGCCGCCAGCGCGATGCTGTCGGTGCCCTCCAGCGCCTCGGTCCAGATGGTGCGGTCGTCGCGGCTCGGCACCACGCGGCCTTCCAGCTCGGCGAGCATTTCATAGATCGCGACGATGCCGGGACCGGCGCACAGCCGCTCGGCCGAGACGCGGGTGTAGAGCGCGCGCAGTCGCACGACCAACGCGTCCTCGATCGTGTCATGCGGCGCGAAGTCGATATGCCCGCCCTCGGTCGGCAGGACGTGATAGGCGTCGGCGGTGCGGAATATCTGCGCCACGCCCAGCCCGGTGCCGGGGCCGCACACCGTGACCACACCCTGGCGCGGCAGCGGCTGTTCCGGTCCGCACAGGTGGACGAAGTCGTCGTCGGCGACCTGAGCCACGGCGTGGCCGACCGCCGCGAAATCGTTGATCAGCACATAGCGGTCGGCGCGCAGCCGCTCGGGTATCAGCGCCGGACGGATTATCCAGGGATTGTTGGTGAGCTTGATCACCTCGCCTGACGTTGGCGACGCGACCGCGATCGCGGCGGCGCGGGGCAGGGGCCGCCCGACAGTGTCGGCGAACGATTCGAAGGCCGTCTGCAGGCTGGCGTGCTCGGCGGTCTTCAGCGTTACCGGCTCGCCCAGCTGAATGACGCGACCGCCTTCCACCTCGGCGATGGCGAAGCGCGCATGCGTCCCGCCGATGTCGATCGCGACCGTTTCCATTCCGCCCCCTAGTTCCGCGCCAACTCTATCGTCAGAGCCCGCCGCCCGCCAGCACCGCGGACGCGCCCTTTTCCGCCTCGTCCGACGCCTGCCGGAACAACCCGAACAGTTCGCGGCCGGTGCCCATCGTCGGCGTCGGTGGGTCCGCCAGCTCGCGCGCGTCCCACTCATCCTGGGGCACCAGCGCGACCAGATCGCCCGTGACCGCGCAGACGCGGACGACGTCGCCGTCGCGGATGCGGCCGATCGCGCCGCCGCCCAGCGCTTCCGGTGAGACGTGGATCGCGCACGGAACTTTGCCCGACGCGCCCGACATCCGCCCGTCGGTGACCAGCGCCACCCGGAAACCCCGGTTCTGAAGCACGCCCAGCGGTGGCGTCAGCTTGTGCAGCTCGGGCATGCCGTTCGCGCGCGGGCCCTGAAACCGGACGACGACGACGACGTCGCGGTCGAGCTCGCCCGCCTTGAACGCTTCCTGCACGTCGTGCTGGTTGCTGAACACCCGCGCCGGCGCCTCGATCGTCCAGCGATCCTCCTCGACCGCGCTGATCTTGATGCAGGCACGACCGATGTTGCCGGATACGATGCGCATCCCGCCGTCGGCCTGGAACGGGGCCGCCGCCGGGCGTAGGATCGTGTCGTCGCCGCTCTCGCCCGCGTCGGTCCAGATCAGCGCCTCGCCATCCATCACCGGCCGGCGGGCGTAACCGCCCAGGTCGTCACTCGCGATCGTCACGATGTTGCGGTGAAGCAGCCCAGCGCCGAGTAACTGTTCGATTACGTAGGGCGTGCCGCCGGCGTCCTCGAAGCCGTTCACGTCGGCGTTGCCGTTGGGATAGACGCGGGCGATCAGCGGCACCGACTTCGACAGCCGATCGAAATCCTCCCAGTCGATGACGATTCCCGCCGCGCGGGCGATCGCCGGCACGTGGATGAGATGATTGGTCGACCCGCCCGTCGCCAACAGTCCGACGGCGGCGTTGACGATCGCCTTTTCATCGACGCAGCGCCCCAGCGGGCGATAATCGTCGCCGTTCCAGCCGATTTGCGGCAACCGCTGGACGGCGGCCTTGGTCAGTTCCTGGCGCAGCTTGGTGCCCGGGTTGACGAAGGCGGCGCCGGGCATGTGCAGCCCCATCACCTCCATCATCATTTGGTTGGAATTGGCTGTGCCGTAGAAGGTGCAGGTGCCCTTGCCGTGATACGCCGCGATCTCCGAATCGAGCAGCTCGTCGCGTGTCGCCTTGCCCTCGGCGTAGAGCTCGCGGGTGCGCGCCTTTTCCTTGTTGGCGATGCCCGACCGCATCGGCCCGCCCGGGATCAGCACCATCGGCAGATGGCCGAAGCGCAGCGCCCCCATCAGCAGGCCGGGGACGATCTTGTCGCAGATGCCCATCAGCGCGGCGCCCTCGAACATCCCGTGGCTGAGCGCGATCGCGGTCGACAGCGCGATGGTGTCGCGGCTGAACAGCGACAGCTCCATCCCCGGATAGCCCTGCGTCACGCCGTCGCACATAGCGGGCACGCCGCCGGCGACCTGCGCCGTCGCACCGGCCTCGATCGCCCACACCTTCATCTGCTCGGGGTAGCGGTAATAGGTCGCGTGCGCCGACAACATGTCGTTGTAGGCGGTGACGAGGCCGATGTTCATCGCCTTGCCACCGCGCATCCGCTCGCGCTGCTCGTCGGTCCCGGCATAGCCATGCGCCAGGTTGGCGCACCCCAGCATCGGGCGATCGACGCCGTTGTGCCGCTCCGATTCGATGAGCTGCAGGTACGCGTCGCGGGTTGGGCGCGACCGTTCGATGATTCGATCGGTGACGGCCTGGACCTCGGGGTGCATCGTCATCACGCGCTCCAGTGGATATCAACGGGCAATTCGACGTCGGCCAGGATGCGGCCGACCGGGTAGGGGGAGGACGGCCCCTGCTCGATCGCCTGCTCGATCACGCGGCGCTTCTCCTTGCCGGTAACCGCTATGGTCAGCGCCCGGGCGGAGGCGATCGCCGCGCGCGACAGGGTGACGCGCGCGACCGGCGCCTCCGGCGGCAGCGGATCGGGCATGACGCCGAGCGCGCGACGCTCGCGCGGGCCGGCCAGCGCCTCGTCGTAATCGGGCCCGGGAAAGATGGAGGCGGCATGGCCGTCCGCGCCGACGCCGAGCAGGACGAGGTCGAGCGGCCAGTGCAGGTCCTGGAGCAGCGCGTCGGCGGCGCGGCCGGCGGCGCGGTAGTCGGGGGCCTGGGCGCTGACCAGCGGGATGACCCGCGCGCCCTTGGGCAAGAACGCCTTGCCGATCGCGGTGACGTTGGACAGCGGATCGCCCAGCGGCACGATCCGCTCGTCGACGGGCACGATCGTCACCTTCTTCCAGTCGAGCTTGGCCTTGGCCAACTCGGCGTAGATCGGCAGCGGCGTCTTGCCGCCGGCCAGCGCCACGACGGCGGCACCCCGCGCGTCGAGCGCGCTTTCGATCACGAAACCGATGTCGCCGGCGACGGCCTGCGCCATCTCCGCCGCGTCGTCATAGTCCCACCATTCGATCTCGGTCATGCTCGTTCCCTGGCTACGCGCCCGTGAGATAGTGATACGTCAATCATCCTGCCACGTCGCCCCGTCGCGCTCGGTCAGCGCCACCGCCGCCGACGGGCCCCAGGTGCCCGACGCATACGCCTTCGGCTTGATCCCCGACGCCGCCCAGCCCTCGCGGATCGCATCGATCCAGGTCCACTGCGCCTCGACTTCGTCCCGGCGGACAAACAGCGTCTGGTCGCCTTCGATCAGGTCGAGCAGCAACCGCTCATAGGCGATCCGCCGCCGACTTCCCGCGAACTGCGTGTCGAGGCTTAGGTCGAGCGGCACCTCGCTCAGCCTGATGCCGTCGCGGTCGAGCCCCGGCTCCTTGGCCATGACCAGCAACCGGACATACTCCTCCGGCTGCAACCGGATCACCAGCGTGTTGGGCTGGAGCGCGCCGCCGCGCCCGGCGAACATCGAATGCGGCACCGCCTTGAACTGGATCGCGATCTCCGTCCGCCGCGCGCCCATCCGCTTGCCGGTGCGCAGGTAGAACGGCACGCCTTGCCAGCGCCAATTGTCGATATGCGCCTTGATCGCGACGAACGTCTCGGTCGCCGACGGCTTGGCGAGTTCGTCGGCGTAGCTGTCGACGATCTTGCCCGTGACCGCGCCGTCGCCATACTGGCCGGTGACGGTCAGCTGCGCCGCGTCCGCCGGAGCGATCGGCCGGAGCGAGCGCAGCACCTTGACCTTTTCGTCGCGCACCGCCGTCCCGTCGAAGCGGGCGGGCGGCTCCATCGCGATCAGCGCGAGCAGCTGGAGCATGTGGTTCTGTACCATGTCGCGCAGCGCGCCGATGTCGTCGTAATAGCCCGCGCGACCCTCCAGCCCGACGGTCTCGGCGATGGTGATCTGGACGTGCTCGACCCGCTGGGCGTTCCATACCGGTTCGAACAGCGCGTTGCCGAAGCGCAGCGCCAGGATGTTCTGCACCGTCTCCTTGCCGAGATAATGGTCGATCCGGTACGTACGCTCCTCGGGAAAGGCGCTCGCCACCGCGTCGTTGATCTCGCGGCTCGACGCGAGGTCGTGGCCCAGCGGCTTCTCCAGCCCGATCCTGACCGTCGGTCCCGACAGCCCGACCGAGGACAGCCCGGCGACGGTCGCCTCGAACAGCGACGGCGCGGTCGACAGGAAAATGGCGAGCCCGCCGCCCACATCGCCGATCTTGGCCGCGAGCGCGCCGAAACCGTCGGGTCGCGACGCGTCGAGCGGCTGATAGCCGAGCCGCCCCAGGAAGCTGGCGATCTGCGCGTCGTCCTTGCGATCGGCCGGCAGGAACTCGTCCAGCGCGGCGCGGGCGAACGCCTGGAAGCCGGCGTCGTCATGCTCCGACCGCGCGGTGCCGGTGATCGTCAACTCGGGCGGCAACAGGCCATCGGCATGGAGCCCGTACAGCGACGGCAGCAGCATCCGCCGCGCCAGGTCGCCGGTCGCCCCGAACAGGAGCAGCTTGGTCACCGCTTGCCGCATCGTCTTCCTTCAGCTGCGCCCTGAACGCCGGGCCTTAGCCACGCGAACGTCAGATCGCCAGCCCCGCGAGCGGATCGAGTCCGGCCATGAGGTTCAGGTTCTGCACCGCCGCGCCGCCGGCGCCCTTGCCCAGATTGTCGAGCGTCGCGACCAGCCGCGCCTGCGCGCCGTTCGCGCTGGCGAAAACATACAGGTCCAACCGGTCGGTCGCGGCCGCATCGCGCACGAAAAGCAACTCGTCGGGCGTGTCGTCGCGGACGCGGATCATCCGCTGTCCGTCGAACGCCGCGTGGAGCGCCGCCAGCATCGCCTCACGCGACGGCCGCGTCGGCATCGCCGCCAGCGGCAGCGGCACTTCGACGATCATGCCCCGGAACGCACGCGCCACCATCGGCGCGAACACCGGCGCGTGGGCGAGCCCGGCGTGACGCCGCATTTCGGGCACGTGCTTGTGCGCCAGGCCGAAACCGTAATCGCGAAAGGCGAGCGCCCGGTTACCCTCGAACCGCTCGATCAACGCCTTGCCGCCGCCCGAATAGCCCGACACGGCGTTGACCGTCAGCGGCCAGTCTGCCGGGATCAACCCGCCGCGGACCAGCGGCGCGACCAGCGCGAGGAAACCGGTCGGGTAGCAACCGGGATTGGACACCCGCGCGGCGCCGGCGACGTCGAAGCCGAGCTCGGCGAAACCATAGGTCCAGCCGTCGGCGACGCGGTGCGCGCTCGACGCGTCGATCACTCGCGTGCGTTTGTTGTCGATCAACGCCACCGCCTCGCGCGCCGCGTCATCGGGCAGGCACAGGATGACGAAGTCGGCGTCGTTGAGCGCCTCGCGCCGCGCGGCCACATCCTTGCGCCGGTCGTCGGAGAGCGCCGCGACGACCACGTCGCCCCGCCCGGCCAGCCGCTCGCGGATGTCGAGCCCGGTGGTGCCGACCGCGCCGTCGATGAACACCGTCGGCGTCATGCCGCGGAACCTTCGCCCAAACCCAGCACGCCGGCGTCGACATAGCCGACCAGCGCCATCGCGACCGCCACGCCCCAGGCATGGTCGCCGGCCAGCTCCAGCACCTCGAAGGCATCACCGACATCGAGCTTCGCGATCGCCTCGGCCGTCACGTCCGGTCCGTCGCGCAGCGTCGCCGCCACCATCACCCGGCGCGGCATCGCCAGCGCGTAATGCGGCGCGAACACCCGGTCGGCGAGGCGGATATCGGCCAGGTCGCGGCGGACGGCGTTCGTCCGTGGATCAAGCGCGACCGACCGCCCGGTCAACGCGTACCCCTTACGCGAGGGCGTGGGCGTCCTCCGGTCGGCCGACGCCGTCGCCGGCCGGAGGCCGCTGCTCGTCGGCCTCGGCATCGCCAATGAACTGCCCGAACTCTTCAAGAAAATCGGCCCCTTCCGTGGTCCTGGCGACAAAGATGTTACGCTTGTCGCTGTCGTCGCGCTGGCGGCGCAGATAGCCCAGCGCCCCCAAGCGGTTCAAGGCGCGCGTCACCACCGGCTTCGACACGTTGAGACACCGGGCCAATCCGCGCACGGTATGCGGCCCGGGCTTGAGGTAGACGACCAGCAGCAGCGCCATCTGCCGATTGGTCAGGTCGGGTTCGCCCGAGCGGACGTAGTCGACCAACGTGGTCATCCAGCTGCCCAGGGATTGATCCGCGAAGATTGCCATCGCGCTGTTTTTCCGATTGATTATACCGCCCGGCATCCGGGCTTCATCACGCAGGCGACAACGCCCGCGGTCGCCGCTGGTTTCGCCGCGATTGACCATATTGCCCGCGCGGCGCCGCGCGCGACCCACGGTTGATCGGGCAGGATGCGTGGCCTATGTGCCGAGCCGTTCCCGAAACGACCTGGATCGACACCGCCCCATGTTCGCCTTTTTGCTCGTCATCCACGCCATCATCGCCGCCGTGCTCGTCGCGGTGATCCTCATGCAGCGGTCGGAGGGTGGCGGCCTCGGCATGGGCGGCAGCCCGTCGGGGCTGATGTCGGCGCGCGGCGCGGCCGATTTCCTCACGCGCTCGACCGCCGTGCTCGCGGCGCTGTTCGTCGGCTTCTCGATCGTGCTGGCGGTGGTGGCGGCCAATCGCACGTCGACCGGCACGATCGACACCTCGCTCGCTCGCCCGGGCGGCGCCGCGCCCAAGGCCGAGATCGCGCCGCCGCCGGCGGCCGAGGGCGCGCCCTTCACCAGCGCGGCGCAGAAGGCGGCGACCGTCGACAACGAGGTCGCGCCGATCGACAACGGCGCGGTCCCGCTCGCCCAGTAACGACACGGGTCGCCGCATCGGGCGCTCGCGTGATCCGCGGGCGCTAAGGACCGGCTTGTCGTTTGCCCTCGATAGACGCTAGGCGACTCCTCCCATGGCGCGGTTCATCTTCATCACCGGCGGCGTGGTCTCGTCGCTCGGCAAGGGTCTCATGGCGGCGTCGCTCGCCGCCCTTCTCCAGGCGCGCGGCTATCGCGTCCGCATCCGCAAGTTCGACCCCTATCTCAACGTCGATCCCGGCACGATGTCACCCTACCAGCACGGCGAGGTGTACGTCACCGACGACGGCGCGGAGACCGATCTCGACCTGGGCCATTACGAACGCTTCACCGGCGTCCCCTCGCGCCAGTCGGACAACGTCACCTCCGGCCGCATCTATCAGCAGATCATCGCCCGCGAGCGGCGCGGCGACTACCTCGGCGCCACCGTCCAGGTCATCCCCCACGTCACCGACGCGATCAAGGCGTTCGCCAAGGCGGAGACCGACGACCTCGACTTCGTCCTGTGCGAGATCGGCGGCACCGTCGGCGATATCGAATCGCTCCCCTTCATCGAGGCGATCCGCCAGCTGAAAAACGAGGTCGGCCGCGGCAACGCGATCTCCGTCCACGTCACGCTGGTCCCCTATATCGCCGCCGCCGGCGAGCTGAAGACCAAGCCGACCCAGCATTCGGTCCGCGAGCTCGCCGCGCTGGGCGTCCAGCCCGACGTGTTGGTGTGCCGCTGCGAGCATCCGCTGCCCCCCAGCGAACGCGCCAAGATCGCGTTGTTCTGCAACGTCGCGGAAAGCGCGGTAATCCCCGCGCTCGACGCCAAGAGCATCTATGCGGTGCCGCTGCAGTACCATGCCGAGGGACTCGATTCTGAGGTGCTCCGCGCGTTCGGCATCACGCCGTCGTCGCCCCCCGATCTCGGTCGCTGGAGCGACATCGTCGACCGCCTGACCAACCCGGAAGGCGAAGTCACGGTCGGCGTCGTCGGCAAATATGTCGGGCTCCAGGACGCCTACAAGTCCCTGAACGAGGCGCTGGTGCACGGCGGCATCGCCAACAAGGTCCGCGTCAACATCCGCTGGATCGACGCCGAGCTGTTCGAGCATGACGACGACGACATCGCCGCGCAGCTCGAACCCTGCCACGCGATCCTCGTCCCCGGCGCGTTCGGCAGCCGCGGGGCGGAGGGCAAGATCGCCTCGGTCCGCTTCGCCCGCACCCGCCGCGTACCCTATTTCGGCATCTGTTTTGGGATGCAGATGGCCTGCATCGAGGGCGCGCGCGACCTTGCCGGGGTGGCCGACGCCTCCTCGACCGAGTTCGGCCCGACCTCCGAACCCGTCGTCGGCCTCATCACCGAGTGGATGGGCGAGCGCGGCCTGGAGAAGCGCTCGGAAGAAGGCGACCTCGGCGGCACCATGCGCCTGGGCGCCTATGACGCCAGGCTCGACGGCAATAGCGTCGTCGCCTCGATCTATGGCGGCACCGACATCAGCGAACGTCACCGCCACCGCTACGAGGTCAACACCAACTACCGCGACGCGCTGGAACAGGGGGGCCTCGTGTTCAGCGGCATGTCGCCCGACGGTACGCTCCCCGAAATCGTCGAACGCCCCGATCACCCCTGGTTCGTCGGCGTTCAGTTCCACCCGGAGCTGAAGAGCAAGCCGTTCGACCCCCACCCGCTGTTCGCCAGCTTTATTGAAGCGGCGGTGCGGCAATCCCGACTGGTTTAAGGACCGGCTTGCGATTTGCCACGTACAAGTATAGTCTGACTACATGTCGTCCCGAGTGAAATTGACGGTCAGTACGCTTATCGCCGCAACACTGAGCGGTGTTTACTGGCTGGCGTTCTTCTTCTTCGCTGAAAGCTTCACGGCCGCGGATTATGGTCCTGGCGCGGTGCCGAGCGACACATGGCTGCGATCCAAGGTCGCCCTCGTGATGGTTGGCGGTCCTGCGCTGTTCGCGCTCTGCATCACGCTGTGGAGACGCGTCGAGCGCCGGTTCTTGTCCGGCGGGGCTTGACGATGACCGCGAAGGCGCAATCCCGGCCAGCGTCCATCTCGCGCGCGCTCACTTCCGGTGAATTGCGTGTAGCGCGTTCGGTCTTCGGAACCGCGTTGAACGTCGGCTCGGTCCGGGTACACAACCGGCCCTACTTCGTTGGGCAGGGTCGACGCGTGGCAATGACGCCGAACGGCGAAATCTGGTTCCGGTCGGAAGACTATCTCCCCGACTTTTCCAGCGATCTCGACAACGCGGCGTGGCTCGTACACGAACTCACGCATGCTTGGCAGTTTCAGTCTGGCCGGAGCGTTCGGGTGCGCGGCTTCTTCGAGCAGTCCAGTCGCCTCTTTGGAGCCGACCCATATCGGTACGGAGAACTCGACGCTACCAAGCCGTTCTTGTCGTTTAGCAACGAGCAGCAGGCGGCGATCGTTGAGGATTATTTCCGTTTGACCAACGGTCTTGGGCCGCGACGCGGTTCTGGCCAGCTTGCCGCCTATCGTCGGGTCATCCCGTTCCTGCCGCGATCCGGCGGTCGAGGATGAAAGCGTCGTAGCCACAATCCACGACGGCATCGAGCTCGACATGACGGACTACTAAGCGTTCAGCCGGCTCGATTTTAAAGGCGCTTTATCGGCGCGTAGACGGCTATGTCATTGATAATGCACGACCCAAAGCTGCGCTTTACCGCGACCAACTTCTCCCCGGTATGAAACCCTACCGATCCAGTAGAGTTTCAGATCTGGACAGGGAGATGCGACCGACATGACGACCACGCTTGCCATGCTGCTTGCGATGCAGGTGGCGACCGCGCCAACGCCGCCGGACCAGACCGGCGGCCCGCAGACTAGCACGGCGCCCTCCGTCGCGACGCCGGGGCCGGTGCAGGACGCCGCCGCGCGGCAGGCCGGGGCCGAGGCGGGCGCGGTTCAGGACGAGACCGGTCGCCTTGGCACCGCGCAGCAGGGTGGCGGCGACATCGTCGTGACCGCCCGTCGCCGCAGCGAGACGGTGCAGAGCGTCCCCATCGCGATTTCCGTGATCGGCGACGCCGCGCTCGCCGAGACGGGCGCCTACAACGTCAACCGGCTGACCCAGCTTCAGCCGACGTTGCAGTTCTACTCGACCAATCCGCGCAACTCCGCCGCCAATATCCGCGGGCTGGGGGCGCCTTTCGGGCTGACCAACGACGGCATCGAGCAAGGCGTCGGCATCTATGTCGACCAGGTCTATTACAGCCGCATCGCTTCCGCGACGTTCGACTTCACCGATACCGAGCGGATAGAGGTCCTGCGCGGGCCGCAGGGTACGCTCTACGGCAAGAACACCACTGCCGGCGCGATCAACATCTCGACGCGCGCGCCCAGCTTCACGCCGGAAGCGCGGGTCGAGCTGACCGGCGGCAATTACGACTTCTTTCAGGGCAAGGCGTCGGTATCCGGTCCGCTGATCGACGACCGGCTCGCCTTGCGCCTGTCGACCTCGGTCACCACGCGCCGCGGTACGGTCTACAACGTGCGGCAGGACCAATACCAGAACAGCCAGGACAATGTCAGCGTCAGGGGTCAATTGCTGTTCCGGGCGGCGGACAATCTCGACCTGACCTTGTACGCTGATTATAATCGGCAGGACCCGAATTGCTGCGTTCAGTACTACGCCCGCGTCGGCGCGACGCAGCGGCCGCTGAACCGGCAATATGACGCGCTGGCGGCGGCGCAGGGTTATGTCGTCCCGTCGACCAACGCGTTCGACCGGATAACCGACGTCGACTCGCCGTTGCGGGCGCGTCAGGAACTCGGCGGCGCCTCGCTGCTAGCAAATTGGGACGTCGGCTCCGGGACCGTCACCTCGGTGTCCGCCTATCGGTTCTGGGATTGGCTGCCGTCCAACGACCGCGACTTCATCGGTTTGCCGATCACCCCCGTGTCGGCCAATCCATCGCAGCAGGAGCAGTTCAGCCAGGAACTGCGCTACGCGTCGAATGGCGCGAACAAACTCGATTACGTGCTGGGCGCCTTCTACTTCTACCAGACGATCGACACGCAAGGGTTGCAGGTACAGGGGCTGGCGGCGAGCCGGTTCCTGCTCAATCCCGGCAATGTGCCGGTCGGCGCCGCCGGCTGCGCTACGCCGACAACGGCGGCGTGCAATCCCGCGGTGCTCGACGGGCTCACCTCGACCAACACGATCGGCTTCACCAACACCAGCGCCGCCCTGTTCGGCAAGGTGACCTGGAACCTGAGCGACCGACTGTCGATCTCGCCGGGGCTGCGACTGAACTACGACAAGAAGGACGGCTCGTACGTGGCCGTGGTGACCACCGGGACCGGGAGCACCACGCTCAACGCCGATCAGCGCGGCGTGCTCGCGCCGCAGAGTTACCAGCCGAGCTTCGACCAGTGGAACCTGTCGGGCGACGTCACCGTCGCCTACGACATCGCGGACGACATCCATTTCTACGCGACCTATGCGCGCAGCTACAAGTCGGGTGGTATCAACCTGTCGGGCCTTCCTCTCGACGCCGCGAACAACCCGATCCTGAGCGTCGCGACGATCGCGCCGGAAAAGGTCAACCACTACGAGTTCGGCCTCAAGACGCAGCTGGCCAACCGGCGGGTGACGCTCAACTTGGCCGGCTTCTGGACCGAGATCGACGACTACCAGGCGACCGTCACCAACAATCAGGTCGGCGTCCTGCGCGGCTATCTCGCCAACGCGGGCAAGGTGCGGACGCGTGGCATCGAGATCGACTCGGCCTTTCGCCCGACCGAGCGTCTCAACATCTATGCGAACGGCGCCTTCACCGACGCGAAGTACGTCCGCTTCGTCGACGCGCCGTGCCCGCCCGAGCTGACCGGCGGCGCCGCCGCGAGCGCGACGAACCCGGCCAGCCCGGCCGGTACGCCCGGCGGGTTCAGCCCGGCCAATTGCGACATTTCCGGACAGCTGCTGCCCGGCGTGTCGAAATGGGCTTTCTCCTACGGCGCCGAGTACCAGTTTCCTGCCCGAGTCGTCGGGCTCGATGGGCAATTCTACCTTGGTTACGACGGCAGCTACCGGTCGAAATTCTCCTCCAACCCGTCGCGCTCGCGCTACACCGACGTCGACGGTTACGCGCTCAGCAACTTTCGCCTCGGCTTCCGCGCGGACGACAGCTGGAACGTCTTCGGCTGGCTGCGCAATGCGTTCGACGAAGGTTATTACGAGGTGCTCGCGACGCAATCGGGCAGCACCGGCCTCATCGTCGGTCAGCCGGGCGATCCGCGCACCTACGGCCTGACCGTGTCGCGCTCGTTCTAGGGAGTTTCGCCGCCGACCGGATCCGCACGCCCGGTCGGTCAGGCGAAGGGAGGGTCGCCCCTGCTGGCCGGGCGACCCTCCCACCTTGCAATATGCCCCAAACGGCAAACGCCCGGGCCGTTTCCAGCCCGGGCGCCTGCGTGACGATCGCTCGTCAGCCCCCATTTCGCTCGCCGCCCGCGCGCTCGCCCAACAAGGGTGAGCGGGGCTGGTAAGCTTTCCCCGAACCACGGCCATTGCCTGTGTTCCAGCAAGGATGTGCTAGGTCGACTGTCCGGCGTTGTCACTAGACCCGTGCCACCGGGGACACGATTGCGCAGCGCCTGTGGCGCAACCGCAACAGCGCCCGGCGGTTGCCACCACCTCGACCCCGCCCTAGATGCCCCGGCAGCAATCTCGCGGGGGCGGGTCGACCATCCAATGCTGTTGTCACGCTACGAACGGATGATCGCCCGGCGCTATCTGCTGCCCGGTCGGGGCGAGGCGTTCATCGTCCTCGTCGCCTCGATCAGCCTCGTCGCCGTGATGCTCGGCGTCGCCGCCCTGATCATCGTCATGAGCGTGATGAACGGCTTTCGCGCCGAGCTGTTCGACAAGATCGTCGGCTTGAACGGCCATGCCGTCGTTCAGGGCATGGGCGGCCGCCTGCCCGATTGGCGCGAGGTCATCCGCGACGCCCGCGCGACGCCGGGCGTCACCAGCGCGCTGCCGCTGATCGAACAACCGCTGATGTCGAGCTACAACGGCCGGGTCGAGGCGGTGCTGGTCCGCGGGCTTAACGTGCCCGACATCCGGAACAACCCGACGATCAGCACCAAGGTCGTGCTCGGGTCGCTCGCCAGCGTCGACACCGGCAGCAACCGCATCGCCATCGGCTCGCGCCTGGCCGAGTCGCTCGGCGCCACCGTCGGCAGCGAGATCTCGTTGATCAGCCCGCAGGGTCAGACCACGCCGTTCGGCACCGTGCCCCGCATCGTCAGCTACGTCATCGGCGCGATCTTCGAGGTCGGCGTCTACGATTACGACAAGGCCTATGTCGTCATGCCGATGCAGGACGCGCAGACGCTGCTCCTGATGGGCGACACCGTCGGCATGGTCGAGGTCGAGACCGAGGACGCCGACCGCGTCGGCGAGATCCTCCGCCCGCTCGCCGACAAGCTCGGCGGCCGCGCGGTAATCGCCGACTGGCGCCAGATGAACGCGCAGCTGTTCGAGGCGCTGGCGGTGGAGCGCGTCGCCATGTTCACCGTGCTGTCGATCATCATCCTTGTCGCCGTGTTCAACATCCTGTCGTCGCTGATCATGCTGGTCCGCGCCAAGACCCGCGACATCGCCATCCTGCGCACGATGGGGGCGACCCGCGCCGGCCTCATCCGCATCTTCATGGTCGTCGGCACCACCATCGGCGCGCTCGGCACCGTCGCCGGCGTCGCGCTCGGCTTCCTCTTTCTGTTCTACCGCCAGTCGGTGGTGAACTTCGTCCAGCTCGTCACCGGCCAGAACCTGTGGGATCCCTCGATCCGCTACCTGACCGAGCTGCCGTCCAAGGCCGACCCGGTCGAGATCGTCGGCATCATCGTGATGGCGCTGCTGTTCAGCTTCCTCGCCACGCTCTACCCGGCGCTAAAGGCGGCGAGCACCGATCCGGTCCAGGTATTACGGTATGAATAGCTTCCCCTGGTCCTCCCCGAGCTTGGCTCGGGGAGGGGGACCGCTTGCCGCAGGCAAGTGGTGGAGGGGCGGGTGCGCGATGCCCCTCCACCAGCTTCGCTGGTCCCCCTCCCCGAGCGAAGCTCAGGGAGGACAAGAAGTACCATGAACCCCGTCCTCCAGACCGCGGGCCTCGCCCGCAGCTTCCGCCAGGGCGATGTCACCATCGACGTCCTGCGCGGCGTCGACCTCTCGGTCGCGCCGGGCGAAATCGTCGCGCTCGTCGGCCCGTCGGGATCGGGCAAGTCGACGCTGCTCCAGGCGGTCGGCCTGCTCGAAGGCGGCTTCACCGGCTCGATCATGATCGCCGGGACGGAGGCCGCGCGGCTCGACTCGCACGGCCGCACCCTGGTCCGCCGCGACCGGCTCGGCTTCGTCTACCAATTCCACCACCTGCTGCCCGATTTCAACGCGACGGAAAACGTCGTCCTGCCGCAACTCGTCCACGGCGCGACGCGCGAGGCCGCCGACGAGCGCGCGACCAGCCTGCTCACCACGCTCGGCCTCGGCCACCGCCTGACCCACCGCCCCAGCCAGCTGTCGGGCGGCGAGCAACAACGCGTCGCCGTCGCCCGTGCGCTGGCCAACCGTCCGGCGCTGGTCCTCGCCGACGAGCCCACCGGCAACCTTGACGAGGCCACCGCGCAGATCGTTCTGGGCGAGTTCCTCCGCCTCGTCCGCGGCGAAGGCTCCGCCGCGCTGGTCGCGACCCACAACGAACGCCTCGCCGCGACGATGGACCGCGTCGTCCGTCTGCACGAGGGCCAGCTGGAGGAGGCGCGGTGACCGCGATTACCGACGTGTCGGTCCGCGCCGCCGATGGTGCGACGATGCCGCTCTCGACCTGGGCCGGGAAGGTGCTCCTCGTCGTCAACACCGCATCGAAGTGCGGCTTCACTTCGCAATATGGTGGGCTGGAGACGCTTCACCGACTCTTCGAATCACGCGGATTCGCCGTCCTGGCCTTTCCCTGCAATCAGTTCGGCGCGCAGGAACCGGGCGACGCCGCCGAGATCGCCAATTTCTGCTCAACGACTTACGACGTGACCTTTCCGTTGTTCGCGAAGATCGACGTCAACGGCGCGGATGCCGATCCGCTGTTCGATCGGCTCAAGGCGGAAGCGCCTGGCCTGCTCGGGTCGAAGGCGATCAAGTGGAACTTCACCAAATTCCTCGTCGACCGCCAGGGCCGCGCGGTAAAGCGCTACGCCCCGACGACCAAGCCCGAGGACATCGCCGGCGATATCGAGGCGTTGCTCTGACCTGCGCCAATTACCGTCACCCCAGCGAAGGCTGGGGTCGCGTTGTCCGGGCCGGATGGCGCGCCTTCGAAGCGATCCCAGCCTTCGCTGGGGTGACGAAATGTTGTGCTACCCCGAATCGCCCAAGCACCCCATAAGCCCGCCATGCACTCCGGTTTCGTCCCCCTTCGCGTGTTCTCCTCCTACACCATGCTCGACGGCGCGATCGAGCCCAAGGCGATCGCCAAGCACGCGGCCACCCTCGGTTTCCCCGCCGTCGCGCTGACCGACCGCAACGGGCTCTACGCCGCCATGGCGTTCTCCGACGCGGCGCGCGGGGCTGGGGTCCAGTCGATCGTCGGCGCGATGCTGGGCGTCTGCCGTCCCGGCATTCCCGACGGGGTCGAGGCCCCGCTCGACTGGTTAGCGCTCTATGCCCAGGACGAGCGCGGCTACGATAATTTGTGCGCGCTGGTGTCGATGGCGCATCTCGACCGCCCGATCGAGAAAGCCGCGCACGTCTCCTTCGCCGACCTGAACGGCCGCACCGACGGCCTCCTCGCGTTGACCGCCGGCGGGGAGGGGGGGCTCGCCCGCCTGTTCGCGGAAGACCAGCCCGACGCCGCCCGCGCCTATGCCGACCGGCTCGAATCGCTGTTCCCGGACCGGCTCTATGTCGAGCTCGCGCGGCGCGGCAACGCGGTGGAGGGCTCGGCGGAGGCGGCGCTGGTTGACCTCGCCTATGACCGCGACCTGCCGCTCGTCGCGACCAATCCCACCTGCTTCGCCGAGACCAGCTTCGGCGACGCGCACGACGTCATGCTGTGCATCGCCAGCTCCAGCTACGTCGCCAGCGACGATCGCCCGCGCAGCTGTCCCGACGCCTGGATGAAACCCGCCGAGGCGATGCGCATCCTGTTCGCCGACCTGCCGGAGGCGATCGCCAACACGCTGGTCGTCGCCCAACGCTGCGCCGTCGCCGCCCCCGCGCGCAAGCCCATCCTGCCCCGCCTGGGCGACGACCGAGACGCCGAATCCGAAATGCTCCGCCGCGACGCGAGGTCCGGGCTGGAAGCGCGGCTGGAGCGGATCGATGCTTTGAGGCGAGCGCCCTTGAGTGCCCCCCCTCCGTTCGTTTCGAGCGAAGTCGAGAAACCGGCGTCCGTCGAGGCGCTTGGACGAGGTGTCTCGACTTCGCTCGACACGAACGTAGAAGTTGGCGTTCATGCCGTCCATGACTGGCGCGCCGAATACCGCGCCCGCCTCGACTTCGAACTCGACGTCATCATTCAGATGGGCTTTCCCGGCTATTTCCTGATCGTCGCCGACTTCATCAAATGGGCCAAAGACCATGACATCCCTGTCGGCCCCGGCCGTGGCTCCGGCGCGGGCTCGGTCGTCGCCTGGGCGCTGACCATCACCGATCTCGACCCGATTAAGCTCGGTCTGCTGTTCGAACGCTTCCTCAACCCCGAACGCGTGTCGATGCCCGATTTCGACATCGACTTCTGCGAAACCAGGCGCGGCGAGGTCATCCGCTACGTCCAGGAGAAATACGGCCGCGACCAGGTCGCGCAGATCATCACCTTTGGTAAGCTGAAGGCGCGCGCGGTGCTGAAGGACACCGGCCGGGTGCTGCAGATGAGCTACGGCCAGGTCGACCGCCTCGCCAAGCTGGTCCCCAACCACCCGACCGACCCGTGGACGCTCGACCGCGCGCTCAACGGCGTCTCTGAACTCGCCCGCGAATACGCCAACGACAATCAGGTCAAGCGCCTGCTCGACCTGGCGATGAAGCTGGAGGGCCTACCGCGCCACTCGTCGACCCACGCCGCCGGCGTCGTCATCGGCGACCGCCCATTGGCGCAGCTCGTGCCGCTCTACCGCGACCCGCGATCGGATATGCCGGTCACGCAATTCGACATGAAATATGTCGAGAATGCGGGCCTTGTGAAGTTCGACTTTCTCGGCCTGAAGACGCTGTCTGTCCTGAAGAAAGCCGCGCAACTCCTTGCCAAGCGGAGCATTTCGGTCGATCTCGACGCGCTCGAATGGGACGACGAGGCGGTCTACGCGCTGCTCCAGCGCGGCGACACCGTCGGCGTGTTCCAGCTGGAGTCGGAGGGGATGCGCCGGACGCTGGCGGCGGTTAAGCCGTCCAACTTCGGCGACATCATCGCGCTCGTCTCGCTTTATCGGCCCGGCCCGATGGACAATATTCCGAGCTTCGGCCGCCGCAAGAACGGCCAGGAGCAGATCGCCTATCCGCACCATCTGCTCGAACCCATCCTGGCCGAGACCTACGGCATCTTCGTCTATCAGGAACAGGTGATGCAGGCGGCCCAGGTGCTCGCCGGCTTTTCGCTCGGCGGCGCCGACCTGCTCCGCCGCGCGATGGGCAAGAAGGTCAAGGCGGAGATGGACGCTCAGCGCGCCGGCTTCGTCGAGGGGTGCGCCACCGTCAACGGCATCGGCCGGCAACAGGCCAACGAACTGTTCGACCTGATCGACAAGTTCGCCGGCTACGGCTTCAACAAGAGCCACGCCGCCGCCTACGCGCTACTCGCCTACCAGACCGCCTGGCTCAAGGCGCATCACCCGCACGAATTCTACGCCGCGTCGATGTGCTACGACATGGCGCTGACCGACAAGCTCGGCGTGTTCGTCGAGGACGCGCGGCGGCTTGGCGTCACCGTCCTCCCGCCATGCCTTAACGCCAGCGCGGCCGAGTTCGATGTCGAGGTGACGGAAGACGGCCCAGCGGTCCGCTTCGCCCTCGGCGCCCTGAAATCGGTCGGCGAAGGCGCGATGGAGCGCCTTGTCGAGGAGCGCGCCGCCACCGGCCCGTTCGACACGATCGACGCGGTCGCCCGCCGCGTCGATCCGCGCCTGCTCAACAAGCGTCAGCTGGAAACGCTCGCCGCCGCCGGCGCGCTCGACGCGCTCGACGCCAACCGCGCCGGCCTCCACGCCGTCGCCGAGACCATCCTGGCGATCGCCGCGCGCATCCACGACGCCAAGACCAGCGGGCAGGGGGGCCTGTTCGGCGACGCCGAGCCCGCCGGCGACGCGATCAAGCTGCCCCAGTCGGTTCGCTGGAGCCTGTCCGAGCGGATGGAGCAGGAAAAGGAGGCGTTCGGTTTCTACTTCTCCGCCCACCCGGTCGACCGTCACGCCCATTTGGCCCGGATGCACGGCGCGCGTCGTTATTCCGCGCTTGGCGAGCTCCAGATCCCCGATGACGGTAGCCGCGCCGGGGCGACCATGGCGGCGCTGGTTGAGGAGGCCAAGTGGCGCACCTCCGCGCGCGGCAAGCGTTACATGATGGCGACCTTGTCCGACGCGACCGGCCAGTTCGTCGCGACGTGCTTCGACGACGCGGTCGCCGCCGACCTGGAGGAGGCCGCGCGCTGCGGCGGTTGCGGGCTGCTCACCGTCGAGCTTGACCGCCGCCCCGGCGAGGACGCGCCGCGCGTCACCGTCAAGCGCATCCAGCCGTTCGAGGCGCTGGCCTCGACCGCGCGCTTCGTCGCCGAGTTGACCGTCACCGACGCCGCCGCCTTTGCCGCGCTCCACCGCCTCCTCGCCGACCACCGCGGCGCGCGCGGCGAGATCCGCGCCCGAGTACCCGTCGCGAACGGCGAGGCGATCGTCCTGCTCGGCCGGGATTTCCTCCTCGATGGCGAGCTTGCGACCCGGATCGAGCTGTTGCACGGTGTGACGGAGGTGGCGCTGCGAACTTCCGAGACGAGATTGGCGCTGGTCGGATAGCGGGAGGGGCCGATGCTGGGCGGGATGCAGGACTTCGAGCTGCGGGTGCCACGCCTCCTCGACCACGCCGCGCGCGAGCACGGCCGACGCGAGATCGTCAGCTGTTGGGCCGACGGCACGGAGACCCGGACCGATTGGGCCGACATCGCATCGGATGCAAGGAAACTGGCGCAAGCGCTTGAGAAGCTTGGCGTCAAACCGGGCGACCGCGTCGCCACGCTGGCGATGAACCACGCCCACCACCTGGCGTCCTGGTACGGCGTCATCGGCATGGGCGGCATCATCCACACCATCAATCCCCGCCTGTTCGACGCCCAGCTGACCTACATCGTCAACCACGCCGAGGATCAGGTCCTTCTTTACGACCGCGCTTTCCAACAAACGGTGGACCGTCTCCGCGGCACTTTCGCCAACATCCGCCATTACATCGCCATGGACGGCGACGGCCCCGACGGCTTCCGCGCCGTGGTCGACGCCGAGGACGGCGACTACGCCTGGGTCGAGGGCCCCGAGCGCGACCCGTGCATGCTCTGCTACACCAGCGGCACGACCGGCGATCCCAAGGGCGTCCTCTACACCCACCGCTCGTCGGTGATCCACGCGCTCGCCGAGATGCAGCCGGCGGTGTTCGAGCTGGACACCCGCGCGGTGCTACTCCCCGTGGTGCCGATGTTCCACGCCGCCGCCTGGGGCCTGCCTTTCGCCGCCGCTGCCGCCGGCGCCAAGGTCGTCTACTCGGCGGTCAACGATCCCCGTGTGTTATGCCGCCTGATGAACCGGGAGCGCGTCACCCACTCGGCGGGCGTCCCGACCGTCTGGCTCGGCCTGTTCGCCCACATGGACGCGACCGGCGAGACGCTCGACACCTTGAAGCTCGTTACCATCGGCGGCTCGGCCGCACCGCGCGCGATGGTTGAGCGGATCATGCGCATGGGCATCCGCGTCAACCACGCTTGGGGCATGACCGAGATCTCGCCGATCGGCACGATCGGTGCGCGCTCGCCCGACTGGGACGATCTGACCTTCGATCAGCAGGTCGACCAGGCGGCGATGCAGGGTCGCGTGCCCTTCGGCGTCGAGCTGCGCACACTCGGCGAGGACGGTGCCGAACTGCCGCGCGACGGCCGGATGGCCGGCCGTCTCCAGGTGCGTGGCCCGTGGGTGATCGACACTTACTTTCAGGACGCGGGCGGCTCGTGCCTTCAGGATGGCTGGTTCGACACCGGCGACGTCGCGATCCTGCACCCCGATGGCACGATGCAGATCACCGACCGCGCCAAGGACATGATCAAGTCGGGCGGCGAGTGGATCAGCTCAGTCGAGCTAGAGAACGCCGCGATCGGCTGCCCCGGCGTGGCGGAGGCGGCGGCGATCGGCGTCCACCACCCGCGCTGGGACGAACGTCCATTACTCCTCGTCGTCCGCAAGCCCGACAGCACCGTGACCCCGGACGAGATCACCGCCCACCTCGCCAACCATGTCGCGAAATGGTGGCTTCCCGACGAGATCGTCTTTGTCGACGACCTGCCGCACACCGCCACCGGCAAGCTGCTCAAGACCGCGTTGCGCGAGCGGTTCAAGGACCACCGGCTGGCGGCCGCCTGATAGGGCGCTACCCGAACAGCTCGCCCTGCGGCCCCGCTGGCGCGCGGAACAGGTCGCGGCGCAGCACGATCCGTTCGCGATTGAGCCCGTGCTTGCGACAGGCCAGATGGAACCGGGTCGCGAGCAGGTCCGCCCACGGCCCACTCCCCTTCATCCGCGTGAAGAAGCCCGGATTGTTCTCTCGTCCTTCACGGATCGACCGGATCGTCGCCATCACCTTGCCAGCGCGATCGGGGAAATGCTCGTCGAGCCACGCCTTGAACAAGGGCGCGACCTCCCAGGGTAGCCGCACCGGGATGAAGAACGCCGCCGTCGCCCCGGCTTCGGCCGCGCGCTCGATCAGATGTTCGATCTCGTGGTCGGTGATCGCCGGGATCACCGGCGCGATCGACACATAGACCGGCACTCCCGCGTCGGCGAGCCGCCGCACCGCCGCCAGCCGCCGAGCCGGCGAGGGCGCGCGCGGCTCCACCGTCATCGCGACCCGGGGATCTAGCGAGGTGACCGACACCGCCACCGCCACCAGACCGCGCGCCGCCATCGGCGCCAGCAGGTCGAGGTCGCGCACGACCCGGTCGGACTTAGTCGTGATCGTGAGGGGATGGCCCGTCTCCGCCAGCACCGCGATCACCTTGCGGGTGATACCCCAATGCCCCTCGATCGGCTGGTAAGGATCGGTGTTGGTCCCTAGCGCGATTGGCGCGACGGTATAGCCCGGCTTGGCCAATTCGGCGCGGAGCAACGCCGCCGCGTCGGGCTTGGCGAACAGCCGGCTTTCGAAATCGAGCCCCGGCGACAGGTCGTGGAACGCATGGCTCGGCCGCGCGAAACAGTAAATGCAGCCATGCTCGCACCCACGATAGGGATTGATCGAGCGGTCGAACGGCACGTCGGGCGAGGTGTTGCGGCTGATGATCGTTTTCGGCCGCTCGACCGTCACCGTCGTCCGCAGCGGGGCCGGCGCCCCGTCCAGTTCCTCGCGCGCGTCGAGCCAGTCGCCATCCGCCTCGGTCCGCGGCAAGTTGAACCGCGCGCTCTCCCGATTGAGCGTCGCACCGCGAACGGGCCTGATCTTCGCCATCTCTCGACGATACCCGCTTCACTGGAACAGAGCAAGAACGGACGGAGGCGCTACTCCTGTCGGTAGGCTACCGCTCCATCAACCGCGGCATCAGCTCGACGAAGTTGCAAGGCTTGTGCCGGCTGTCTAGCTGGTCGCGCAGGATACCGTCCCAGCCATCCCGGACCGCGCCGGTCGAGCCCGGCAGCGCGAATATGTAGGTGCCGCGCGTCACGCAGGCGCAGGCGCGCGACTGGACGGTGGAGGTGCCGATCGTCTGATAGCTCAACCAGCGGAACAGCTCGCCGAAACCCGGGATCATCTTGTCGGCGACCAGGCTGATGGCTTCGGGGGTCACGTCGCGACCGGTCACCCCGGTGCCGCCGGTGGTGACGACGCAATCGACCGCCGGATCGTCGATCCACCCATGCAGCCTGGCGACGATCAGGCCGACTTCGTCGCGGACGATCACCCGGTCGACCAGTTCGTGTCCCGCCTCGGTCAGGCGCGCGACTAGCGTGTCGCCCGATCGATCGTCGGCGACGCCGCGCGTGTCCGACACGGTCAGGACGGCGATCCTGACGGGAACGAACGTAGCGCTCTCGTCAATCGGCACGAACACTCGCGATCGGCATGGCCAAGGCGGTCGCCGCCCGGCTCGCTTGCGCGTTCATCCTAACCGCGCTCGCGCCGGGCAGCCCGGGGAAGCGCGGCCACATGCCCTGCGCCAGCGCCGATCGACTGACCGACGCGGGCTTTCCCGCCTGACCCTCGTACATCCAGTAGTTTCGCAGCACGGTGGTGACGTAGCCGCGCGTCTCCCAGTACGGGATCGACTCGATGTAGAGCAACGGATCGCCGCCATCGCGGACGATGCTGTTCCACTCGCCAACCGGCTTCAGGCCGGCATTATAGGCCGCGATGACCTTGGGCAGGTATCCGCCGGTCGCGCCGGTGTCGCGCAGACGTTCCAGATGACGTTGACCGATGTCCATGTTGACCGCCGGCTTGTGCAACTGGTCGCGGCCGACCTCGCCCAAGCCGCGCTCGCGCGAATAGTCGGTCGCCGCCGCCGGCATGATCTGCATCAGGCCATAGGCGCCCGCCGGACTGACGACACGATTGCGAAAGCCCGACTCCTGCAGCGTGTGGGCGTAGACCAGCGACTTGTCGACGCGCCAGCCGCTCGCCGGCGCCCAGCTAGGCGCCGGGTAACGCGCTTCGGTCGTCGGCTTGACCCCGCTTGGGCAGTTATGCGCCAGCCACACCGTGGTCGCGGGCAGGTCGAGCGTGGCCGACAGCCGGGCCAGAGTCGCGAACTCGCGCGCGTCGCCGATCCGCGCTTGCTGGCGGACGACCTTGTCGGCCAGTTCGGTCTCGCCAACCTCGACCAGCGCGGCGGCGACGCGGACGTTGGGACGCTGGCCGAGCACCTGCCAATCACTGCTGACGACTACCGGGCTTTTCGGGCCCTTGTCCCTCATGCCGAGCGCCTGGCGCGCCAGCTGACCGTAAAAGCTTTCGGGAAATTGCGCCGCCGTCTTCAGCCGCGCCTCGACCCGATCGGGCCGGGCGCAGGCCATGTCGGCGCGCGCCGCCCAGTAACTGGCGGCGGCGCGCAGGTCGACATCGGCGACGCGCGCGGCGACCGTCTCGAACCCGGTGCCCGCGGCGGCGCAATCCTTCCGCCGCCAGGCCGCCAGCGCGCCGACCCAGCGACCCTGGACCGCCCAATCGCCGAAGCCAGCCGCCGCCTTGGCCGCTATTGCCGCCGCGTTCGCGTCGTCGCCGGCTATGTAATAGATCCAGGCCACGCGCTGCCGCCACTCGGTCAGCGCCTCGGGGGTGAGGCCGTCGGTCGACTCCAGCAACGCCTGCGCCGCCGCGCCCTGGTCCGCCTTGACGAAGGGCTGCATCGCCACCGCCAGCTCGGCGGCGATCAGGTCGCTCTTGACCGTCTTGGCGCGCACCCGATTGGGGGCGCCATCGTTCCAGATCAGCCGCTGCGCCGTCGGCAGGACCGGCAGCTCGAGGGCGCCGCGCGTCTTCGCCAGACGGGCGAGCTGCTCGGCTTGGGGCAGTTCCGGCGCCTCGGTGATCAGCGCGACCAGCGGCTCCAGCTCGACCTTGGGCGAGCCCTTGGCGGTGTAGAGCTCGGCGCGCGCGACCGCGTGGAGCGGCCCCGGCTTCATCGCGTCGAGCGCGATCTGCGCATCGGTCCAGCGGCTTTCGCGGATGGCGGCGAACACCGCGGCATAGGCATCGCGCTGCCCGGCATCGAGCTGCGCCGGCACGCCCGCGGCGCGGATCGTGGCCGTCGAGGATGGGGCGGCGGGTTCGGCCGCCAGGGCGGGCATCCCGATCGCCGCGATGGAGCAGGCCAGCAACTTCTTCTTCACGAACTTCCCCTGATCAGCAATTGCAGATCCCGCCAAGCCTCCGCTTTCAACGCCGGCTTCTCCAGCAACAGGCGCGGATGGTGGCTGGCCACGACCGCCACTGTCCCATCCTTATGCTTAAGCGCGTGTAAACGCCCGCGCGCATCGGCCAACTCGATCCCGAGCACGGCACGGCTCGCCGCGCCGCCCATTACCAGCAGCCGCTCGGGCGCGGCCAGCTGCGCATGGTGTCGCGCCAGCTCGCCCAGCCGCGCCTCGTCGTCGCGCGCGACGCGGC
>CAXTRJ010000001.1:0-56176 GCA_964246585.1 uncultured Sphingomonas sp. | reverse complement strand
GTGGCGGCCCGGGCGGCGGCAACAACCGTGGCGGCCGCGACAATCGCGGCGGCAGTCGCGACCAGCGCGGTCGTGGCGGCCCCGGTGGCGACGACGGCGGCGAGGAGCTGATCGAGAAGCTGGTCAACATCAACCGCGTGTCCAAGACGGTGAAGGGCGGCAAGCGCTTCGGCTTCGCGGCTCTGGTCGTCGTCGGCGACGGCAAGGGCCGGGTCGGCTTCGGCCATGGCAAGGCGCGCGAGGTGCCCGAGGCGATCTCCAAGGCGACCGCGGCGGCCAAGAAGAAGATGGTTCGCGTTCCCCTGCGTGAGGGTCGCACGTTGCATCACGACGCCAATGGCCACTTCGGCGCCGGTCGCGTGACGCTGCGGTCGGCGCCGCAGGGCACCGGCATCATCGCCGGCGGTCCGATGCGCGCGGTGTTCGAATCGCTCGGCGTGGCCGACGTCGTCACCAAGTCGATCGGCACGTCCAACCCGTACAACATGATCCGGGCGACGTTCGAGGCGCTGGGCGACCAGACCAGCCCCAAGGCGGTGGCGCAGCGCCGTGGCAAGAAGATCGCCGACCTGATCGGTCGCGGTGGCGCCGACAAGGGAGTCGCCGAGGCCGAAGCCGCGGCGATCGTGGAGTAACGATGATGGCGACGATCAAGATCACCCAGACGGGCTCGCCGATCCGGCGCGAGAAGGACCAGCGCGCGACGCTGGTCGGCCTCGGCCTCAACAAGATGCACAAGACCCGGGAGCTGGAGGACAGCCCCGAGGTCCGCGGCATGATCCGCAAGGTGCAGCACATGGTGTCGGTCGAGGGCTGACCCTCCTGAGCCCCTCTCCTGGTAGGAGAGGGGCGGCGACGCCGGCGACAGCCGGCTAGCGGGTGAGGACAGGGTATGTCCTGCCCTCACCCTTCCGCTGCCTTCGGCGGCTCCCTCCCTCTCCCGTTGGGAGAGGGGAATCCAGCGCGAACATAGCGAAAGCGAGTGCACGACATGAAACTTAACGAACTCCGCGACAATGACGGTGCCCGCAAAGACAAGATGCGGGTCGGCCGGGGCATCGGCTCGGGCAAGGGCAAGACCGGCGGGCGGGGCCAAAAGGGCCAGAAGAGCCGCGAGGGCGTGTCCATCGCCGGCTTCGAAGGTGGTCAGATGCCGCTCCACATGCGGCTGCCAAAGCGCGGCTTCAACAACATCTTCGCCAAGGATTTCGCCGAGGTCAACCTGGGCGCGATCGCGAAGGCGGTCGAGGCGGGGACGCTGGATGCGAACGCGACGATCGACCACGCCGCGCTGAAGGCGGCGGGGCTGGCGCGCGGCGGCAAGGACGGTGTCCGGCTGCTCGGCAAGGGCGCGTTCTCGGGCGCGCTGCGTTTTTCAGTCGCGGGCGTGTCGAAGGGCGCGCGCGAGGCGGTCGAGGCGGCGGGCGGCGCGGTCGACGTGCTGGTCGTGATCCCGGCGGCGGAAAAGGCCGCGGCCAAGAAGGGCGTGAAGTACAAGGAGCGCCAGGCGCACAAGGCGTCGTTCAAGGCGTAGCTTACTCCCCTCCCGCTCGCGGGAGGAGCTGGGGGAGGGCATGTCATGCCATACCCGTGAAGGCACATGCCCTCCCCTGACCCCTCCCGCGAGCGGGAGGGGAACTGGGTTAGACAAGCGCGACCACGCGCCTATATGAGGGGCGGGGCGGGTCACAACGCATCCCGCCGCTTATCGTTTCAGGACTAGACAACGCATGGCATCCGCAGCCGACCAGATGGCGCAGAGCATTAACCTGGCGAAGTTCGCCAAGGCGACCGACCTCAAGAAGCGGCTGTGGTTCACCATCGGCGTGCTGATTGTGTTCCGGATGCTGTCCTATGTGCCGCTGCCCGGCATCGACCCGACCGCGCTCGGGCTTTTGTCGCAGCAGACGCAGGGCGGCGTGCTCGACTTTTTCAACACCTTCTCGGGCGGCTCGCTCAGCCGGATGTCGCTGATCGCGCTGGGGGTCATGCCCTACATCACCGCGTCGATCGTGGTGCAGCTGGCGACGTCGCTGTCGCCGACGCTCAACGCGATCAAGAAGGAAGGCGAGTCGGGGCGCAAGCGACTCAACCAGTACACCCGCTACGGCACCGTCGCGCTGACCGCGATCCAGGGCTATTTCATCGCCGTCGGTCTCGAGGCGCTCGGCGCCAGCCAGGGCGTCCAGGCGGTGATCGAGCCGGGCATGACGTTCCGCGTCGCCGCGGTGATCTCGCTCATTGGCGGCACCATGTTCCTGATGTGGCTGGGCGAGCAGATCACCAGCCGCGGCATCGGCAACGGCGTGTCGCTGATCATCATGGCGGGCATCGTCGCGCATCTGCCGACGACGTTGGTCCAGCTGCTCGAGGGCGGTCGCTCGGGGTCGCTCGATCCGGTGCGCCTGATCGGCATCGTCGTCGCGGTCGTCGCGCTGATCCTGTTCATCTGCTTCATGGAGCGCGCCCAGCGCCGCATCCTGATCCAGTATCCCAAGCGCCAGACGCAGCGCGGGATGCAGGCCGACCGCAGCCACCTGCCGCTCAAGATCAACACCGCTGGCGTCATCCCGCCAATCTTCGCCTCGTCGCTGCTGCTGATGCCGCTGACCATCTCGCAATTCGCCGGTCAGCGCGTCGCGGGCGAGAGCGCCTGGGGCGACTTCATCATCAGCCTGAACCAGTATCTCCAGCACGGCAGCCCGGTGTATATGCTGCTCTACGGGGCCGGCATCATCTTCTTCTCGTTCTTCTACACCGCGGTCGTGTTCAATCCGGAGGAGACGGCTGACAATTTGAAGCGGCATGGCGGCTTCATTCCGGGTATCCGACCGGGCAAGAACACCGAGAACTATTTCGATTACGTGCTGACCCGCATCACCGTGATCGGCGCGGCGTACCTGACGATCATCTGCCTGCTGCCCGAGTATCTGGTGTCGGCGTTGTCGATCCCGTTCTACCTGGGCGGCACGTCGCTGCTGATCGTCGTCAACGTGACAATGGATACGGTGGCGCAGATCCAGTCGCACCTGCTGGCGCATCAGTATGGCGACCTGATCAAGAAGGCGAAGCTGAAGGGCGGGCGCGTCCGCTAAAAGGCGGGGCGAACAGGGGAGCGACGGCGGTGAACATCATTCTCCTGGGCCCACCGGGTGCCGGCAAGGGCACCCAGGCCGGCAAGCTGGTCGCCGAGCGCGGCATGGTCCAGCTGTCGACCGGCGACATGCTGCGCGCCGCGGTCAAGGCGGGAACGCCGGTCGGGCTCCAGGCCAAGGCGGTGATGGCGGCGGGCGAGCTTGTGTCCGACGCGATCGTCTCGGCGCTGATCGGCGAGCGGCTCGACTTGGCGGACACGGCGGGGGGCGTCATTTTCGACGGCTATCCACGCACCGCCGCGCAGGCCGATGCACTCGACCTGTTGCTGGCGGAGCGCGGCCGGACGCTCGACCACGTCATCGAGCTGTCGGTCGACGAGGCGGCGTTGATCGAGCGCATCGTCGGACGCTTCACCTGCGCGGCGTGCGGCACCGGCTATCATGATCGCTTCCGGTTGCCGCTGGTCGAGGGCAGCTGCGACGTCTGCGGCGCGCACGAGTTCAAGCGCCGCCCGGACGACAACGCCGAGACGGTATCGACCCGCATGGCCGAATATCGCGCCAAGACCGCGCCGATCCTGCCGATCTACGACGCGCGGGGGATCGTCTCGCGAATCGACGGCATGGCCGACATGGATACGGTCTCGGCGGCGATCGCAACGATCCTCGACGCTGGCTAGGGCGGGCGCGGTCTCGCGGCGGCTGCAACCTCGCATGGCGTGGGACGTATCAATCGCCAGTGCTGTTGCCGAGGAGTCGCCATGACCAATCTACCCCGCCGGGCCGTTCTACGCGGCACCGCGCTGTCGGCGCTCGCCCAGGTTAGCGGCGGGCAGGCGGCGCCCGATCCAGGCGCGCGCCAGGCGGTGAGCGGACCGATTGTCGCGGTCTCGGACCGTCGCGCGCTGTCGGCGCTGGCCGATCCCGCCCCCGGGCGAGTCGTGTTCCTGGGCGAGGGCGCGCGCGAAGGCCTGTTCGAGTGCACCGCGCGAACGGGCGCGGCCGCGGGCGATCGGCTACAGGGACTGTACGTCCCCTCTTCGCGGATCGAGCTGGTCTGGGCGCGCGTCTGGGACGGGACGCACGGCCGGCCGGAATGGTTCGGCGCGACGACCAACAATGCCGCGTTCGATTGCGCCGACGCGATCGAGGCCTGCTACGCGGCCTGCGCGGTGACCGAGCTGGCGCAGGCGGACTATTTCGTCCGCCGCACGCTGCGATTCGCGCGGAGCTGGCGGACGGTGCGGGGATGCGGGCGGTTCGCGTCGAACGAAGGGCAGGGGACGCGCATCATCCTGCAAGCCGCCGCGCCCGCCGTCCATACCGCCGACATCATGGTGGTCGGCACGGTGGACGCGCCCACCCCGATCGACGCGCTGGTCACCGAGAATCATTTCAGTCTCTTCACGCTGATCCGCGACGGCGCCTGCACACCGCACCCGTCGGGCGACCTTGCCCGCTACCCAACGGGTCTGCGCGCCAAATACCTGTTCCATTGCACGTTCAGCGGTATCTCTTCGCTGGAGAGCAGTGTCGGCATCTATATCGGCGGGGTGGTCTACACCAAGGTCGACGACTGCCTGACGACGCGTCAGCGCCCGGGAACGAGCGCGCGTAACGATTTCATGGTCGGCTATTACCTGGATGGCCATGTCAGCTTCGGCTACCCCGGCGGCAACGCCTCGCTGTACATGGACCGCTGCGTCGCCGCCGATCAGAACGGCGCGCATGTCGACCCGACCGGGCTCCGCGCGAGGGGCGGCTTCGTCGACAGCTTCCTCGACCGGTTCGAAAGCGCCCGGATCGACACGGGCATGGCGTTCGACGTCGACGGCAAGCGGGGGACGGGGCAGACGATCGACCTGCACATCCGTAACCCCGTGCTCGACGGATGCGGCCGCTTTGGCCTCGACATCAATCTAGACGCTACCGCAAGCGCATCGATCGAGATCACCGATCCTTATGTGACGCCGGCGGGCGGACGCGGCGATCGCGGCATCCTGGTCCATGACGGCGCCGGCCTGGTCACCATCATCGGCGGGCAAATCCATGGCGACTTCCCCGGCGGCTCGCTGTATTTCTCCCGGACGCGGGGCGTGACGGTGCAGGGGACGAAGATCCACCAAGCGGTGCGGCCGGTGGTGGTCGACGAGGCGAGCGCGCTGCATCTCGAGCCGCAGATCAGCAACGTCGGCAAAACGACGAACGCCTTTGCCGTGACCTGCCGCGCAATGACGCGCAGCATCGTCCGCCCGACCGTGATCGCGTTCAACCAGCCCGGCTTCGCCGGCGGAGTGAGCCTGGATCCGACCTCCGGCTTTTGTCAGGTCGACGGCACGGCGATCGACCCGGCGGCGTTCACGGGAGGGTCCGCGGCGAGCAAGGTCGTTTTCGCCGGCGTCGACGCGCGTGTCGGCCGCGCGTTCGACGCGGCGGGCCACGTGCTGGTCGGGGTTACGGGCTAGCCTGACCGCCGCTCGCGAAAGTGGTTTCCCTTAAGATGTCGCGTCTCGCTGATAGAATGCCGGCATGGGTAGCGAGCAGGTCATTGTCCCGGGCGAGGGCCCCGTCCTCCATCCGTTGACCGTCGACGAGTTCCTAATTCTCGACGAGGCGGGCGCATTCGACAACGTCGGGCGCGTCGAGCTGGTGGACGGGGAGATATTCGTCATGAGCCCTATTCATCTGCCTCATTCGCGTACCCTCATGCGGTTATCGATCGAGGTCGGGCTGGCACTGGATCGTCTGCCCGGGCTCGAAGCGTTATCGCCGGTCTCCGCTCATCTCGATCCGCACAGCCTGCCGGAGGCCGACATCATGGTCGCCGGGACAAGCGATGACGAAGGCTTCGCCACCACGGAGACGATACGGTTGGCGATCGAAGTGGCCGACTCTTCATTGCGGTACGATCTCGGCAAGAAGGCAAGGCTGTACGCGCGAACCGGCGTGCCGGAATACTGGGTCGCGGACGTGCGCGGGCGACGCGTCATCCGGATGTACGTAGCGGTGGACGGCGTCTATGCCGAGCGGCGTGAGTTCACCTTTGGCGAGCCGGTCCGATCGGCGACGATCGAGAGGTTGGTAATCGACACCTCGCGCCTCGCCTGACCTAGTGGACGCGCTCACGCTGTTCGGCTTATTCGCGGTCAGCTTCATGCTGGTCAGCTTCATGCTCGAGGATCGCGCGCGGGTATGGACCCTGCTGTTCGCCGGCGGGTGCCTGCTCAGCTCGGCCTATGGCTTCCTTCAAGGAGCTTGGCCGTTCGGGATCGTCGAGCTGATTTGGACCGTCGTCGCGCTACGTCGCGGGAGCCGGTTGCGCGCCGTGCAGACAAGCACAGGCCACGCTTTGTCGTGACAATGGTTCCGGTCGGCGATTGACACCACCGGCGCGCCCGAGTAAGCCAGCTCTACTCCGACACACCGGTTCCCGGCGGCGCTTGTTTGCGCTCGCCGCGTTCTTGCGTTTGGGAAGCGTTCGGGTCGGATCAACGCGTCGAGATGGGATGCGCGTCCATGCCGCATCCCGTGGAGCAGGAGAATCAGGTTCATGGCACGTATTGCGGGGGTTAATATCCCGACCAATAAGCGCGTGGTTATCGCGCTGACCTATATCCACGGCATTGGCGACACCAAGGCCCGTCAGATCACCGAGAAGCTCGGCATCGCGACGACCGCCCGGGTGCAGGACCTGACCGATCAGGAGGTGCTGCAGATCCGCGAGACGATCGACGCCGACCACATGGTCGAGGGCGACCTGCGGCGTCAGACGGCGGTGAATATCAAGCGGTTGATGGACCTCGCCTGCTACCGCGGCCTGCGTCATCGCCGAGGGCTCCCGGTTCGCGGCCAGCGCACGCACACCAACGCGCGCACCCGCAAGGGCAAGGCCAAGCCGATCGCCGGCAAGAAGAAGTAAACCGTCCGGGGACGGTTTACTCCGCCGGAGGCGCGACGCGTACACCCGAGGGGTGGGGCTATCGCGACCCGTCGGCGACACTCGGAAATACAGGTCAGGACACACGAAATGGCACGCGAACCTCAGCGCGTTAAGCGGCGCGAGCGCAAGAACATCACGTCGGGCGTGGCGCACGTCAACGCCAGCTTCAACAACACCATGATCACGATCACCGACGCGCAAGGGAATGCGATCTCCTGGTCGTCGGCGGGCGCGATGGGCTTTAAAGGCAGCCGCAAGTCGACGCCCTACGCCGCCCAGGTCGCCGCCGAGGACGCGGGGAAAAAGGCCGCCGAGCATGGCGTCCGGACGCTCGAGGTCGAGGTCAAGGGCCCGGGTTCGGGCCGCGAGTCGGCGCTGCGCGCGCTTCAGGCGGTCGGTTTCCAGATCACCTCGATCCGCGACGTGACGTCGATCCCGCACAACGGCGTTCGGCCGTCCAAGCGCCGCCGCGTCTGATCCGCCGTCCGCGGCCCGGTGCCGCGGCGGACACCTTCCGGTCGGCGCCTTTTACGCCGGCTCCCAACCTAGGGGAATCAAGTGGCTGTCAACGCAAAGAACTGGCAGGAACTCAAGAAGCCCAACGGTCTCGAAAAAAAGTCGGGCGATGGCAAGCGCAAGGCGACCTTCATCGCCGAGCCGCTGGAGCGGGGTTTCGGCCTGACGCTCGGCAACGCGCTGCGCCGGGTTCTGCTGTCGTCGCTGCAGGGCGCGGCGGTGACGTCGATCAAGATCGAGAACGTGCTGCACGAGTTCTCCAGCCTGGCGGGGGTCCGCGAGGACGTGACCGACATCGTGCTCAACGTGAAGCAGATTGCGATCCGGATGCAGGGCGAGGGGCCCAAGCGGCTCCAGCTGTCGGCGACCGGCCCGGCCGAGGTCAAGGCGGGCGACATCGCGGTGTCGGGCGACATCGAGGTGATGAACCCGCAACTGGTCATCTGTCACCTGGACGAGGGCGCGACGCTCAACATGGAGCTGACCGCCGATGTCGGGAAGGGCTATGTCCCCGCGACCGCCAACCGGCCGGCCGACGCGCCGATCGGGCTGATCCCGGTCGACGCGCTGTATTCGCCGGTGCGCCAGGTGTCGTACAAGGTCGACCCGACGCGGGTCGGGCAGGACCTGGACTATGACCGGCTGACGCTGACGATCGAGACCGACGGCACGGTGACGCCGGACGACGCGGTGGGTTACGCGGGGCGCATCCTGCAGGACCAGCTGGCGCTGTTCGTCCAGTTCGACGATTCGTCGATGCCGCGCTCGACGGCGCCGATCGGGCAGGCGGCGACGCCGGTGTCGAGCGGCGGTGAGATGACCGGCGACACGCAGCAGATCAACCGGTACCTGCTGAAGAAGGTCGACGAGCTGGAGCTCAGCGTACGGTCGGCGAACTGCCTGAAGAACGACAACATCATCTATATCGGCGATCTCGTCGGCAAGACCGAGGCGGAGATGCTGCGGACGCCGAACTTCGGGCGCAAGTCGCTGAACGAGATCAAGGAGGTGCTGTCGTCGATGGGCCTGCGGCTGGGGATGGAGATCCCGGGCTGGCCGCCGGAGAACATCGAGGAGATGGCCAAGAAGCTTGAACAGGAGATCATGGGGTAACGCGCGATTTGTGCGTTCTCGGTCACCTTAGTTACTTTCGAGGGTTTGGGCGGTGGCCCGTTGAGCACCGCCTGCTCTGGAGTACCTGATACGGCTCCTTAACGAACGAAGGATTGAATCATGCGTCATCGCGTCGGCGGCCGTAAGCTGCAACGTACCTCGGCACATCGCATCGCGCTGTTCCGCAACATGTCGGCCGCGCTGATCAAGCACGAGCAGATCACCACGACGGTCGCCAAGGCAAAGGAGCTGCGGCCCTATGTCGAGAAGCTGATCACGCTGGCGAAGAAGGGCGGGTTGTCCAATCGCCGGCTGGCGCATGCGCGGCTGCTCGACGAGGCGCAGCTGGCCAAGCTGTTCGAGGTGCTGGCGACGCGCTACGCCGACCGCAATGGCGGCTATACCCGTGTGATTAAGGCCGGCATCCGCCAGTCGGACGCGTCGCCGATGGCGATCATCGAGTTCGTCGACCGCGACACGGCGGCAAAGGGGCAGGATTCGGGTCCGGTCCTGAGCGATGAGGATTACGTCGAGGCGGCCTGAGCTAAGCGACGCTTAGCTCAGGACTCGCCGAGGCCCGGCCGGCGTCGCCATGGCGACGACCGACGAGTTGCAGGCGCGGGATGCCCCGCATCCCGCAGGCCATGCCGGGGGCATGGCCGACCTGCGACTGGCTTAGCCGCGACGCTTCCCAAGGAGGTGTCCGGATCGGTGCCGCGGCGGAGCCGCGTCGTCGGTCGTAGCTGCGCCACGCCGGCCGGGCGCGTTCCCGCGACCGACGCTCTTCCGCTCGCGGCTGTGGGAAGCTAGGGCCGCGCCATGCAAACCCCCGACAGCATCCTCATCGTCGATTTCGGCAGCCAGGTGACCCAGCTCATCGCGCGACGCGTGCGCGAGGCGGGGGTTTATAGCGAGATCGCGCCCTACCAGTCGGCCGCGGCGGCGTTCGCGCGGATGGCGCCGGCGGGGGTGATCCTGTCGGGCGGGCCGGCGTCGGTGGTCGACGAGGACAGCCCGCGCATTCCCGAGGCGATCCTCCAGTCGGGCAAGCCGATGCTGGGCATCTGCTACGGCCAGCAGGCGTTGACGCGGCAGCTGGGCGGGACGGTCGAGCGGGGGATGGCGGGGGAGTTCGGGTCGGCGTTCGTCGATGTCGCCGACGACTGCCGGCTGTTCAACGCGGTGTGGCGCGAAGGCGAGCGGCACCGGGTGTGGATGAGCCACGGCGACCATGTAGCCGCGCTCGCGCCGGGTTTCCGGTCGGTCGCGGCGAGCGCGGGCGCGCCCTATGCCGTCATCGCCGACGACGAGCGCCGCATCTACGCCATGCAGTTCCACCCGGAGGTGGTGCACACGCCCGATGGCGGCAAGCTGATCGCGAACTTCGCGCGGCACGTCTGTGGGCTGGCGGGCGACTGGACGATGGCCGAGTTCCGCGCCGCCAAGGTGGCGGAAATTAGGGCGCAGGTTGGCGGGGCGCGGGTGATCTGCGGCTTGTCGGGCGGGGTCGATTCGGCGGTGGCGGCGGTGCTGATCCACGAGGCGATCGGCGAGCAGCTGACGTGCGTGTTCGTCGACCACGGCCTGCTCAGGGCGGGGGAGGCCGAGCAGGTCATCGGGCTGTTCCGCGGCGCGTACCAGATCCCGCTGGTGCACGTGAACGCCGAGACGCTGTTCCTGAACGGGCTGGCGGGGGTGAGCGACCCGGAGACCAAGCGCAAGTTCATCGGCGCGACCTTTATCGACGTGTTCGAGGCGGAGGCGCGCAAGATCGGCGGGGCCGAGTTCCTGGCGCAAGGGACGCTCTACCCCGACGTGATCGAGAGCGTCAGCGTGACGGGCGGTCCGTCGGTGACAATCAAGAGCCACCACAATGTCGGCGGGCTGCCGGCGCGGATGGACATGAAGCTGGTCGAGCCGCTGCGCGAGCTGTTCAAGGACGAAGTCCGTGTGCTGGGGCGCGAGCTGGGGTTGCCGGACGCGTTCGTCGGGCGGCACCCGTTCCCGGGGCCGGGGCTGGCGATCCGCATTCCGGGCGAGGTCACCAAGGAGCGGTGCGACATCCTGCGCAAGGCGGACGCGATCTACCTGGAGGAGATTCGCGCCGCCGGGCTGTACGACGCGATCTGGCAGGCGTTCGCGGTGCTGCTGCCGGTGCGCACCGTCGGCGTCATGGGCGACGCGCGGACGTACGAGTCGGTGCTGGCGCTCAGGGCGGTGACGTCGACCGACGGCATGACGGCGGAGGCGTTCGCCTTTCCCGGCGACTTGCTGGCGCGGGTGTCGACGCGGATCGTCAACGAGGTGCGCGGGGTCAACCGGGTGGTGTACGATTATACGTCGAAGCCGCCGGGCACGATCGAGTGGGAGTAGGGAAAACGACGACTATAGCGTAGGTTCGGCTGGTGCGTCGGGAGATAGCGTGTCGCTTCCGGCTTGTTCAGCTTCGGAGCCGCCCTCCTTCCTCGCACTCCAGTTCAAACTTGATGGATGGCCGATGGACGATCAACAGGACGACCGTGCCGGGAAGGCGATCGCGCGGCGCGATCTCGTCAACGGCGCGGCCGCCCGCGCCGCCGGCTTGGCGATCGCGCCGGCCCGCCTAGCGTTCGATCACGCGCAAAGCGCTGTCGAGGAGCCGTCGGCGTGATTAAGGATAGCGATGGCGAAGGCGAGGCGACCCTGCGCGAAGGCGTCTATGCCGAGCTGCGCCGACGCCTGGTCACCGGGCGTCTGGCACCCGGCGTCGGCATCTCCACGCGCGGCCTCGCCCAGCAACTCGGCGTCAGCCAAATGCCGGTGCGCGATGCGCTCGGTCGCCTGGCCGCGGAAGGGGCGGTCGAGATCCGGTCGAAACGGCGCATTATCGTGCCGGTCACCACCACTGAACGGCTGGCCGAGCTGATGCGCTGCCGTCTGTTGCTGGAGCCCGAGGCGGCGGTGCTGGCGATCGACGCGATCGACGCGCGCGCGGTGAAGGCGCTGCGGACCGCGGACGCGGCGATCAATGCCGCGCTGGAGAGCGGAGATGTCAATTCGTACATGGAAAACAACTTCGCCTTCCATTTCCTGATCTATCGCGCGCAAGGGGAGGGCGTGCTGACCCGCATCATCGAGACGTTGTGGGTGCAGTTCGGCCCGCTGATGCGGGTCGTGTACGGCCGCGTCGGCACCGCCAAGCTGGTCGACAGGCACCGCGAGGCGATCGACGCCATCGTGCGCGGCGACCCGAACGCCTTGCGCGCGGCGATCATGGCGGACATCGCCGACGGCCAGTCCCTGATCGCCGCAAGTTACGACGCGCAATAGATTACGCGGCGTGCCCTCGCGAAAGGGCAAGGAAGATTGCGGCGCCGTCGGCTCCATGTTCTGATCTAAGATCGCAGGCTATGCTGCGAACGCGAGGCGGTTAGCGCCCCGAGGAGCGCGGGAGAAGCCTGTGATCAACGAACGCCTGTCCGCCGACGGCTATTCGCCAAGCTGGTACGCCGCCACCGCGATCGGCGCGCCCGCTCTCGTCCCGCTGGAGGAGCCTCGCGAGGCCGACATCTGCATCGTCGGCGGCGGCTATTCCGGCCTGTCGGCGGCGCTGCACCTCGCGCGTCTCGGCCAGCGCGCTGTCCTGATCGAGGCCGAACGGCTCGGCTGGGGCGCCTCGGGCCGCAACGGCGGGCAGGTCCATGTCGGCATGCGCCGCGATCCCGAATGGCTCGAGAAGCGCCTGGGCGTCGACGACGCCCGAGCCCTGTGGAACCTTGCGCTGGACGGCCGCGCGCATCTCGACTGGCTGATCGACCGCTACGCGATCACCTGCGACCTGACGCCCGGCTACCTCCATGTCGATCACCGCGCGCGCGACGTGCGGCACACCCGCGCGCACGTCGACCATCTGCGCGAGCGCTACGATTATCCGCACGCCCGCTTCGTCGGTCGCGAGGAGGTCCGCTCCCTGGTCGGCTCGAGCAACTACCATGGCGGCATGGCGGACGCACGCGGCGGCCACCTCCATGCGTTGAACCTCGCGCTGGGCATCGCGCGCGGCGCCATCGCCGAGGGCGCCACGCTCCACGATCGCACCCCCGCCACCGCCGTCACCCGCATCGGCGACCGCTGGCGCGTCGACACCCCTCGCGGCAGCGTCACCGCCGATCGCGTGATCCTCGCCGCGAACGGATACCTGCGCGGGCTGTCGCCGCCGATCGAGGCGCGCGTGATGCCGATCAACAACTTCGTCGCGGTCACCGAACCGCTCGGTCCCGAACGCGCCGCCGCCATCGTTCGCGGCGGCCACGCGGTCTCCGACTCGCGCTTCGTCATCTATTATTTCCGCATCACGCCCGATCATCGCCTGCTGTTCGGCGGTGGCGAAAGCTATTCGTACCGCTTCCCACAGGACATCGCCGCCGTCGTCCGCAAGCACATCGCGCGTGTCTTCCCGCAACTGCACGACGTGCCGCTGACGCATGCCTGGGGAGGGACGCTGGCGATCACCGCGAACCGACAGCCGTTCGTCCGCGAGGTCGAGCCCGGCCTGTTCACCACCGCCGGCTATTCCGGGCTCGGCGTGGTCCTGGCGCCCTATTTCGGCAAGGTCGTCGCGGAAGCGATCGCCGGGGACGACGCGCCGTTCCACAAGCTTGCCGCACTTCCGGTGCCGCGTTTTCCGGGAGGCAAGCTGATGCGCTGGCCCACGCTCGTCGCGGCAATGTCGTTCCTCGCGCTGCGCGACCGCTTCTGACGTTGGGAGCCGCCAAGCGGCCGCGATCAAGACTTCGTCAGCTAACCGCGACGATCGCCGCGCGCAGCCGGTCGGCGATCTCGCCCACCTGCGCCTCGCTGGCGATCAGCGGCGGCGACAGCGCGATCGTGTCGCCCGAGGCGCGCACCAGCAGCCCGTCGTCGAACGCGCGGTGGAACACCTTCCTGCCCTTCGCGCCGACGCCGTCGGGCAGCGCGGCGAACTCGACCCCGGCGACGAAACCGCAGGTCCGGATATCCACGATCCCGCCGATATCGGCGAGCGAATGGATCGCTTCCGCCCAGACAGGGGCCAGCCGCGCCGAGGCGGCGAATAGCTGCTCGTCCTCATACACCCGCAGGGTCGCCAGCGCCGCGGCGCAGGCGAGGGGGTGTCCCGAATAAGTATAGCCGTGGAACAGCTCGATCCCCGGCGCGGCGTTATCGACGATGCCGTCATGCACGAAATTGGCCGCCGCGACCGCGCCCATCGGCACCGCGCCGTTGGTGAGGCCCTTGGCCAGGCACATCAGGTCGGGCGTCACGCCGAACGCCTGCGCCCCGAACGCCGCGCCCATCCGCCCGAAGCCGGTGATCACTTCGTCGAAGATTAAGAGGATGCCGTGTTTCTCGGTGATCGCCCGCAGCTTTTCGAGATAGCCGACCGGCGGTGGCAGCACGCCGGTGGAGCCCGCCAGCGGCTCGACGATCACCGCCGCGATCGTCTCCGCGCCGTGCAGGTTGACCAAGTCTTCCAGCGCGTCCGCCAGATGCCCGCCCCAGGCGGGCCGCCCGCGGCTGAACGCTTGCTCGGCATGGTTGTAGGTGTGCGGTAGATGATCGACGCCGGGCAGCGAGATGAACTGCCGCCGATTGCCGACAATTCCACCGACCGAGATGCCACCGAAATTGACGCCGTGATAGCCGCGCGCCCGCCCGATCAGCCGCGTCCGCGCGCCCTGTCCAATCGCCCGCTGATAGGCGAGCGCGATCTTGAGCGCGGTGTCCACCGCCTCGGAGCCCGAATTGGTGAAGAAGATCCGGTCCAGCCCGTCGGGCGTGATGGCCGCCAGTTTGGTCGCCAGCCGGAACGCGCTGGGGTGCGCGAGCTGGAAGGTCGGCGCGAAGTCGAGCTCGGCCGCCGATTGCTGGATCGCCGCGACGATCGGCTCGCGAGTGTGCCCGGCATTGACGCACCACAGCCCCGCCGTGCCATCGAGCACCTGCCGCCCCTCCGGCGTCCAGTAATGCATGCCGTGCGCGCGGGCGAACATCCGCGGCTGCGCCTTGTACCCGCGATTGTCGGTGAACGGCATCCAGAAGGCCGAGAGATCGTTGGGAATCGCGTCCATGCCATCCTGCTTTTCGTCTTCGATGTTTGCCCCGTCCCATGACGATGGGCGGGGGCCGCGAAGGAAGGCCCGTCAGACCTTCAGCAACAGGTGATCCCGCTCCCACGAGCTGATCACCCCTTCATACGCATCCAGCTCGTCCGCCTTGATCCGGTGGAAGGCGCGGACGAAATCGTCGCCGAGGATCTCGATCACCTCCCGGCATTCCGCCAGCCGGTTCAGCCCCTCGCCCAGGTTATGCGGCAGCGTGCGCGCCTGGCGATAGGCGTTGCCTTCCACCATCGCCCCGGGCTCGATGGCGTCCCGCACGCCGATATAGCCGCACACCAGCGACGCGGCGATCGCCAGGTACGGATTGGAATCGGCCCCCGGCACACGGTTCTCGACGCGCGTATTGGCGAGATCGGTCAGCGGCACGCGCAACCCGCACGACCGGTTATCATATCCCCATTGCAGGTTGATCGGGGCCGAATGCGTCGGGCGCATCCGGCGGAAACTGTTGACGTTGGGCGCGAACAACGGCGCGACTTCGGGCAGCAGGGTCTGCAGACCGCCGACGAAGTGACGGAACTCCTTGCTCAACCCCTCCTTGCCCTTGCCCTGGCCGAACAGGTTCCGCCCCGTTTTCGCATCCACCGCGGAAATATGCTGGTGCATCGCCGATCCGGGCTGGTTCTCCATCGGCTTGGCCATGAAGGTGGCGTAGACATTGTGCTTCAATGCCACCTGCCGGACGATGCGCTTGAACAGCGTCACCTGGTCGCACAGGTAGATGGGATCGCCGTGGTTGAAGTTGATCTCCAGCTGCGCGGTCCCGGCCTCGTGGATCATCGTGTCGAGCTGGAGCGACGCCGTCTCGGCATATTCGTAGATGTCCTCGATCAGATCCTCATATTCGGTCACCGCTTCCAGACCATAGGGCTGGGGCGATGTTTCCGACCGGCCCGACCGGCCCGTCGGCGGCAGCAGCGGGAAATCGGGATCGGTGTTGACCTGCGTCAGGTAGAATTCCAGCTCCGGCGCGACCATGATCCGCCAGCCCATCTCCTCGTACAGCTTCAGCACCTTCTTCAGCACGAACCGCGGCGAGATCTCATACGGTCCGCCGCCCTTGTGATAGGCGTCTGCGAACACGAACGCGGTGGGCGTCTTGAAGCCGGGCGCGACGCACAGGGTAGCCGGGTCGGGATGCAGCGAGACGTCGCGATCCTGGAACGCTTCCTCGTCCCCCGGCTCGTCGGCATATTGGCCGGTGACGGTAACGGAGAATACGCTGGAAGGCAGGCGCAGCGAATCGTTGGCGATCGAGGCGATGAACTTTTGCGCCGGCCATACCTTGCCGCGGATCACCCCGTTCATGTCGGGAACGAGGCATTCCACCTCGCTGATTCCGTGTTCTCGAATCCAATCGGCGAAGATCTTTTCCATGACAGGTTCTCGGCTCTGGAGGCTTGGGGGAAGGGGAGCGGACCGCGCCCGCTAAAGCCCGGGTTCGGCCCCCTCCAGCACCTTGCGCGGCGGCGGTGCGTCCAGATGCGCGAGCTTTTCTACCGCCTTGTCCAGCGCATGACCGATGATCGCGATCATCCGGTCCACTTCCTCGTGGGTGATGATGAAGGGCGGGCACATCACGATGCTGTCGCGGACTGCCCGCACCATCAGCCCGCCGGCGACGCACGCGTCGCGCACGATCGGCCCGGCCAGCCCCTCCTTGCCGCCGAAGCGCTTGTTGGTGCCCTTTTCGGAGACGAGTTCGACCGCGCCGATCAGCCCCATCGACCGCGTCTCGCCGACGAGGGGATGGCCGCCCAGCCGCGTCAGCGCGTCGCCGAAATACGGCCCGATATCGTCGCGCACCCGCTCCACCAGATGTTCGCGCTCGATGATGTCGATGTTGCGCAGCGCCACGGCGGCCGCGACCGGGTGCCCGGAATAGGTGTAGCCGTGGGTGAAATCGTCGTCGCTCGATCGCAGCGTCTCGACGATCTCGCGCGAAACGCCCGTCGCCGAGATCGGCTGGTAGCCCGAGGACAACCCCTTGGCCATGCTGACGATATCGGGGGTGAAACCGAACTTCTGGAAGCCGAACCATTCGCCCAGCCGCCCGAAGCCGCAGATCACCTCGTCCGACACGAGCAGGATGCCGTATTTGCGGCAGATCGCCTCGACGCGCGGCCAGTAACCCGGCGGCGGGATGATCACGCCGCCCGCGCCCTGCACCGGCTCGCCGATGAACGCCGCGACCTTGTCCGGGCCGACGCGCAGGATGCGGTCCTCGATGTCCCGCGCCGCGCGCGCGGCGAAGACGTCCGGGTCTTCGCCGAACCCCTCGCCGAACCGGTACGGTTGCATGACGTGCTCGACGCCCGGGATCGGCAGGTCGCCCTGCGCGTGCATATAGCTCATGCCGCCCAGGCTCGCGCTCGCCACGGTCGATCCGTGATAGGCGTTGCGGCGGCTGATAAAGGTCTTGCGCTGCTTCTGGCCCTTCAGATCCCAGTAGGTGCGGACGAGCCGGAACACGGTGTCGTTCGATTCCGAACCCGATGAGTTGAAGAAGATGTGCTGCAACTCGCCGCCCAGCAGCCCGGCCAGCTTCGTCGCCAATTCGATCGGCGGCGGCGACGCGGTGCGGAAGAAGGTGTTGTAGAAGGGGAGTTCCAGCATCTGCTCGTACGCCGCCTCGGCGAGTTCCGCGCGCCCGTAGCCGACGGCGACGCACCACAGGCCGGCCATCCCATCGAGGATCGCGTTGCCGTCACCGTCCCATATCGTCGATCCCTCGGCGCGGACGATCACCCGGCTGCCACCCATGTCGCGCTGCAATCTATAACTCGATTGCGCGGGCAGATGGTGCGCCACGTCCTGCCGACGCAGATCGGCGATGTCGTGATTGCGTCGCGTCATACGGCCTTCTCCGTTGTGGCTTCGCCGCGCAGCGCCCGGCCGAAAATGTGGAAGACGCCCTGGCTGGCGGCGCGCGCGTCGGTTTGCCATTCGGGGTGCCACTGCACGCCCAGAATCGCCGCGCCGTTGGGACGGGCGGATACCGCCTCGATCACGCCGTCATGCGCCGTCGCCTCGACCGACAGCCCGTCGCCGAGTCGGTCGACGCCCTGGAAATGCACCGAATTGACGTGCAGCGAGGTATTCCCGAAGGCGCGCGCCAGCGTGCCGCCCGGCGTCAGGATCACGTCATGTCCATGCCCGAACATGTCATGGAGCGGCGCGCCATCCGGCGCGTGATGCGACAGCGGCCGGCCATCATCGCCCAGATCGCGCGCCAGCGTGCCGCCGAACGCGACGTTCAGCTCCTGGAACCCCCGGCAGATACCCAGCACCGGCGCCGCGCGATCGATCATCGTCTCGATCAGCCGCAGCACCATGTCGTCGCGTCCCGGATCGAACGGCCCGGTTCCTTCGCCGGCATCGCCGTACCGAGAGGGCGCGACGTTGGACGGGCTACCCGTCAACAACAGCCCGTCAATGCGCCGGGCGACGGCTTTGGCGTCGACCAGATCCGGCCGCGCCGGGATGATCACCGCGTCGACATCGGCATGACGGACGACCGCCTCCATGTACCGGTCGATCACCACCTGCGCCGTCTCGCCCGCGAAACCGCGCGTGTCGGCGGTGATCCCGATCAGCGGGCGGCTCATGACAGCGGCCCCGCGGGCGACCCTGGCGTCCGCTCACGCATTCTGCAGGTACCAGTCGTAATCCAGCGCGGTCACCACCGCGCCGAACCGCGCCTGCTCGGTCCGCTTCACCGCCGTGAACAGATTGACGAACGCATCGCCCAGATAGTCGCGCATGATCGCGGAGTTCGCGAACAGGTCGGTCGCCGCGATCCAATCGGTCGGCAGGCGCTTGCCCGATCTCGCCGCCGCCGCGTACCCGTCACCCGTGATCGGATCGCCCGGATCGATCTTGTTCGTCAGTCCGTGATGCGCGCCCGCCAGCACCACCGCGAGCGCCAGATACGGATTGGCGTCCGCCCCCGCCACGCGGTGCTCCACCCGCCGCGACGCCGCGCCGCCCGCCGGGACACGCAGCGCAACGGTACGATTGTTCACGCCCCAGATCGGCGCGAGCGGCGCATAGCTGCGCGCGGCGTAGCGACGATAGCTGTTGGCGTTGGGCGCCAGCACCGCCATCGCCTCGGCCATCGTCGCCGCCATCCCACCGATCGGGTGGCGCAAGACCGGTGCGCCCTCGGCGCCTTCGTCGGCGAAGATGTTCGCGCCGTCCCTGTCGAGCATGCTGATGTGGATGTGCATGCCGGAGCCCGCGATCTCCGCGAACGGCTTGGCCATGAACGTCGCCTCGCAGCGCAGCCGGCGCGCCACGCCCTTGGCCGCGCGCTTGAAGCTCACGGCGTCGTCCCCCGCGCGCAACGCATCGGCCCGGTGGCGCAGCGTCAGCTCCAGCTGGCCCGGCGACGCCTCCGCGCTCGCGCCCTCCAGCGGCAATCCCTGCGCGTCGGCCACGCGCCACAAGGCGCGCAGGAAATCCCCGGCATCCTCGGTTTCGGACAGTCCAAGCGCCTCGTTGCCGAACGGCGCGCGCCCCGTGATCGGCGAGCGCCGCAGCCGTACGCCGCCACCCCGCGAGCGTCGCTGTTCGACGAGGTAGAATTCCAGCTCGCACGCCACCACCGGCGTCAGCCCGTCCGCCGCGAACCGGTCCAGCACCCGCGCCAGCACCGCCCGCGGGTCGTGGACATTGGCCGATCCGTCCAGCTCGGTCAGCGAGCACATCACCTGGGCGACGTCATCGCCCAGCCACGGCGCGGGAACGATCCGCCCCGGCACCGGCGTCATCAGGCAATCCGCGTCGCCGGTCTCCCAGACGAGCCCCGAATCCTCGCAATCCGCGCCCAGTATGTCCACCGCGACGATCGACCCGGGCACGAACGCGCCACCATCATACAGCTTGGCGAGTTCCTCGCGCCGCAATCGCTTGCCGCGCGGTACGCCGCTCAAGGACGTGAAGAACGTCTCGACGAACCGGATGTCGGGATTGGCGGCCAGGAAAGCCGCCCCCTCGCCCGTATCCACGTCGAACCCGCTCACGCCACGTTCCTGAAGGTGATCGTCACGGCCTTGAGATCGGCGTATTTCTCCAGCGCGTGCATGCTGCGATCGCGCCCGAAGCCCGATTGACGGAACCCCCCGAACGGCATGGTGATGTCGCAGGCATCCCAGCCGTTCACCCACACCAGCCCGGCGCGCAGCGTCCGGGCCGCGCGGTGGGCGAGGTCGAGATCGGCGGTCCACACCCCCGCGGCCAGCCCGTAGACGCTGTCGTTGGCGATGCGGAACGCGCCATCCGCGTCGTCGAACGTCACCACGCCCAGCACCGGGCCGAACACTTCCTCGCGCGCCAGCGCCATCCCCGGCGCGACGCCGCCGAAGATCGTCGGCTCGATATAGAAACCGCCGGTATCCCGCCGCGCGCGCTCGCCGCCCAGCAGCAGGTCGGCGCCCTGGGCCTGGGCGTGCTCGATCCGGCGAAGGACGCCCGCCATCTGCGCTTCGCTGATCATGGCGCCGAACCTGGTGTCGGGATCGAGCGGATCGCCGGGCGTGATCCCCCTCGCGATCTCGACCACCCGCGCGACGAACGCGTCCCGGATCCCCCGCTGGACCAGCAGGCGCGAGGCGGCGGTGCACACCTGTCCCTGATTGTAGAACACGCCCCATGCCGCGGCCTGCGCCGCCGCCTCCAGATCGGGGCAATCGGCGAACACGATCTGCGGCGATTTGCCCCCGAGTTCCCGCGAAACGCGCTTCAGGTTGCTCTCGCCCGAATAGCGCATCAGCAGCCGCCCGACCGCGCCCGATCCGGTGAACGCGATCATGTCGACGTCCATGTGCCGCGCTAGCGCCTGGCCCGCTTCCTCGCCCGTCCCCGGGATCACGTTCAGCACACCGGCGGGCAGCCCGGCCTCCAGCGCGAGCTGGCCCAGCCGGATCGCCGTCAGCGGGGACTGTTCGGCGGGTTTCAGCACCACCGAATTGCCCATCGCCAGCGCGGGCGCGACCTTCCACATCGCCATGTGGAGCGGGAAATTCCAGGGTACGATCGCGCCGATCACCCCCAACGGCTCGTGCACCGCCCAGGACAGCCGCGAGGGATGATGCGGCCCCACCTCGCCATGGATCTTGTCCAGCGCCTCGGCATAATAACGCATCGTTCCGATCGCGAGCGGGATGTCGACGCCGCGCGCGTCGCTGATCGGCTTGCCGGTATCCAGGCACTCCAGCAGCGCCAGTTCCTCGGCGTGCGCGCCCATCAGGTCGGCGAGCGCGTGCAGCACCTTCTTCTTCGCATTGGGCGCCTGATCGCGCCAACGCCCATCCTCGAACGCCGCGCGCGCCGACGCGACCGCGCGGTCGACCTCGCGCTGGCCGCAGGCGGCGACCTGGGCCAGGACACGGCCGTCGCGGGGTCCGATGTTGGCGAACCGTTCGGGGATCGCGCGCGTGTCGCCGTCGATCACGGCGTCGGTCGGGATGGTCAGCGTTTCGGTAGCGACGAGCATTGGCACGATCCCCCGACGCGCATGGGCAAGCTGTGATCACAGCGTAGAGGATTTCGCCGCCGTCGGCTAGTCCTTCGGACGGGGGGCAGTCCAAGCAGAAGCGGTCAACCTATTCGTTCGCCTGCTTCCGCAAAAGGGCAGGGGAGTCTTCCTTCAGCAAGCCAAGCGCGTCTTCCATATGAAGCGCGGTGGCGAACTCGCCATTCAGGCTGGCGACCGCCAGATTGTGAACGACATCAGGATCGTAATCGACACCGTCGAAGCCGATCCTGTTGCACGTGGCACAGGCCTCGGGGAGCAGATAGCTGTCATAGCCCATGTTGCCCGCCATGCGCACGGACGATTCCACACAGAAATTCGTGAAGTAGCCGACCGTCACAAGGCGATTGATCGATTTTCGTCGTAACTCCAGCTCAAGGACGGTGCCGACGAAACTGCTGTTGATATCCTTTCGGATCACCAACTCGCCGGAACGCGGAACGATGCCGTCCAGAAACTCGCCGCCGGGGGTACCCAGTTTGAGGGGCGATACCGCCTGCCGGGAATCATGCGCCGTGAAGATAACCGGCAACCCGCTGCCGCGGAAGGCATCCATCAGAGTCTGGATATTAGCTTCCGCGCCCGGGTTGTTCCGCCGCCCGGTGGGGCCGCCCCAATGCGTCAGGTCATTGATGCCCTGCTGAGGATCGATGACGAGCAGTGCCGTGTCCTTGCCGAACTTGGGTATCATCTCTTGGGTCCACTCTCTTCGTGATCGCGCTTCGCCACATCGGCGCCATTTAATTCATGTTCCTGGTACGACCGACTTGCCGGTCATTCAGCCGTCGAGGGTATGTGGCGCGAGAACCACATCACGCACCTCGCGGCGAAATCGATCGCCGCCGGCACGCCGTGCACGCCGTGGCCTTCCTCCGGATACCGTATCACCAGCGATTCGACCCCATTCTCCAGCAGCGCGTTATGGAATTGGACGGCTTCCTCCGCTGGCGTGCATCGGTCGAGATCGCCGCACACGAGCAGCGTCGGCGTCCTGCTGTCGTGCGCATGCAGGATGGGACTGCGGGAATAATAGGCGCCGGCGAGGTTGGTATAATGGTCCTGGAGGAATAGCCTGTCGAACTGCGGGATGTTGCACAGCAGATGGTGGCTGACGTGGTTGGTGGCGGGCCCGACGGAGATCGCCGCGGCGAAACGCGTATCCTGGGTGATCAGCCAGCACGTCATGAATCCGCCGTAGCTGAGCCCCGTCACGCCGAGGCGTGAAGGATCGGCGATCCCCGAGGCGACGAGATGGTCGATCCCGGACAGATAATCGGCGGTGTCGGCCCCTCCCACATCGCCGACCACCCGCGCCGCGAAGGCTTGCCCGCGTCCCGAACTCCCCCTCGGGTTCGGGAGGAAGATGGCGTATCCGCGCCGAAGCAGCATCAGGGCGGACGCCGACCGGCCGAGCCAATATGGCCGCCAGTGCAGGACCGGTCCGCCATGTATCTCCAGTATCGTGGCGTAGGGAGGCTCGCCCTTTGGTCGGAGCAGCCACCCTTCGATGGGCAGGCCGTCGGGCGCGTGCCACCGGACGGCCTCCGCCACGCCGTCGTCGCTCCATCCGGGATCGGGACCGGCGGCGCTCGCGACCCGCAACGAGCCGCCCTTGACCGTGGCGACGTGAGGTCGTTGGAAGAAACCCTCGCGGACGAACGCGAACTCCTCTGGATGGCGTAGTCCCAGGACCGTGGCGTACATCCCCGATGTCGAGGTGACCGTGTCCTTCCACAGCTCCTTGCCGGCGCCCGTGTCGACATCGATCGACAGGACCACCGTCTCGAGTCCCCGGTGGCCGGCCACCAGCATCCGGTCCTCGGACCGCCACTCGATGTACGTCGCGTCGACGGCGTCGGATTCGAGCAATCGACACGTCCCGTCCCGCAGATCGTACAGGCGCAGATCCCCGGCGACATAGCCCCTGTCGCTGGAGATCGCCTCGATGAAGGCCACGTACGTGCCCGACGGCGAAGATCTGGGCAACGCGACCTGCGAGGTCGGTTTGTACAGAGTTGCTAGGCTACCCGTCGACAAATCCACGACGGCGAGCTCGGCGCCGTACCAGGCGCCTTCCTCGGGCTCGTTCGATGTAACGACGGCCAGTCGATCCTGACCGCACCAGGTGGCCTCCCAGATATTATCACGTCCGCTCGAAGCGCATGAGACCGCACCGGTGGCGACATCGACAATCCAGACCTTTCTCCACAGCGCATCCGACGATGCGCCGATCACGCGCGGCATCCAGCTCGGCTCGCCACTGGGAACTTCGTCGGTCTTGTACGCGCCCTGACCGCTGGACAGATCGGCGCCATGTCCCGCGACGCCAAGAAGGATCCGGTGGCCGTCGGGCGACCACTCGAGATATTCGACCCACCCCTCCACAGCCGGGCCGATGGTCACGGCCTGTGTTCGGGGGTCTAGGAAGAAAAGCTGGAAATCGGACACCTTATGGCGGTCGGACAGAAACGCGATGGTCCCGCCGTCCGGCGACATTCGAGCGTTGCGATCCGAGTTCGGGCCAAATGTAAGGATCTGGATCGACCCGGTTGCCAGATCGAATTCGCAGATACGGGTCGCGCCAGGCTCGTCGAAGTCGCCCACCAATGTTCCGGTGAACAGAAGCCGCGATTCCTCCGATGATCGTTGAAGATCGGCGATGTCGCTGATGAGCCCTTCGCCGGGCCCGTGAACCTCCTCGAAGATGCGTTCGGCCTCTTGAAAAAGAGCCGTGTCCCTTATGTCGCGATCCATTCCGGCGCCTCCCGGTTCAGGCCGCGGCATCGCGAGCGGCCGCGAGGTCCAGCGCCACGTCGACGATCATGTCTTCCTGGCCGCCGACCATGCGCCTCCGTCCCAGCTCGACCAGGATCGCGCGCGTATCCACCCCGTGATCGGCGCTCGCCCGCTCGGCATGGCGCAGGAACGAAGAATAGACGCCGGCGTAACCGAGGCTCAGCGTCTCGCGGTCGACGCGGACGGGGCGCTCCTGCAGCGGGCGGACGAGCTCCTCGGCCGCGTCCATCAGCGCGAACAGGTCGCAGCCGTGTCGCCATCCCTTGCGATCGGCGGCGGCGATGAAGACCTCGAGCGGCGCGTTCCCGGCGCCGGCGCCCATGCCGGCGAGGCTCGCGTCGACCCGGATCGCGCCCGCCTGCACCGCCACCAGGCTGTTGGCGACACCGAGCGACAGGTTGTGATGGGCGTGGACGCCGCGCTGCGTCTCGGGCCGGAGCACGCGGTCGTACGCCTCGACCCGGGCGCGGTAGCCGTCCATGTCCATCGCGCCGCCGGAATCGGTCACATAGACGCAGTGCGCGCCGTAGCTTTCCATCAGCAGCGCCTGCCTCGCCAGCGCGTCCGGCGGCGACATATGGCTCATCATCAGGAAGCCCGAGACGTCCATGCCGAGATCACGCGCGGCGCCGATGTGCTGGCGAGCGATATCCGCCTCGGTGCAGTGCGTCGCGACGCGCACCGACGTCACGCCGATGCGGGCGGCGTGGCGCAGATCGTCGAGCGTGCCGATCCCCGGGATGAGGAGGGTCGTCAGCCGCGCCCGCGTGATCACGTCGGCGACCGCCTCGAGCCACTCCCAATCCGTGTGCGCGCCGAACCCATAGGTGAAGGACGAGCCGGCCAGCCCGTCGCCATGGGCCACCTCGATCGCGTCGACGCCGGCGGCGTCCAGCGCGCGCGCGATCGCCCTGACGTGGTCGAGGCCGTAGAGGTGGCGGATGGCGTGCATGCCGTCGCGCAACGTCACGTCCTGGATATACAGCTTGGCGGCGGTCGGATCGAACATGGTCACGCCGCCTCCCGCGACAGTCGGCGCGCGGCGATCTGCTCCGCTGTCGCCACGGCCGCCGAGGTCATGATGTCGAGATTGCCCGCATAGGCGGGCAGATAATGGGCGGCGCCCTCCACCTCGAGGAAGACGGTGGATTTGATCCCCTCGAAGCTGCCATAGCCGGGGATGCGGACCGGACTATTGGCGCCGAACCGCTCGAACTGGACCCGCTGTTTGAGCCTGTAGCCGGGCACATAGGCGGCGACCTCGGCGACCATCGCCTCGACCGCCGCCGCGATGGCGTCTTCGTCCGCGCCCGATGAAAGGGTCACCACCGTGTCGCGCATCAGCATCGGCGGTTCGGCGGGGTTGAGGATGATGATCGCCTTGCCGCGCCGGGCGGCGCCGACCTGTTCGATGCCACGCGCCGTCGTCTCGGTGAACTCGTCGATGTTGGCGCGCGTCCCCGGCCCGGCGCTCCTCGAGGCGATGGACGCGACGATCTCGGCGTAATGGACCGTCGCCACCGAGGCGACCGCCGCCACGATCGGGATCGTCGCCTGGCCGCCGCAAGTCACCATATTGACGTTCGCGGCGTCGAGATGCGCGTCGCCGTTTACCACGGGGATGACGTACGGGCCGATGGCCGCTGGGGTGAGATCGATCATCACCTTGCCGGCCCCGGTCACCACGTCGCTATGGCGCCGGTGCGCGGCGGCGGAGGTCGCGTCGAACACGATCGCGATCTCGCGCCATTCCGGCAGGGCGACCAGGCCATCGATGCCGGCGGCGGTGGTCGCCACCCCCAGCCGGGCGGCGCGCGCCAGCCCGTCGGAGACCGCATCGATCCCGACCATGGCCGCCAGTTCGAGCACGTCCGAATGCCGCAAGATTTTGATCATCAAATCGGTGCCGATGTTGCCGGAGCCGATGATCGCTACCTTTACCTTGGCCATGCTTCAGCTCTCCAGCTTTGACGCCGCAGCCCCGCGAGTTCGGCGCTGATCTCACGCCGCCGATGGGCGAGCTGGTCATGCCAAGCCGGGACAGGGGCGGTGGTCACCATGAGGTCTCCCGTGCGTTCCCGTTAGCAGTCGAGCGTGGCGTCACGCTCCTATTGCGTCAGTTGGCGCGCATAGTCCTTCCATTCACCGAGCGCCTTCTCAAGGCTGCGGTCGGCCACGCCGGGGGCGGCGCAGCCGGTCGCCGGCTCGTCGGCTTCTGTGGGCTGTGAAGGGACGGAAATGGCGAGGACCTCGACGAAGCGGATTAACGAACCTAGGCAACCAACGCGAGAATGTCACTTGTATCGCGACTGCGTCAACCGCGAGATGATGCCGACCGTTCGCATGCTCAGTTCGCCGATGCGAGCGCGGTAGAGCAGATCGACGAGACAGTGATCGAACTTCGAGACGACGATCAGCACCTTGCGCTGTGCGTCGGTCGGGCGGAGCCAGCATTCCAGTTCGAGCTCGGCGGCGACCGCTTCGAAGCATATGCCGAGTGCCTCGGCCTGGCCCGCCGACGGCAGGGTGGCGACGATGCACATGAAGAACCGACCCGTCTCGACATCGTCGAACTGGTGCGCTTACTTGATGTCTCCACTCTGGCGAAACAGCTCGGCGGTCACGCGCGCGACGATTCCCGGACGATTGCGGCACGACAAAGTGAGCAAATGCGCGGCGACCATCATATCCCCTATAGCGCGGCGGCAGTCCGTTCGAGCCAGTGGCGGAAGCTCCCGGCATAACTGCGGGAAGAGGCGATGTCGTAGGTCGGGCGATCATCGACCTGCCACAGGATCACGCCGATATGGGCGATGACCGTCGTCGCGACCGTGCCGGCGCGGAAGACGTCCGGGTGGAGGTCGATCGCGACGCCGCGCTGGAGTAACAGGCGCGCCGTCGGGCCCGAAAACCGTTGCACGACATAGCCGCTGGACTGGTCCGAGACCGAGGCTAGGCCGGCCAACTTCTGTGTCAGAGCCTCAGCGAAGTCGAGACCGGGGTCTTCCGCCAAAATGAGCCAAGTGCCGGGGCCGGTGCCAAGGATGGTACGCGTCCCGGCGACGATTGCGCGCGGGCCCGACGGCATGTCCGCGCCCAGCGCCGCGCCGATCGCATCGCGGTCGACGCCCTTGCGCGCCATCACGCTCGCGATGCCGAGACCTTCGCGCGCCGTAATCGCCAAGTGGTCAGCCACGGACCCGGACTCCTTCGGGATCGACGAACACGGGGCTGCAGACCTCCGCCTCGACATCGGCGCCGCGCACCGGGTCGTGCACCGCGATGCGCTCGCCATGCCGGGCGGGGCCGTTCGCAAGCAGCCCCAGCGCGATGCCATGGCCGAGCGTCGGCGACCACGCGGCGGAGGTGACGTAGCCCTCGTCATGAGCCGCCGTCCGCGGCGCGTCGCACCGCAGCAGATGCGCGCCGGCGCGGATTTTGGCCGTCTTGTCGACCGGTCGAAGGCCGACGAGCGCCGGCCGGGCCGGATCGGCGAGCCCCGGGCGGGCGGCCATGACGCAGCCGATGAAATCCTTTTTCCTGGACATCATCCGCGCCATGCCAAGATCGGCGGCGGTGGTCGTGCCGTTGAGTTCGCCGCCGGCCGGATGTCCCTTCTCAATGCGCATCACGCCCAGCGCCTCGACACCGTAGGGCACGACGTCGAAGGCGCGGCCGATCTCGAAGAGGTGACGGACAAGCGCCTCACCGTGCGCGGCGGGCACACTCACTTCATACGCCAGCTCGCCGGAAAAGGAGAGGCGATAGACGCGCGCCGGCAAGCCGTTCCAGCGGAACCTGGATGCGGCCATATACGGGAAGGCCTCGTTCGACAGGTCGAAGTCGGGCAACGCCTTCTGGAGCAGGGCGCGCGCGTGCGGGCCGGCCACCGCAAAGGTCGCCCATTGCTCGGAGACGGAGGTCGCCTGCACGTCGAGCCGCGGCCACAGCACCTGCCGTGCGTGATCGATATGCTGCATTACCCGGGCGGCGTTCACCGTCGTGGTGGTGACGAAGAAGCTGTCCTCGGCCAGCCGCGTGACCGTGCCGTCATCCATCACCAGTCCGTCCTCGCGCAGCATCACGCCGTAGCGTGCCTTGCCGACGGGCAGGGTGGAAAACGTGTTGATGTAGAGCCGGTCGAGCAGAGCGCCGGCATCCGACCCCTGGACATCGATCTTGCCGAGCGTCGAGACGTCACAGATACCCACGCCGGAGCGGGTCGTCGACACCTCGCGATTAACGGTGTCGAGCCAATCGCGGTCACCCGGCTGTGGAAACCATTGCGCGCGCTTCCACAGGCCGGCGTCGACGAAGGTCGCGCCTCGTGCGGCGGCCCAGTCGTGGCTGACGGTGCGGCGCTCGGGGCGGTAATGCTCCTCGCGGTGGTGGCCCGCGAGCACGCCGATCGCGACCGGTTGATAAGGCGCGCGCGACATGACGGTGCCGGCTTCCGCGATCGACTTGCCCGTGGCGGCGGCGAGCAGCGCATGTCCGTTGAGCTGGCTGATCTTTCCCTGGTCGGTCGCCATGCCGAGCGTGGTGTAGCGCTTGAGATGCTCGATCGAGACGAACCCTTCGCGGGCGGACAGCGCGATGTCCTTGTCGGTCACGTCGTGCTGGAAATCGACGAACGCCTTGCGCCGCGCCGGCACATGCCACAACGGCCGCCCGCCCGCGGGCTCGTCGCTCGCAACGAAGCGAAGGGCGATCGCGGCCTTGCCCAGCGCCTGCGCGACAGCGACCGCTTGCGCGACACCATCATCCAGCGCCCTGCCCAGCGCGAAATGCCCCGCCGCCGCGCCGGCGGGCGCGAGGCCGGGCGATGTCGTGTCGAGCAGGAAGGTCTGCGCCGGTTCCGACCATATCGGACGCGCGCCCATGTTGCTGCCGAGGCCGATCGCCGGATTCCAGCCGCCGCTCATCGCGACGAGATCGCAGGCAAGACGCCGCACGCGCCCGTCGGCGAGCCGAACCTCCACCTTGCGGACCGGCGCGCCGATCGCGTCGGTCAGGTGCGCACCGAGCAGGATTTCCGTACCTGCCCGGCGCAGCGCGTCGACGGGTATCGGCGGCGTCTCGCGTGGATCGATCACGGCGGCGACCTCGACCCCCTCGTCGAGCAGGTCTAGCGCGGTGCGCCAGCCGCTGTCGCTCGATGTCACGACCACCGCGCGGCGACCGGGCAACGCGGCGAACCGATGAACGTACGTCGATACGGCGGACGTGGTCATCACGCCGGGTCGATCGTTGCCGCCGAACACCAGTGGCCGCTCGATCGCGCCCGTCGCCAGGATCGCGCGCCGGGCGACGATCTTCCAAAGCCGCTGACGGGGCTGACCGGCGGGCGGGCGCGGCAGATGGTCCGACACCCGTTCGACGGCGACATATTCCGGACCGTCATAAACCCCGGCCACGGTGGTGCGGATCAGCACGCGCACGTTAGGCAGCGCCGCGAGTTCGGCGGCGGCACCGTCCGCCCAAGCAATGCCCTCGGCACCATCGATCTCGTGGCGTTCGCCCAGCAGCCGCCCACCGAGACGAACATCCTCCTCGGCGATGATGACACGCAGTCCGGCGCGCCCGGCGGTCAGCGCGGCGGCGAGGCCGGCAGGCCCGCCGCCGATCACCAGCAGATCGCAGAAGCCGTGGTCGCGATCGTACCTGTCCGGGTCCGGCGATGTCGAGAGCTGGCCAAGCCCGGCGGCGCGGCGGATCAGCGGCTCGTACAGCTTCTCCCAGAGGGCGGCCGGCCACATAAAGGTCTTGTAGTAAAAGCCCGCCACCAGGAACGGGGCGAACAGCTGGTTCACCGCCATCATGTCGAAGCGCAGGCTCGGCCAACGGTTTTGGCTGGTTGCCTTCAGTCCGTCGAACAGCTCGATCGTCGTGGCGCGCGTGTTCGGCTCGGTTTGGGCGCCGCCGCGCAAGGTGACGAGCGCGTTGGGCTCCTCGCTGCCCGCCGTCAGGATGCCGCGTGGCCGGTGGTATTTGAACGAGCGGCCGACCAGCCGCACGTCGTCCGCCACCAGCGCGGAGGCGAGCGTATCGCCCTCGAAACCGGCGTGGCGCCTACCGTCGAAGGTGAAGGAGAGCGGCTTCGATCGGTCGATCAGCCCCCCGGTGTCGCGCCGGCTCATCGCGCCGCCTCGGTGGCGAGCTCCGCGCCCTGGATCGCGTGCGTGCGCGTGTCGCGCGTCACGGTAATCCAGCTGCGGCACCCTTGCGCATGATACCAATGCTCACGCAGCGTCCCGGCGGGATTGTCGCGCAGGTAGACGTACTCGAAAAAGCCTTCCTCGTCTTCTGGGCGGCGGGGCGCGGCGTCGCCGCGATAAACGAATTCGCGGGCGTCGCGATCGCCGCAATAGGGGCAGGGGATGCGCATGGCCGCGTGTGCCTCAGTGCAGATTGGGTTGGGCGCCGGTGCCCGCTTCGTCGATCAGGTGCCCGGTGCGGAACCGATTGAGCCGGAACGCGCCGGCGGTCTCGTGAGCGAAATCGGTGGCGAGCAGATGCGCGAAGCACCAGCCGGATGCCGGCGTGGCCTTGAAGCCGCCATAACACCAGCCGGCGTTGAGATAGAGGCCGGGGATCGGGGTGGTGTCGATGATCGGGGACCCGTCCATCGACATGTCCATGATCCCGCCCCAGCTGCGCAGCAATCGGGCGCGGCCGATCATCGGCATGACCGCCATACCGCCCTCGCACACATCCTCGACCACGGGCATGTTTCCGCGCTGGGCGTAGCTGTTATAGCCATCGATATCGCCGCCGAAGACGAGCCCGCCCTTGTCCGACTGGCTGATGTAGAAGTGGCCGGCGCCGACGGTGATGACGCCGGGGAGAATCGGTTTCAGTCCCTCGCTGACAAAGGCCTGCAGCACGTGGCTCTCGATCGGCAGGCGCAGTCCCGCCAGCGCCGCCACCCGCGAGCTGTTGCCCGCCACCGCCACGCCTACTTTACCCGCGCGGATGGCGCCGCGCGTCGTCTCCACGCCCGCCACCGCGCCCGAGGAGTCGCGCACGAAGCCGGTCAGCTCGCAATTCTGGATGATGTCGACCCCGAGCGCGGAAGCGGCGCGGGCATAACTCCAGACCACTGCGTCGTGTCGCGCCGTCCCCCCACGCCCCTGGTGGAGGCCACCCTCGATGGGGAACCGGGCATGGTCGAAATTGAGAAACGGCGCGAGCCGCCGCACGCCGTCCCGGTCAAGGAGTTGCGCTTCGACGCCGTGCAGTCGCATGGCGTTGCCGCGCCGGGCGTAGGCGTCGCGTTGGCCGTCGGAATGACACAGGTTGAGCACGCCGCGCTGGCTGACCATGGCGTTGTAGTTGAGCTCTTGCTCCAAACCCTCCCACAGCTTCATCGACCACTCGTAAAACGGCTCGTTGCCCGGCAGGCCATAATTCGATCGGATGATCGTGGTGTTGCGGCCGGCATTGCCGCCGCCGATCCAGCCTTTCTCGATCACCGCGACGCGTCGGACGCCGTGCACCTTGGCCAGATAATAGGCGGTCGCCAGCCCATGGCCGCCGCCTCCGACGATGATGACGTCATAACCGTCCGCCGGCGTTGCATCGCGCCATGTCGGCGTCCATCCGCGATGACCGCCAAACGCCTTCGCGGCGAGGGAGAGGAACGAATATCGCATCCGGGTATGACGCCATATGGCGGGAGTGGACGAAGAACGTAGCTGCTTATGCAGAGAGCGGCTTGTCCCTATACGACATGGCCGTATCTGAAACGGACAATTCGCAAAGAAGCCCGATTAGGATCGGCTTGCTTTGCGACAGGTTATTCGTTTTCGCCGCCGGCGACCCGAGGGCGTTCCGCGACAAGGCCTGCTTCGCATGGCTGCGGGCGCAGGCGCGACGGGGCATTCCGATCGGCGGCGTATCGGGCGGTCCGTATCTGCTGGCGCGCGCTGGGCTGCTGGGTCGTCGGCGTGCGACCATTCATTGGGAGCATGCCGCCGCCCTGCAGAACGATTTCCCTGACCTTCAGCTCGAGCGGGGCCTCTACGTGATCGACGGCGATCGCATGACGTGCGCGGGAGCGACGGCGGCGCTCAATCTCGCCATCCTCTTGATCGAGCGGGATCATGGCGGATCGCTGGCCCGACAAGTCGGCGAGTGATTCATCAGCGCCGAACCTCGCAACGCGCAGGATGCGCAGCGAACCGCGCCTGGTGCGCGCCACGGCACGGCCAATCGTCGGCTCTCGCCCATGCTGGCGGCCATCGAGACGGCGATACCGCTTGCCCGCCCTATGTCGCCACGTGGCTCTCAATCTCGCAACGCTGGAATGACGGCACACGCGCCGTACCCGCGATCACTCGACCGGCGACAGGCGCGCCGCATAGCCGCCGGCCGCCGCCAGCCGCAGTACCAGCGTCGCGCCGGGCTTCACCCGCGAGGTCACGTGCTCGGCCGAGTTGATCGCGCCCGCATCGGCATAGCCGTCGAGCGTCCAGTCGCCTCCGCGCAGCATCGACAGCCGGACGTTGAGCGTGCGAGCCCGCCCGTCGGCGATCGCGCCGAGCCACCATTCGGCGCCCTTTCGGCGGGCGATGACGACATACTGGCCGACTTCACCGGCCAGCACGCGCGTCTCGTCCCACGTCGCCGGCGTCCGCGCGATGAAATCGAAGCCGGTGGCGCCGACGTAATTGGCGGGCGTGTCGGCCACCATCGGCAGCTCGTTTTCCTGGACCACATAGGTCGCGAGCGCGCGGGCGCGCGTGCCCATCACCTGCGGCGAGGTGTTCCGGTTGCGGAAGGCGGTGGGCGAGACCGCGTCGAAGCCGCCCTGATGGACGTCCATCGATCCGGCGAGCATGCGGGTGAAGGGGGTCGTCGCCTCGTGCGCGGGCGTGCTCCCGGGATTGTCGTCGAACTTGTTGTACTCGGTGCCGCGCACCGCCTCGTAAGACAGCACGTTGGGCCAGGTGCGGTTTGCGCCCGTCGGTTTGTGGGAACCATGAAAGACGACGGTCAAGTGGCGATCGGCCGCCTTGCGCGCGACCTCGTCGTAGAAGGCGACCATCTCCTGGTCGTCACGGTCCATGAAGTCGACCATCAACCCGGCGACGCCCCATTTCTCCCACTGGTCGAGCGCCGCGTCGAGCTGCGCGCAGCGGCACCCAGTGACACCAGAGCCGCAGGCGCACGCCCCGGCGCGCCGCGCGGGCAAGGACTTCGTCCATGTCGATCTCGCGGCGCGCGCGGGTGAGGTCCTGGAAGGTTCCGTCGGGCGCGATCGGTCCGTCGTACCAGGCCTGATCCTTGAAACCATCGAGCGTGTGGAACGGGATGCCGTGGTCCGCGTCGAAATCGATATAGGCGTTCATCGTCGCGGTGTTCAGGCCGGGAACGAAGCCTTGGCCCGGCCAGACATAGTCGTTCCACCACGGAAAGCTGGTCTTCCCCGTCTCCACCCACGACCAGTCGCGCCCGTCCGGTGGCGGGTTCAGGAGCGTCACGAGGTTAGATTCGATTAGTCGGCTCGCCGCATCACCCAGCATCACGACGCGCCACGGCGACACGTGAAGGCCGGCGCCGCCGGTGACCGCGACGCCGGGTCTGTCGAGCCGCGGCGACAGCCGTGAGCCGAGACCCGGCCGACCGTCGCGCCGGACGAGGTACAGTCCGGCCCAGTCGTGCAGCGCCGCCTCGGTGATCCCCGCCCAGGCGCCGCCGCGCCGGACCAGCAGGGGCAGCGTCAGCAGCGCACCGTCGGGCGCCGCCTTCGCCAGCCCGTCGGCGCGGTAATATTCCTCATAGGACGACGTAAAGTTCTTTGCCGTCGCGACCCAGGTCCGGGCAGAGGATGGAACGCCGAAGCCGGCTTCTTCGTCGGCGATCTCGAAGGCGCCTGCCGTGCGGAACCGCCAGCGATAGGCCACGCCGTCGTCATAGGCTCGGACTACCAGCTCGAGCGGCGTGGGGCCGCCCGACAACGCCAGTACCGCCTCGTTGTAACGATCGCGCGCCGAACTCGCCTTCCCGAGCAGACCGGTGACCATGCCGTCATGTGATCGCCGCACGACGGACGTCATCTGCAGGGCCGGCCGCGGCGTGCCGGCGAAGCGCAGGCCGATCGGCGCGGGATCGAGGACGGCCCTACCGCGCCAAGTCACCGACCATCGCGCCACGCCACCCGGAGAGAGCGACACGGCCACGGCCGCTCGAGTGTCGGGCGACCGTACGATCACCGTCGCATGGGCGAACGAGGGCGTCATGCACACTAAGATCACAGCGGCGAGCGCGCGCAGGAACAGGGACATGGGCGTGACCGTCCTTTCTCGAGCAGGAACGTAGCCTATAGCAAAACATAGCGTCAGCGGCTGGGTGGAAGCCCCATGGCGACCACTTGAACGGACCGGGCTCCAACGATAGTGATCACAGTCGCACCAAGGCAGTGTCGCGCGGATTGCAGCACGATATATAGCAAGCCGGAGTGCCGGCGGCTGGCGAACCAAGCGAGGGGGAATGGTCGAATGAGGATCCGCACCGGTCTGCTGGCGCTCGCCGGCGCAGTGTCGGCCGTGCTGCCCGGGCAGGCCGCGATCGCCCAGAAGCCGGTTGGAGACCCTGCGGCTCGGGCGGCGGCGATCGTGCGCAAGATGCCCCGCGCCGAGAAGCTCCAATATGTCCACGGCTTCTTCCCGTTTTATCGCAAGCCGCTGCCGCGCTGGATGGCCAACGCGGCCGGGCATGTGCCGGGCGTCCCGCGGCTCGGCATCCCCGCGCTGCGCGAAAGCGATGCCAGCCTCGGCGTCGCCAACAATCTTGAGCAGCGCCCCGGCGATACGGCGACGGCGCTGCCGAGCACGCTCGCGCTGGCGGCAAGCTTCGATCCCGCGCTCGCCCGCTCGGCCGGCGCGATGATCGGAAGCGAGGCGCGCGCGAAGACCTTCAACGTGCTGCTCGCCGGCGGCGTCAACCTGACCCGCGATGCCTGGGGAGGGCGCAACTTCGAATATTTCGGCGAGGACCCGCTGCTGAGCGGGGTGATGGCGGGCGCGTCCGTCGCGGGGGTGCAGTCCAATCACATCATCTCGACCGTGAAGCACCTTGCGTTGAACGCTCAGGAGACGGGGCGCGACGTGCTCGACGCGCGGCTCGATCGCGATGCGCTGCAGGAAAGCGACCTTCTCGCCTTTCGCATCGCCATCGAGGACGGCCAACCGGGATCGGTGATGTGCGCCTATAACAAGATAAACGGCGTCTATGCCTGCGAGGATCGCTGGCTGTTGACGGACGTGCTGCGCGGCGAGTGGCGCTATCCGGGCTTCGTCATGTCCGACTGGGGCGCGGTGCATTCTACCGAGGCGGCCGCGCTGGCGGGACTCGACCAGCAATCGGGGCAGGAGCTCGACAAGCAGATCTACTTCGGGAAGCCGCTCGCCGCCGCGGTCGAGGCCGGCCGCGTGCCCGAGCAGCGCCTGGACGAGATGGTCACGCGCATCCTGACCGCGGTGATCGCGAGCGGGCTTTACGACAATCCGGTTCCGGCCACGCCGCAGCGGATAAACTATGCCGCCCATGCCGAGGTAGCGCAGCGCGTCGCCGAGCGTGGGATGGTGCTGTTGAGAAACGAGCGCGGTGTTCTGCCCCTCGCGCGCACGGCCAAGCGCATCGTGCTGATCGGCGGGCGTGCCGATGTCGGGGTGCTCTCGGGCGGCGGATCGTCGCAGGTCCGCTCGGTCGGCGGTGTGCCGGTCGAACTGCCACTAACCGAAGGCGTGGCGAAGACGTTCGCGCGGATTACCTGGCACGCGTCCTCACCGCTCCAAGCGCTTCGTGCGGCGGCACCCGGGGTTACGATCGACTATCTTGACGGACGCGACCCCGTCGCCGCCGCCGCCGCCGCGCGCGACGCGGATGTCGCGATCGTCTTCGCCACGCAGTGGCGGACCGAAGCGCAGGACCCGAGCAGCCTTTCGCTGCCCGACGATCAGGACGGCCTGATCGAGGCGGTGGCAAAGGCCAATTCCCGAACCGTCGTCGTGCTGGAAACAGGCGGCGCGGTGCTGATGCCCTGGCTCGACCAGGTCGCAGCGGTCGTCTCGGCATGGTATCCCGGCCAGCGCGGCGGGGAGGCGCTGGCGAAGCTGCTGTTCGGCGACCTGGATTTCAGTGGCCGGCTGCCACTGAGCTTCCCGCGCGGTTCCGCGCAACTGCCGCGAGAGCGACCGGCGGACCCCGCTCGCCCGATCAACTATGTCGAGGGCGCCAATGTCGGCTATCGCTGGTTCTCCCAACGAGGCGAAACACCGCTCTTCGCTTTCGGTCATGGCCTTAGCTACGCGCGCGTGGAGTACCGCGACGCCCAATTCGTTGGCGGCGCACTTCCAAGCGTCAGCGTCACGATCCGGAACGTGGGAAAAGTGGCGACCACGGCGCTTCCGCAACTCTATCTCACCGGGCCTGAAAAGGCGCCCGCGCGACTGGTCGGCTGGGCCCGCGTCAGCCTTGCTGCAGGCCAGGATCAGCGGATCACGATCAAGACCGACCCGCGTATGCTGGAGCGTCGCCGCGGCGGCCGCTGGTCGATCGCGTCCGGCGCTTACCGGCTGACCCTCGGCAGGGATGCCATCGATGCGATCGCAAGCGAGGACGTGACGGTTGAGCCCAGCCAGAGCTTGACACCGTAAATCTCCTGTGTCGAAATCGTTGGACAAAAACGAGCAAGCCGGTGCACATTCTTGCTTGGACTGCGATCACAGTTTACACGTCGTCTCATCGTCCGAATGATCTGAGGAAGCTGTCCTTATGACTCGCCAGAAGCTGGTCTTGATAGGAGCCGGCAGCACGGTTTTCACGCAGCGTCTCGTCGCGGACATCATTCTTGCCGGCGAGGCCGACCAATGGGAGCTGGCGCTGGTCGACATCGATCCGGTCACGCTCGATGCCGTCGAGAAGCTCGTCGCCAAGATGATGCGGGCGAAGGGGGCGAATATCCCCGTCACCGCCGCGACCGATCGACGCGCGGTGCTGAAGGGCGCCGACTATGTGGTCACGACGATCGCGGTCGGCGGCCGCATGGGGTGGCAGCGCGATATCGAGATCCCGCGGAGCTATGGCATTTTCCAGCCCGTCGGGGATACCGCGCTGCCCGGCGGCATCTCGCGCGCGATGCGCATGATCCCGCAGATGATCGCGATCGCGCGCGACATCGCCGAGCTGTGTCCGGACGCGGTCTTCTTCAACTACTCGAACCCGATGACGGCGATCTGCCGCGCCATACGGAAGGAAACGGGAGTCCCGGTCATCGGGCTGTGCCACGGCGTCCACCATGTGGAGGGGGTGATCGCGCGCTTCCTCGGCGTCGAGGACGGATCGATCTCATCCTTCGGGATCGGGCTAAACCACCTGACCTTCCTAACTCGCCTGTTCCACGACGGCGTCGATGCGCGTCCGATGATCCACGCCAAATTGCGGGAGCAAAAGGCCGGGCTCGACGACGAGCTCGCGCGCAAGGAGGTCTGGGCGAACATTGTCGAAGGTCGGGCGCCGCGCTATGCGGATGATCCGTTCTCGTGGGGCATGTTCGAGAAATACTCGGTCTTTCCGTGCGCGATGGATCGTCACGCCGTCGAATTCTATCCGGAGCGCTTCCCCGGCGGTGCGTATTGCGGGCACAAATTGGGGCGCGAAGCTTTCCCGATCGACGAACGCATTTCCCTCGGCGACAAGTGGTTCGACGAGATGCTTGCCATCGCCAACTCGGCCGAGCCGCTGCCAAAGGCCTATTACGAGAATGTGCCGGGGGAGAGCGAGCAGCTGCTCGAGATCATCCACTCGCTGCAGCGCGACGAGCGCAAGGTGTTCTCGGTCAACATGCCCAACGAAGGCCAGGCGTCATATCTGACGAAGGATGCGATCGTCGAGTGCAATGCGGCGGCCGTCGGCGGCGGTTTCGCGCCGCTGATCGCCGACGAACTGCCGCCCGCGCTGGTTACCAAGCTGCAATCCAAGATCTCGGCGATCGAGATCACGGTCGATGCGGCGCTGCAGGGCAGCCGCGACTTGATGCTCGAGGCGCTGCTCGCCGATGGCGCGGTTGGCGATCCGGACATGGCGCGATCGCTGCGCGACGATCTGATCGACGCGCATCGCGCGTTTCTGCCGCAGTTCGCATGAGGCCGCCGGTCGCACCGCTGATGATGTCTGGCTGGCGGCGCGGCGCCTTGGCGCAAGCCGGAAGGCGGATCGCGTGTTGATCATCCGCCCGGATTACGAGCGCTGGATTGATCTGCCGGGTGCCGGGCCGTGCCCTCGGCCGGTCGACGTCGATCGCTCCCGCACCGGCTTTTCCAACCTTGTCTCGCTGCGCGTCTATTCGTTCGCCCGGGGCGCGGTGATCGATGGCGAGGCCGAAGGCGACGAGGTGTTCGTCGTCCTCATGCGCGGCGAAGCCGACATCGCCATTTCGCAGGGCGGCCGTCAGGTTGGCGGCTTCTCGCTAAGCCTCGAGGGAGGATCGCGGGCGGTCTACCTGCCGCCGCGCGCCTCATATCGGCTCACCGCCATCGCCGACAGCGATATCGCCTATGCGCGTGTGGCGCCGTTGGGAACGGAGCTCCCGAAGCCGCGTGCTTTCGCACCGATTGCGGAGCGCCTCGACATCATCGGCCATGCGACCGGAATGGATCTCGCGTTCTCCACGCTGATGGCGGGCGAGACGCTCGGGCTCGCCGCGGACGGACGCTCGCCCGAGCGCTTCGTGCACCTCCGCGCGGCCGACGAGATGCGAGCGATCATCGCTGGCGAGTCGTTGGGGGACTGGGACACGGTGGCGCTGGACGCCGGCGAAATCACCATCATAAAGATCGAAACAGGGGCAGCCGACATCCTGACGATAAGCGCATCGACTGGCCGGAACGCGGCATCGAAAGGCGCAACCGACGAACCGTTATAGGCCGCAAACCGCAGCGAAGATAAGGAGGGGGAAGTTCATGCCGCTTACCAACATGTCGCGAGCGCTGCTCCTTGCGAGCGTAGCGTTCTTTCCGACCAGTGTCCTGGCGCAAACCGCGGACACTACACCTCCGGCCACTCAGGAGGCGGCGGGCACCGCTGCTCCGACCGACCAGGCGGCGCCTGATGACGCCGCGGCGTCTGGCGCCGACATCGTTGTGACGGGCTCCCGTATCGCGCGGCCCGACTTCGAAGCGGCCAACCCGATCGTTTCGTTCGATGCGACGAACGTGCAGGAATCGGGCAACACCAATCTCACCAACTTCCTGCTGCGGGTGCCGGCGCTGACGAACTCGCGCGACACCACCGATACCTCGGGCGGCAACGGCACCTACGGCTCCTTCGGCCAGGCCGGCCTGAACCAGTTGAACCTGCGCAACCTCGGCACCAACCGTACGCTTGTCCTGGTCAACGGCCGCCGGCACGTGGCGGCCGACCCGAACAGCGCCGCGGTCGATATCAACAGCATCCCGACCGACTTGGTACAGCGCGTCGACGTGCTGACCGGCGCGGTCGGGGCCATTTACGGCGCCGACGGCGTGACCGGGGTCGTCAACTTCGTGCTGAGGCGGGATTTCGAGGGCGTGACCGGGCGGGCCCAGGTCGGCATCTCCGAATATGGCGATGCGGGCAACCGTTTCGCCTCGCTGGCGGCCGGCAAGAACTTCGGCGACGGGCGCGGCAATCTGACGCTGGCCTATGAATACAATGCCGACGATGCGGTCGCCAACGACGACCGTGACTTCCTGCAACAGCGCAATCGCGTGTACCTGATCCCCAACGATGCCGATATCGGTGACGATCCCAACATTCCCGACAACGTCCTGGTCGGCGACCTCCGCTACGGCAACGAGTCGCCGATCGGCGCGGTGTTCGTGGGCGGGGGCAATGCGCGATTCGACGGCCTCGGCCGGCCTTATGACGATGGCGTCGCCGCGGCCTTTTACCGGGTCGGCGGTGTCGGCACCGAGATCGCCGGCTTCTTCCAGGGCGATCTCTTCCCCGAGACCGAGCGGCACGCGGTCAACCTGCTCGGCCATTACGACTTCTCCGACGCGTTCAAGGTTTCGCTCGAAGGCAAGTATGTCGAGAACCGGGCGAGCAGCTTCGGCCAGATCACCGGAACCTACGGCGTCCCCATCTCGATCGACAACGCATTCCTGCCGGGCAGCATCCGCGCGGCCGCCATCGCCGAGGGAACGACCGCCGCGGACGGCACCTTCACGCCCGCTCCGATCTCGATCAGCCGCGACAATCTCGATTACGGCCGTCCGGGCGAGGAAAACCTGCGGCGCACCTATCGCGGGGTGATCGATTTCTCCGGGCGGATTTCCGATCACGCCACGTGGGACGCCTATTACGCCTATGGCCGCACGTCGGTCCGCATCACCAAGATCGGCGATCGGCTCGCCAAGCGATATTCCGACGCGATCGATGCGCGCGTCAACCCCGCCAACGGGCAGATCGTCTGCAATCCCGCCAACAACCCGACGGCAGGCTGCATCCCGATCAGTCTGTTCGGTCCGGGGCCGGCGACCCAGGAGCAGCTCGACTATTTCCGCGTCACCCACAGCAGCGGCGCCCGCATCGAGCAGCACGTCGGTAGCGCGAGCATCAGCGGGGATTTCGGCCAGTTCTTCGAGCTGCCCGGCGGCCCGATCAAATTCGCTTTCGGTGGCGAGTATCGGCGGGAGTCGAGCCGCTTCGATCCCAACGACGATCTCGTCAACGCCCGCTTCTTCCAGTTCGACGAACCGAGCCTGGTGCAAGCGTCCCGCGGCCAGTTCGACGTGGCGGAGGCGTTCGGCGAACTCGACGTGCCGATCCTTGAGGACGTGCCGTTCGCCAATGTGCTGTCGGTCGGCGCCGCCGGTCGCTATTCGGACTATTCGACCGTCGGCAGCGCCGAGACGTGGCAGTTCAACGGCATCTGGGCGCCGATCCGCGACGTCACCTTTCGCGGCAGCTACGGCAGGTCGGTTCGCGCGCCCAATATCGGCGAGCTGTTCCAGCCGACGTCTTCGGCCTCGGCCTTCTTCACCGATCCGTGCACGCCCGATCAGATCGACAACGGAACACAGTTCCGACCGGCGAATTGCGTCACCGCCTTGACCGCCGTCGGCGCCGTCATCTCCCCGGGGTTGCAGACCAGCCAGTTCGTCCTCGGTACGCAGGCCGGCAACCAGAGCCTTCGGCCGGAGGTGGCGAAGACGTGGACGGCCGGCGTTCTGTTGCGCCCGCGCTTCCTGCCCGGCCTGGTCGTGTCGGTCGATTATTACGACATCGAGCTAACCGATGCGATCAACACCATCGATCCGAACGGTCTGGCGGTGCAGTGCGTCGACCAGCCGACGTTCCCCAACCAGTTCTGTGACCAGTTCACCCGCGCGCGGGGCACCGGCATCATCAACGGCTTCACCGTCGGCCCGCTCAACGTCGCCCGGTTCGAAACCGCGGGCCTCGACATCAACGTCAATTACGTCATTCGGACCGCAAGCATCGGCACGTTCGATCTGCGGCTGGTCGCCGGCTATCTCGACAAGCTGGATCAGGTCGGCATCCCCGGCGGCCCGGTCATCAACAACGTCGATCAGTCCTTCGCGCCGCGCTGGAACGCGAACTTCTCGCCGACCTGGACGCTCGACGACGCGATCGCCATCAACTACAATCTGCGCTTCGCCAATGCGACGCTTGCATTCGACCGCAACACGATCGCCGCCAATCCGGACGTCGCCGGTCCGGAGAATTTCCGCTTCGCCGCTCTCTGGCAGCATGATGCGCAGGTGAGATACCAGCTGGAAAATGGCTTCGCCTTCTATCTCGGCGTCAACAACTTCACCAATCAGAAGCCCGATCGCGCGTCGTTCGCGACCAACACGCCGATCTCGTCGCGCGGCAGGTATCTGTATGCCGGTGCGCGTTTCAACCTTGGACGCTGATCGACGTCCGATGATGCGCGCATTGGTAGTGACGGGAGGGTCAAGGGGCATCGGTGCCGCCTGCGCGCGACTGGGCGCGCGGGCGGGGTGGTCGGTTTGTCTGAGCTATCGGTCGGACAGCCGGTCGGCCGAGGCGGTCGTCCGCGATATCGAGCAAGCCGGCGGCCGCGCTCTGGCCGTCGCGAGCGACGTCTCATCCGAACGCGACGTGGCCGACCTGTTCGACCAGGCGGAGGGTGCCCTTGGGCAGGTCACCGGCCTGATCAACAATGCGGGCATATTGGCGACCGCGTCGCCGTTGGCGGAGATGACGCTCGACCGCTGGAACGCGACGGTCGCAACCAATCTGACCGGGACCTTCCTCTGCGCCCGCGAGGCGGTGCGCCGCATGGCGCTTTCCGCGGGCGGTGTCGGCGGCGCCATCGTCAACGTGTCGTCGATGGCCGCGGTGCTGGGCGCGCCCAACGAGTTCATCGACTATGCCGCCTCCAAGGGAGCGGTGGACGCGCTGACGATCGGCTTGGCGAAGGAGGTCGCGGCCGATGGCATTCGCGTGAACGGCGTCCGCCCAGGCCTGATCGATACCGAGATCCATGCGTCAGGCGGCGACGCGTCGCGCGCGGCAAGACTTGCATCGACCGTACCGATGCTGCGGACGGGAACGGCGGAGGAGGTCGCCAGGTCGATCCTGTGGTTGCTCTCGGATCAGGCGTCCTATTGCACCGGCGTCACGATCAATGTCAGCGGCGGACGATAGCGTGCCCGGGCTGGCGGCGCGCCACGCTCGCGACGCAACGGCCAAGGGCGCAAAGAAGGATCGCCACATGTCTGCCCACTCGCCCTTTTCGATCGAAACGCTGATCGACATCGTGACCGCCGATCCCGATCGCCTTGAGACGTCGAAATATCGGGAAACGGGCGTACCGATGTTCCTGATCGGGGAAGACCTGACGTCGAGTGCGGCCGATCCGATGAACGGCGGGGCGACCAACAAACTCGGCGAGCGCTTCGCGGAGCTGGCCGGCGCGCTCGCGCTGCGCAAGCCGGCGCTCGATCACGATGACGTGGCGAAGCTGTTGGAGGTCCTCGCCGACCGGTACTTCGAGGCGCACGGTGCCGAGTTCCTCGACAAGGAGGCCGCGGGGTCTTCGGCCGAACTGCTGCTGCCCGCGACGACGCCTCCGGTCCTGGCGGAGATCGCCGCCGGAATCGCGCGCTCACGGGCGATCCGGCTGGTTAACTTCCATGCCACGCCACGCTATCGTGAAGCCGAGTTCAGGCGCCAGGTCGAGGCACTCGCGCAAAGCTTCGAACCGATCACGCCGGCCAATTTCGCGGATGCGGTCGAGGGGCGTTGGAACCATGAGCGACCGGGCCTGATGCCGGCGCTCTTCGAAGGCTTCCGCGACAATCTGGACGTGCTGCTGCCGATCCTCGAAGAGTTCGGTTTTACCGGATGGTTCTTCGTACCGTCCGGCTTTCTTGACGTTCCGGCGGACGAACAGCGCGGCTACGCGGCGAGCCATATGCTGCATTGTCCCGAACAGGATGAATATCCCGGAGACCGGATCGCGCTCACGTGGGATGAAGCCCGGGAGATCACGCGCCGCGGCCATGCCTTTGCCTGCCACACGCGCACGCACCATGAGGTCAAGCCCGACACGCCCCGCCCCGTGCTGGAGGACGAAATCGTCGCCGCGAAGGCCGAAATGGAGGCCGAGCTGGGCACCGGCGTCGAGATCTTCTGCTGGCTCGAGGGCGCTGCGCTCGGGGTGAACTCCGAGGCTGACGAGATGCTGCGCCAGGTCGGGTTCCGATATCTCTTCTCCAACTTCAAGATCCAGAAGCTGCAATAAAGCGGTTCGCGTCAGGGCCAGGCGGAGCACGTTGATCGTGACGGGGGCGGTCTGTATCGGCGTATGTCTTCCGGCGTAACGCCACGAGGCCGGGATGCGGGGGGCTGATGATCAAAGCTGAGCGGCATGATCTCATCATGGTCGAACTCGCGCGGCGCGGTGCGGTGAGCGTGCGGGATCTTGCGACGTTGCTGCAGGCTTCCTCGGCAACGATCAGGCGCGACATTTCGGAACTGGATGCCAGCGACACGTTGCTGCGGACGCACGGCGGCGCGGCGGTACGCGATCGCCGTCGCGAGGTGTCGTATGATGCAAAGATCATGGCATACCTGCCCGAGAAGCGACGCATCGGCACCCATGCGGCGTCCTTGCTCAGGCCGGACATGACGATCGGCTGCGGCGGCGGAACGACGGTCATGCAGATGATCTCTTCCATCAAGCGCATGTCGCTTCGTGTCCTCACCACCGCGGTGAATGTCGCGCTGGAGCTGCGCGATGCCGAGGATATCGACGTTTTCCTGACCGGCGGAATGATGCGGCGGCGGACCGCCGAGGTGGTGGGGCATATCTGTGAGCGGACGATCCGCGACTTCAACCTCGACATCGCCGTCATCGGCGTCGACGGGATCCATGCCGACCATGGCTATACGACGTTCGACAGCGCGGAAGCCTACACGAACCGGGTCCTGATTGGTCAGGCGCGGGAGGTATGGATTCTGGCGGACCGTTCGAAGCTGGGTCAGGTGTGTCCGGCGGTGATCGACACCATCCAGACGGCCGACATGCTGATCACGGACGACGGTGCCCCGGAAGCGTTCGTGGAGGCGATGACGGCGCGCGGCGTCCGCGTCGTGACCGTATAGGACCTATGCGAGCCCGGGCCGCCGGGCGATAAGCGCACGTACCTGATCCTGCACCGTCGGCGCCGCGCTTCAGAACGATCGCGCCGGTCCCCGGATCGAGGGAGGACAAGGTCCGGATTCAGCTCGCCGACGGCGAGGACGTCAAACCTCGGCGTGCTCAAGGATCACTACCTTGCTGAGCTTCTCCGGCGCGTCCGGGTTCTTGCCGCGCCGCATCGCCGTCTCGAACGCCACGATCTGTAGCGGCATGAGGCTGAGGAGGCTCGCTTGCCCGTCGTCCAGTCCGGCGGGGGCCGGGACGATCAGGTCGGCGATTCCGGCATAATCGTCCGCCTTTGCCCCGACGACGATCAGCGTGACGTCCAGCGCCTTCATATCGCGCGCGAGGGAAAGGCCCAGACCAGTGTCGGGCGGGGCAAACAGGGTCAGCAAGGTGTTATGGTCGGCGGTCGCCTTCGGACCATGGCGGTATTCGAGTGAGTGATACGCTTCGCTCGTGGCAATCGCCATTTCCTGCACCTTGAGGCTCGCCTCGAGCGCGATCGGATAGTTCGAGCCTGACGCTAGATACACAAACCGATCGAACGGACGGCGACGCGCGATCGCACGCAGCTCTTCGGTCTTCTCGGCAAGCAACGCTCGCCCGGCGGCGGGCAGCGTTTGCAGCGCGGCACGATCGTCAGCCGACCCGAACTGATACTGCAAGGCCAGCAGCATCGAGGTGAAGGAGCGCAGCATGACCAGCCCGTCCTCGAAGCCCTCGGCGATGAGGAACTCGTGGTCGGCCATTCGCAGCAGCGAAGATCCGGCACAGCAGCTGACCCCAAGAACGACGGTGTCCAAGGACCGCAAGGCCTTGATCGCCAGGATCAGCTCGCTCGACTCGCCCGAGCGTGAAATCGCGATGACCAGGCGCTTGCGGCCTGGCGCTAGCTTCGCCTGATGCGCGTCCAGCGCGACCTCGCACGACGGCACCGCGCGGACCGAGACGTCGTGCCGCCGGCTCACCCAATCGGCGACGGCGAGCGCGAGATAATAGGACGTACCCGATCCGAGCACGACGACCTCATCGAACCCGGCGAGCGAGGCGGAAGGAATGTCGTGGCCTGCATCCAGACGCGCCAGGAGGCGTTCCCACGCGTCGGGCTGCGAGATGAGTTCGCTCCAGGTGATCTGGCCGGTCATTGCTGGGTTCCTGCTATGAAGGCGGTCGGGTTGATCGCGTCCGCGGGCAGTTGCCCCGCGAGGACCGAGAGCGCGTTGTTGACCGCACGTAGCGCCGCGCTGATCTTCGCCGACTGCGCGAGACCGGCCTGATGCGGGGTGAGGACGACGTTCGGCAAATCGAAGAAGCGGCTGGCGTACAGTGGCTCCACCGCGAACACGTCGAGTCCGGCACCAGCGATCCGGTGGCTGACCAGCGCCTCGTACAGCGCGTCCTCGTCGATCAGCTCACCGCGCGCGATGTTGATGAGGTAGGCGTGCGGCTGCATCAGCGAGAGCTCGCGTGTCCCGATCATGTGACGGGTGTCCTCCGACAGCGACGCGTAGATGCTGACGACGTCGGCGCGCGTCAGGGCCTCGTCCTTGCCGACATATTCGATGTCATATCGTTCGCCGAAGGCGAGATCGGGCGTGCGCGTATGGACAAGGATTTTCATGCCGAACGCCGCCGCGCGGCGCACCGCGGCACGGCCGATCATGCCGAGGCCGAGGACCGACAGCGTCGCACCGTGAAGGTCGAGGCTCGATTGCGTTTCGGCCGCCCACCGTCCCGCCCGGATCGCCCGGTCCCCCGCCAGGATCTGGCGCGTGACGGCGAGCATGAGACCGATCGAGAATTCGGCGCACTGTTCGGCGTTGACGCCCTTGACGTTGGTCACGGTAATGCCGCGCCGCGTAGCTTCGGCCAGGTCGACGTTATCGGATCCCGAGGTGTGGAGGGCGATCACCCGCGCCCGCGGCGCCAGCGAGAGCGCGTGGGCGTCCGTGTTCATCACCCGGCCCATCACGATGGCGTCGGCGCCGGTCAGATCGCCGAGCCGGTTCGCCGCGATCTCGGGAAAGCCGATCAGGCCATCGACATACTCGACATCGTGTCCGCACCCCGTCAGCGCGGCGACCGCAGGGGGAAGATCGCGCAAGCTATCGGAGACGACCAGAATCTTCTTGAGCATGGTGAAGGACGCCCCGTCGAGATAAGTTATGCCGCGATCCGTTGCCCGTCGGCACTGAAATACAGCTGCTTGCTCACGACCGGGCGAAGACGGATCGGATCGCCGGGCTTGAGCGCGAGCCGTTCCTTCGTGACGATCGTCACGGTGCTGCCCGCGAGTTCCGCCATGGCCAGTGTCTCCGCGCCGGTCGGCTCGAGCGCGAGGACGCGCGCGGCGACGCTGTCGCCGTGATCGGCGACGACAGCGATGTCGTCGGGCCGCACGCCGATCGTCACCGGCGCATCGGCCTCCATCGCTAGGCCGGGGTCGACGGGAAGCATGGAGCCGTCGCTCAGGACGAGCGACTGGTCGCGGTAGATACCCTTGATCAGGTTCATCGCTGGCGACCCGATGAAGGTCGCCACGAACGTGTTCGCTGGCCGATCATAGAGGTCGAGCGGCGCGCCCACCTGCTCGATCCAGCCGTCGCGCAGCACGACGATCCGGTCGGCCATCGTCATGGCCTCGACCTGATCGTGCGTGACATAGATCGAGGTCACGCCGAGCCGCCGATGCAATTGCCGCAGTTCGGCCCGCACCTGAACGCGCAGTGCCGCGTCAAGATTCGAGAGCGGCTCGTCGAACAGGAACACCGCCGGGTCGCGCACGATCGCGCGCCCGGTCGCGACACGCTGGCGCTGGCCGCCGGACAGCTGCCTGGGGTAGCGGTCGAGAAGCGGCGTCAGGTTCAGCGACGCCGCCGCCTCGGCGACGCGCTGCTCGATTTCGGCCTTCTTCCAACCGCGCAGCTTCAGCGCGAAGCCCAAGTTCTGCCGGACCGTCATGTGCGGGTAGAGCGCGTAACTCTGAAAGACCATCGCGATGTCGCGGTGCTTGGGCGGCACGTCGTTGACGACCCGTCGGTCGATCTCGATCGTGCCGGACGACACGGTCTCGAGGCCGGCGATCATCCGGAGAAGCGTCGACTTGCCGCTGCCCGATGGCCCGACCAGCGCGACGAACTCGCCGTGCTCGATCTCGAGGGTCACGTCCTTGATGATGGCGAGGCTGTCGAACGACTTGCAGAGATCGCGAAGGCGGACCGAAGCCACCTGCCTATGCCGCCGCGGCGTCGGGCGCGTGCGCGTGCGCGTGCGCGCCGCAAGCGTCGGCATAGGGCGCGAGCGCGAGCCGGATATTGGCGCTGCACAGCGCCGCCGCCGTCGCCGCCACTTCGCCGTTCGAGACCGCGCGGACGTGCTGGGGCAGGAACTGGCTGATGAGCGGCAGCGGCAGCGCACGGATGTCGAAAAAACCGAATAGCCCGGCAACGGCCGCTTCCACCGGCGGCTCGGTCCAGTAATAGCGCACCCGGTCCGAGTAGCTGAAGTGCCGCAGATAGGCCTGCTGCTCGGCATTGCCGGCATAATGGCTCGCCCAATGCGCGGGATTGGCCAGCATGGCGGCTTCCAACGCGGCCCGGACGCTGTAGCGCGCATCCCATCCGGGCAGCTCGCGGGCGATGAACTCCAGCGCATAGATCGCCTCGCGCAGCGCGAACGTCGCCGCGGGGCCAACCTTCAGGATCGCGAAATGCAGGCGCACGAGCGCGTGGTAGCTCCCGGTATCCTGATAGTCGGTCGAGTGCGCCTCGTAGACCGCGCCATCGAGCGCCAGCACCGTCTCCGCGAGATCCCCCGCCTCGCCGGGCGCGAAGCGCGCGACGTCCTCGTTCCCGAAGTCGAGCCCGGGCTGCACTACGATCGCCACCACGCGCGCCAGGGCGTCGGTCAGGCCGATGTGGGTGAACGCCTGCTCGTGGGCGCGCCAAGTCTCCGATACGCTCGCCGGAGCGGTCGGCACGATCGCATGCCCCCCGCCCATGCCGCCCGGCGCCGGAACCTCGGTGCCGATGACATAGACCGGGCGCGCGGCACGATCGTCGAGCGCGCCTTCCACGGCGTGCGCCAGTCGAGCGGCGCGATCGGCGATCACGGCGTCGCTCAGCGCCTCGGGATCGTCCGCGCAAGACATCGAACAGTCGAGATGCAGCTTGCCGTATCCCGCCCTTGCATAAGCCTCGATCATCGTGATCGCCTTGGCCATGGCGGCGTCCGCGGATAGGGTACGCCAGGGCTGCGGGCCGAGGTGGTCGCCGCCAAGGACGAGCTGGTCCGCGGGCAAGCCGACGTCGCGGGCGGTCGCCCGAACCTGCTCGGCGAACTGCTCGGGCGTCATGCCGGTGTAGCCGCCATCCTGATTGACTTGATTGCAGGTCGATTCGATTGCCGCCACCTGCCGGCGATCGCGCGCCAGCTCAAGCGCGGCGCGGATTACCCGGGGATGCGCGCAGCAAACCGAATAGACGCCCTGCTGATGCCCGGCGCGGTTGCGATCGAAGATCGTCCGGAGGGTGTCAGCGCTCAGCGTTGCGGTGTCCTGCATTGAAGAATCCTAAGACGAAATGGTATATCGCACAACATTGATCACCATCATGCTCACCTTTGCACGTTTGGGCCGGCGTTCAGGCTGTGGGTGTTCCGTATATGATCAACCTTTCACGCTACCGGCGGTGAGGCCGCGAATGTAGGATCGCTGGAGGAGCAGGAAGACGACCATGATCGGCACGATCGACACGCAGACCGCGGCCTGTTGCAGCGAGAAGGTCGATTGATCGATGAAGGCGCCGCGCAGCAGATAGATGCCGACCGGGATCGTCTGGAGCTCCGGCGTGCTGCGCGTGACCGTCATCGTCCAGATGACCTCGTTCCAGTGATAGATAAAGACAAAGATGCCCAGCGTCGCGAGCCCGGGGCGGACCAGCGGCAGCACGATGGTGGCGAGGATGCGGAACTCGCCCGCTCCATCTATTCGCGCCGCGTCGATGATCTCATCCGGAACGCTCATGAAAGACTGCCGCATCAGGAAGATGCCATACCAAGTCACCGCGAACGGCAGGATCATCGCGGCGTACGAGTTCAGGAGACCGGAGCCGCCTTGACCAAGGATGTTATTACCTCCGAACAGCGGCACGAAGCGCAACAGAAAGAACATCGGGATGATCAGGAGGAAGAATGGGAACATCTGCGCGCCGAGCACCGCGCTCAACATCGCTTTCGATCCGAAGAATCGGTATTTGGCCAGCGCATAGCCGGCCATCGTGCTGGTCACCATCTGGATGGCCGTGATCAGGACCGTCACGATGACGCTGTTCGCCAACCAGGTCAGCATCGGCAGTTCGGTGAACACGCGAACGAAATTGTGCCATTGCGGATCGTGCGGCCAGTAGACCATCGGCCGCGCCAGCCGCTCCGCCGGCGTCCGCAGGGCGCCGAGGAACATGTCGAGAAACGGAAAGATCATCACCACCGCGCCAAGGCTCAGCGCGGCATATTTGAGAACCGTCAGCGCCGCCCCGGAAACACGTGTTCTGCGTCGCGTCCGCTCGATGTCGCGGGTCAACCGTGCGTCGCTCATCAATGGGCCTCCACGCCGCCCCGCCGCAGCAAGCGCAATTGCACCAGGCTGATCGCGAAGATGATCGCGAACAGGATATAGGCGGCGGCCGAGGCGCGTCCGAGGCGCAGGTCGGTGAAGGCCATGTCGTAGAGGTACAGCCCCGTGACGGTGGTGGACCGCGCCGGGCCGCCTTCGGTGAGGATAAGCATCAGCACGAACGAGCTGAGCGAGCTGATCAGGCTGGTGATCAGCACGAACAGGATCGTCGGGCGCAGCAGCGGGATCGTGATCTGCCAGAAGAGTTGCAGCGGATTGGCGCCGTCGAGCTTCGCGGCCTCATAATAGGTTTCGTCGATCTCGTTCAGGCCCGAGAGGAACACGAGCACGTTCTGGCCGATCGAAATCCAGGAGAACACGAGGATGACCGAGAACATCGACATGGAGGTGCTCGTCAGCCAGTTCGGGCCGGGAAGCCCGAAGAGGTCGAGCGCCCGGTTGAGCAGGCCCGACGTGTCGTTCAGGATGTACCACCAGATATAGGCCACCGCGACGATGTTGGTGATCATCGGCAGCCAGTAGATCGTGCGCCAGAACGATTGGTATCGGCTCCGGCTGATCAGGGCCGCGACGATCAGCGCCGCCGGGACGCCGACGATCACCGAGCCGGCGGCGAAATACAAGGTGTACCAGAGCGACGTGAAGAAAAACTGGTCGCGGCCGAGCAGATAGGCGTAGTTCTGCAAGCCGACCCAGTTCGGGCTGGCGACGCCGTCCCAGTCCGTGAGGCTGACATAGGCCGCGAACAGCAGCGGCCCCACGAACAGCAATACGCCAAAGACGATCACCGGCGCCATGAACAGATACGGCGCCGCTCGCTTCGATGACAGCCATCCCAGCATATCGGGCCTCCACCGCCGACGGCGGGGCGGCTTCATGGCTGTTCGTCCAGGATCGCGGTGATGCCGTCGTCCGCCGCGGCCAGGGCGGCCGCCGGCGTCATCCGGCCCGCCCATGCCAGCTCGATATAGTATTTGAGCAGGCGGTCGGCCTCGGCGGCGTGCCAGATGTTCGGCTGACTGACCGCCCCCGGTGAGGCGAGCGCGGCGATGTATCGCTGACTGAACGGGTCGGCGACGCTGCGCATGGCGGCGAGATCGGACCGGTTGCCGGTCAAGTCGCCCATGCCGGCCAGCATCGTGCCCGTGCACGACAGTCCGCCCCTGCCGCGCGGATTGTTCAACCACCGCAGCAGATCCCATGATTGCCGCTTGACCCGGCTCGCCGCATCGACGCCCGAGAAGAAGGAGTAGATCATCGTTCCGCCGGGGCCGTCGGTCGGGATCGGCGCGACACCAACCGTGTCCTCGAACCGCGATCCCAGCGACGAGCGGAGCGTGTCCTTCATCCAGTTCGCCATCACCGACATGCCGACGCCGCCGCCCGCGAAGTCCACCGCCTGCACCGCGTTGCTGGTGATGCCGCGCCTGAACAGTTCCACCTGCTTGCTCAGGATCGCGACGGCGGCGGGCGAGCGCAAATTCGTTCGGCGCATGTCGGACGTGTAGGGCGCGGCCCCGGCGGCGTACATTTGCGAGTAGAAGGCATGCGTGACGTTGGCGCCGGAGAGATTGACGGCGTAGCCGCCGATCAGGATATTGCCCTGGCGGTTCCTTTTCGTGATCGCGCCGGCGATGCGGATCATGTCGTTCCAGGTCCTTGGCGGCGCCCGGAAGCCCGCCGCGGCGAGCAGCTTCTTGTTGTAGACCAGTTGGTAGACGCTGACGGCCGTAGGGATGCCCCAAAGACGTCCCTTGAGCGTCGCCGCGCCGATCGTCGGCGATGTGTAGTTCGCCCTGACGAACCGATCGATGTCCGGAGGCGGAACGTCGAGCGCGCGCGTGGCGATCAATTGCGGCGCCCAAATCGAATAGAGATTGTAGATGTCCACCGGCGATCGGCCGGCGCGAGAGATCAACACCGTTTGAAAGAAATCCTCGTAGGACACCTGCTGATAGACGATCCGGATGCCCGGATGCTGCGCTTCATACCGACGGAAGCAGGCGAGCATGGGAGCGATCTGCTGGCTATTGTAATGTGCCGCGACCCGGATGGTCGTCAGCGGCAGGGGCCAGGCCGGAGCTGGGAGCAACGCGATGCAGGCAAGGGCGGCGAGCCCTCGATACCCGCGCATCAATCGTTTCGCCACGTCCGTCCTCATATTGCGTCCCGCGCTTCGGTGCGGACCCAGGAACCCGGTCGATTGCGCCGCGAGCGATTGCCCCACGCACCTGTGATCACAAGTTAAGGGGAGGGGATTGTCAAGCCCCTTGCCGGCCATCCGCAAAGAAGTGAACAGCGAGCGATCCAAGTCGCCTCTTTCGCTTGCCACAACTCCAGCAACCGGCAAAAACCGAATCGTTTCAACGGCGATCGGTCGCCAGATCGCGTGCGGTCGCCTGGGGAGGATAGCCAAGGCCACGGTACCACCAACGCTCGACCGCAAACAGTTCCTGCAGGGTGCCGGGGCTGCCCTGCTTGGGAGTGCATTGCCGTCGGCCCGCGCTTCTGCGCAGGCGCGACCTCCCGCGAACAAGCGCAAAGCGCCCCGCGCGATCACGATGTGGGATTTTTCCTGGCTGGAGCGGCGCTGGCCGGGTGCGGGCTATGAAGACTGGGACCGTGCGCTCAACGAACTGTCGAAGCGCGGTTACGACGCGGTCCGGATCGACGCCTACCCGCATCTCATCGCACAGGGCCCAACGACCGAGTGGACGTTGAAGCCCGAGTGAAACACGCAGATGTGGCAATTTGTTGGAATGTGGCGCGACGTGGCCTTGCATCGTCGGCTGACAAGCGCCATCCGGGCGTCTGCCTTCACGAAACCCGCCTCTACGCGCGGCTTTGACCGTAGACCGGCTTGGCGCCGATGGAGCGAGCGTGGATGCTCGTGGCCAAAGACTTCGCCGCCGAAGTGTGGCGACCGAACTGAGTTCCAAAAGGCGCGGCTCACCGACGTTTCTGAACGATTGATTGGGAGTGGAGCCGGCGATAGCCGCCGCTGAGGGGCCAAGCGGGCAGCCCGAGGGCTGCCCGCCCGATTCAGATCCCGACGACGCCGCCGTCGTCGCGCGTGATGACGATTGTCGACGAGCGCGGACGCGACGGCGTCGTCACCGACCCGGCCTGGCTCGCAGGCCAGCTGCTGGTGATGTTGCCCGGGTTGCCGTTCTCGCCCGGGTGCTGGACGTTGACGAACAGCGAGCGGCCGTCCGGCGTCGTGAAGATGCCGGTGATCTCGCACTCCTTGGGCCCGACCAGGAACCGCTTCAGCGTCGCGCCCGGGGCCTTGCCGATGCGCGTCGTCACCGTGCTGCCGCCGCCGTTCAGGTTGTTGTTGACCACCCGCGTCCCGCCGTCGCCCACCGTGCCGGGGATCGCGGCGAGCAGCATGCAGTTGGTCACGTCGGTATAGGCGCCGTCGTCGGTCTGGAGCCACATCACCGGCGTCGCCTGGCCGGTGGGGTTGCTCGCCAGGCCGAACCACAGCCCGTCGGGCGAGGAGAAGTCGTTAGTCGCGTCCAGCCCCGACAGGTTGATGTTGGTCGCGTCCAGGTCCGCGCCGGAACCAAAGGCGTAGATGTCCCAGGTGAAGCCGGTCGCCTCCGACGTGTCGCCCGCCTCGCGCAGCCGGACGACATGGCCGTTGGCGTTGCCGCGCGTCACGGACGGCGGTGAGGGCGGGTCGGCGTTGACCTGGTCGCCCTGCGGCAGCTTCGGGTCGGCGTAGGCGCGCGGGTTGGACGGGTCGGCGGTAACGGCGGTGCGCGACGAGTTGTTGGTCAGCGTGCAGTACATCTCGCCGGTGGCGGGGTTCACCGCGGTCCATTCCGGCCGGTCCATCCGCGTCGCGCCGAGCAGGTCGGCGGCGAGCCGGGTGTTGATCAGCACATCGGCTTGGCTGGCGAAGGAATACGCGGCGTTGGCGCTGGTCAGCGGCCCCTGCCCGAACACGATCGGCAGCCACTGGCCCGAGCCATCGGGGTTCAGCCGCGCGACGTAGAGCGTGCCGGCGTCCAGATACTTGTCGCCGATCGCCAGCCGGTTGGCCGCGGTGGCGTCGGCCGCCGACCAGGGGGCCGCCGAGACGAACTTGTAGATATATTCGTTCTGCGCGTCGTCGCCCATGTAGAAGGCGGGGCGGACGCCCGCGACCATGCGGCCTGCCTCGCAGCCCTCATGGTTCATCCGGCCGAGCGCGGTGCGCTTGCGCGGGGTCGAGGCGGGATCGAACGGGTCGATCTCGACCACCCAGCCGAACTGGAACGCCTCGTTGCGGAAATCGCCGGCGCCGTCGGCGGCGACCCCGGGGCGCTGGGTGATGTTCCAGCGCGAGAAGGTCGTGTTCGCCGCGTCGGCCGGCCGCACCGTCGCCCAGCCGTAATTGCCCGGCCGGTTCTCCGGGATGCCGTAGCGCGCCAGGCTGACATTCGCCTTGGCGGTGGCCCCGCCGCGCGTGGCGACGTCGCCGGCCTCGCGGCGGAAATAGCCGGCCCAGTTCTCCTCGTTGGTGAGATAGGTCGCCCACGGCATGGTGCCGTTGGCGCAATTGTTGATCGTGCCGCGCCCGGCGGTGCCGTCGGGCGAATAGGCGGTGCGGATCAGCGGGTCGCCGCGCACCGGCCCGTTGAACGCCATCGGCGTGTTGGGGGTGATCCGGCGATTGAGCGCCGAGGTCGGCTGATAGCTCCACGTCCCGCTCGCGCGCGCGATCTCGATCACCGAGACGCCGTGCGCCTCGATCTCCTTGATCGCCTCCGCTTCGGGCCGGACGCCGCCGACGTTGGTCGCGCCCGCCGGGTGGAGATAGACCTGGGTGATGTTCTCGTGGTTGAGCACCAGCAACCCACGGCTGCTGTTGGCGGGATCGGGCGCGGCCGCGGTCGCGCCCAGGCCGAAATAGGTCATGCCATCGTGATGGTCGCCGGCGCGCCCGGCGAAATTGGTATCGGTGCCGTTGTTGGCATAGGCCGCCACCCCGCTCGCGATCGGATCGCCCAGGCGGTAGAGCACGGTGACGCTATAGCCCGCGGGCACCGTCACCAGGTCGTTCAGGTTCTTTGGCACCGCGGCGAAGGCGAGCGTCACCGGGGTGATGGTGACGGTGGTGTCCGCCGTGCTCACGGCGCCGTCGCCGCTCGTCGCGGAGAAGCGGAACGCCATGGGCGTGCTGGCGGCGACGCCGGGCGCGGTGAAGGTGGCGGTGGCGGTGTTGGCGCCGGTCAGCGGCACGGTCGGCCCGCTGATCTGGGTCCAGCCGGCGCTGCTCGGGATGCCGGAGGCGGCGCCGGTCAGCGTCACCATCTGCCCGGCGCTGGCCTGTATCGCGTCGCCGGCGCCGACGGTGATCACCTCGCGCGAATCATCCTCGCCGCACCCGGTCAGGAGCATTCCGCCGAACACCGCCGCGGTCATCGCCGACAGTCCGCCCAGCATCGTCTGCCGGCGCGAGTAGCGCGCCGCGATCAGGTCGTCGAGGTGCGGGTTTACGGTCGGGTTGGTGTCGATTTCGCCGTCGTGATAGGCATTGGTGGCGCGTGTGGGCAGTTTCATGTCCATTCCCCCCGGAACAACCTGGATCAGGATTCCATGGTCACGGGTTTGCCCGCCGCGCGTTGCGCGCCGGTTGCACGGGCGGGTCAGTTCGATGACAGGGGCGCGATCGCCCGGAAAGGCGGCCAGGTCGGGTGCGCAAAGTCGCCTCGCCTCGACCTCGCCCCCCC